>CAIXWN010000177.1 GCA_903923135.1 uncultured Caulobacteraceae bacterium | reverse complement strand
TTGCGGATGCGGCCCTCGACCATCTTCTCGGCCACCGACGGCGGCTTGCCAGAGGCGATCGACTGCTCGGTGAAGATCGCGCGCTCGCGTTCCACCGCCGCGGGATCGAGTTCGTCGATCGACAGCGACAGGGGGGCCGTCGCCGCCGCGTGCAGGGCGATGTTGCGGCCCAGTTCCCGCAGGACGGCCTGATCACCGGCGCCTTCGACGGCGACGAGAACACCGATACGACCCAGGTCGGCCGCGCCGGCGGCGGCGCCGTGGACATAGGCGCCGATCGCGCCCTGCCCGACGGCGAAGCGCGTCGAACGGCGGAGCAGCATGTTTTCGCCGATGGTGGCGATGAGCCCGGTGATCACGTCAGACACCGTCGCCCCGTCGAGCGGCGCGGCGCGCAGCACTTCGACCCCACCGTCCACATCAAGGGCGGCTGCGGCGATCTTGCGGGCGGCGCCCTGGAAGCCTTCATTGCGCGCGACGAAGTCGGTCTCGGCGTTGAGTTCGATCACCGCCGCGGTCATGCCCGCGCCATCAACCCGGGAGACGACGGCGACCACGCCCTCGGCGGCGACGCGGTCGGCCTTCTTGGCGGCCTTCGAAAGGCCCTTGGCGCGCAGCCAGTCGATCGCGGCCTCCATGTCGCCGGCGGTTTCCTGGAGGGCCTTCTTGCAGTCCATCATGCCGACGCCGGACTTATCGCGCAGCGCCTTCACCAGAGAGGCGGTGATTTCAGCCATGAGTTTTCAAGCTCCGCATAGGGATTCGAGTATCGCCCGCCGGAAACAGACGGCGGGCGGGACACAGTTCAAAGGCGGGGCGGTCGGACGCCCCGTCGTGTTCAGCCTTCGACGGCCGGTTCCTCGACGGCGGCCGGGGCTTCGCCCGTGAACGCCGCTTCAAGCTCCGGTTCCGGCGCGGCCGGCGCATCCACCTCGGCGCCGGGTTCGATCGCCGCTGTCATCCGCAGGGCCGGCTCGAGGGGAGCCTCGGCGGCGCCGATGTCGACACCCATGGCCACCTGGCCCTCGGTGAGACCGTCCAGAACGGCATCGGCCATCAGGTCGCAATAGAGCTGCAGGGCGCGGGCGGCGTCGTCATTGCCGGGAATCGGGAAGGTGATCCCCTGCGGGTCGCAGTTGGTGTCCAGGATGGCGATCACCGGAATGTTCAGCTTGCGCGCTTCCTGGATGGCGATGCCTTCCTTGTTGGTGTCGATCACGAACATAAGGTCGGGAATGCCACCCATGTCCTTGATTCCGCCCAGCGACAGCTCAAGCTTGTCGCGTTCGCGGTTGAGTTGCAGCAGCTCCTTCTTGGTGCGGCCGGCGCCGTCGCCGCCGTCGAGGACGCCCTCGAGCTCCCGCAACCTGGCGATTGAGCCCGAAATCGTGCGCCAGTTGGTGAGCGTGCCGCCCAGCCACCGGTGATTGACGTAGTATTGCGCGCAGCGCTTGGCGGCGGCGGAAACCGGATCGGCCGCCTGACGCTTGGTTCCGACGAACAGAACCCGCCCGCCGGACGCGGCGACCTCACGCACCTTCACCAAGGCCTGGTGAAGCAAGGGCATCGTCTGGGACAGATCGATGATGTGGATGTTGGCGCGGGCGCCGAAGATGTAACGCTCCATCTTCGGGTTCCAGCGGTGGGTCTGGTGGCCGAAGTGGGCGCCAGCTTCCAGCAGCTGACGCATGGTGAATTCGGGTAGCGCCATGAACCTTTTTTCCTTCTTCCGGTTCGAGCCTCCGCGAAACAAACCCCTCCCGAAGGATAAGGACCGGAACGGCGCGTCGCGGGGATAGACCCGCGTCTGGCCGAACGTTTCGCGTGCGTGATGAAGCGCTACCTAGACTCTGAGGCCGGGAAAAGCAAGGCGGCGGCCGCGGCCGGGCCTAGACGGCTTCAAAGATCCTCGACGAAAGCCACACCCGGGGCGACCTTGAGTGCGCCCCGCACGGCCGGATCGAGCAGATAGCGCCCGGGAAGGCGCATTTCGACCTCCCGTCCGCCGGCGAAGGCGGCCACGAAGACCACAGGCCCGCCGCCAGTGGGGGCCGGCTTGAGACGGGCCTTCAGGGCGTCGACACGGGCGATCGCCGGCGAGACATGGATGCGAAGACCGCTGGCCACCTTCTCGATGGCCCGTTCGAGCGGTTCGGCGTCCTCGCCGAAGAAGCGCACCTCGCCATCCCCCGCCTTGGCGCGCACGGTCAGGACGATCGACCGGCCGGGCTCGAGCAGATCGCGGCACCGACGCAGGACCTCGGCCTGGAACAGCACCTCATATTCACCGCTGGGGTCGGACAGGGTGACAAAAGCGAACTTGCCGCCGCTGCTGTGCTGGGACGTGCGCTCCTGCCGACGGCGGACCACGCCGACCATGCGAAAGGCCTCGATCCCGCCCGCGGCCTGCGCCTGGGCGTCGACGAAAAACGTCACCCGGTTGCGGCGCAGCACCTCGGCCATGTCGCCGAGGGGGTGGCCGCTGAGGTAGAAGCCGACAGCCGCAAGCTCCTCGTCGAGCTGACGAACCGGATCCCAGCGCTCGGCCCGCGGCAGGCGCGGGCGTGAAGCCTCCGCTGAGTCCCCAAACAGGCTCTCCTGCGCCGAGGCGCGGTCGGCCGCCACGCTCTGGGCGTAGGCAATGAGCGAATCCGCCGCTTCCACCAGCTGCGCCCGGTCGGGGTGGAGCGAGTCGAATGCGCCGGCGCGGGCGAGGCTCTCGAAGGCGCGCTTGTTCACCTGCCTCGGATCGATCCGCTCGAGGACGTCGAAGACGTCCCGGAATCGCCCGCCCTGCCGGCGCACCTGCACAAGATGGACCATGGCCTGCAGACCCACGTTGCGGACCGCCCCGAGGGCATAGAGCACCCGCCCGTCCTCGACGTCGAAATCCGCGCCAGAGCGGTTGATGTCGGGCGGCAGCACCGAGACACCCTGGCGGCGGGCGTCCTGGTAGAAGACCGCCAGCTTGTCGGTGTTGGAAATGTCGAGGCTCATCGAGGCCGCGAAGAACTCGACGGGCGCATTCGCCTTCAACCAGGCGGTCTGATAGGCGATGAGGGCGTAGGGCGCGGCGTGGCCCTTGTTGAAGCCATAGCCGGCGAACTTGGCCATGCGCAGAAACATGTCCTCGGCGTCGGCCTGGTCGAGGCCGCGTTCGGCGGCGCCGGAGAGGAAGCGGGCCTGCTGCTGGTCCATCTCCTCCTTCTTCTTCTTGCCCATGGCCCGGCGGAGAAGGTCGGCCTCTCCCAGGGAATATCCCGCCAGGATCTGGGCGATCTGCATCACCTGTTCCTGATAGACAATCACTCCATAGGTGTCGGTCAGCACCGCCTCCAGTCCTGGAAGGATGTTAAGCGGGCGGCGGCCCATCTTCACGTCGACATACTCGTCGATCGAATCCATCGGGCCCGGCCGGTACAGCGAGATCAGAGCGGTGATCTCCTCGATCGAGCCCGGACGCAGCTTGCGCAGGGTGTCGCGCATCCCCTGCCCTTCCAGCTGGAAGACCCCAACGGTCTGTCCCGAGGAGGCCAGCTCATAGGCGGCGGCGTCGTCCAGCGGCAGGCGCTCCAGGTCGATGCCGGCGCCGCGACGTTCCAGATGCTTCACCGCCCGCTGGATCACCGTGAGCGTCTTCAGGCCAAGAAAGTCGAATTTCACCAGTCCGGCGCTCTCGACCCATTTCATGTTGAACTGGGTGGCGGGCAGACTGGAGCGTGGATCCCGATACAGCGGCGCCAGCTGGGTGAGCGGGCGGTCGGCGATCACCACCCCGGCGGCGTGGGTGGAGGCGTTGCGGTAGAGCCCCTCGAGCTGCAGGGCGGTGTCGAGAACCTGCGCCACCGCCTCGTCGTCGTCGCGGGCCTGTTTGAGACGCGGTTCGATCTGGATAGCCTGGGCCAAGGTGACCGGCGAAGCGGGGTTGTTCGGGATCATCTTGGCCAGGCGATCGACCTGGCCGAGCGGCAGCTGCATCACACGCCCGACATCACGCACGACCGCCCGGGCCTGCAGGCTGCCGAAGGTGATAATCTGGGCGACCCTGTCGACGCCGTAGCGGTTCTGGACATATTCGATGACCTCTTCCCGCCGCTCCTGACAGAAATCGATATCGAAGTCGGGCATGGACACCCGTTCCGGGTTGAGGAACCGCTCGAAGATCAGGCCGAACTTGAGAGGATCGACCCCGGTGATCAACAGCGACCAGGCCACAGCCGAACTCGCCCCCGAGCCGCGACCCGGCCCGACCGGGATGTCGTGATCGACAGCCCATTTCATGAAGTCTGATACGATCAGGAAGTAGCCGGAGAACCCCATCTTCTGGATGACCGCGATCTCGCGCTCGAGACGTTCCCAATAGATCTCCTCGCCCCCGACCGGCGAGGCCGCGTCCAGCCGCCGACGCAGGCCCTCGCGAGCCTGGCGGGCCAGTTCCTCGTCTTCGGACAGGCCGGACGGCGACGGGAACCGCGGCAGGATCGGCGCGCGCTTGCGGACCATGAAGGCGCAGCGCCGGGCGATCTCCAAGGTGTTGTCACAGGCTTCGGGGAGGTCCGCGAACAGCCGCCGCATGTCCACGGCCGGCTTGAACCAGTGTTCGGCGGTCACCCGCCGACGGTCTTCCTGACCGACGAAGGCGCCGTCGGCAATGCACAGCAGCGCGTCATGCGCCCGCCAGGTCTTGGCCTCAGCGAAATAGACATCGTTGGTGGCCACCAGGGGCGCATCGTTCTCGTAGGCCCAGGCCACGAGCCCCGGTTCGGCGGCGGCCTGCGCCGCCAGCCCGTGACGCTGGAGTTCGACGTAGAACCGATCTCCGAAGGCCGCGTGCATCGCCTTCAAAGCGGCGCGCCCCTCGGCGACGCGACCGGTCGCGAACAGGGGATCCGCCGGTCCGTCGGGCCCGCCGGACAGCACGATCAGCCCCTCCGCATGCTGCGCCACCCGGGACCAGGGCACGTGAGGCGCCTCGCTGGGCTCCACCTCGAGAAAGGCGGCCGAGGAAAGAGCGCACAGATTGAGATAGCCGGTTTCATTCTGGGCGAGCAGGACAATGGTCGGCGTGCGCGCCCAGCGCTCGGGCGAACCGGCGCCCAGCCCGGAGACCGGAAGGGCGCAGCCGACGATGGGCTGAACGCCCCCGCCGCTGGTCAGGACCGAAAACTCGAGCGCGCCAAAGAGATTGGCCCGATCGGTCAGGCCGACGGCGGGCATGCCGCAGGCCTTGGCCAAAGGGCCGATCGCGTCGGCCTTGATCGCGCCTTCAAGAAGCGAATAGGCCGAGCGCACCCGCAGGTGGATGAACCCCTCGGCCCACGCCGCGTCGTCCGCCATAGCCCTGACCTTCCGCCGATCGAATCACCCCGGCGATCGCGCCCCGCAGCTATCCCGCGTAACCCGCCACCTGGCACACCATCCATACAAACCCGACCACCGACGCCAAGGCCAGAGATTCCCGCGCAAACCGGATCATGCCGACCGCCTCCCGAAAAAGTGTTGTTCCGTGTTTGTTCTGTTCCGCTTTTGTTCGCGCGTCAAGCGCTTTCACGATCGCTTCCCGTCGGGGATGCGATTCCGCGCCGCATCATCTCCACGACGGTCCAGGGGCCCGACCGTGAGAGAAGCGACGCGCCCGGGGACACATCGGAACAGCTTTTGCGGCGCCGCAAAATTCGCGGATGCAGTATCGCAGGACTCCGACAGGCGACGAATGCTGTCCTCGAAAACGCGATGGAGCCCTGGTCATGACTCCAAGTTGACGGCGTTTAGTTAGGGGTGCACATTCGAAACAAGGGTGGTGCCAAAACCGCTTGTCAATCCGGGAGGAACGCGATGAAAACTGTGCTTCTGTGCGGCGCGTCGGCTGTCGCTCTGTTTGCCGGGACCCTGGCCGGGTCCGCCCAGGCCGCAGCCGCCGCGGCGGCGACGACGGCAGCCGCGCCGGCAGGCGAAGCCACGGCGATCGGCGAACTGGTGGTGGTGGCCGAAAAGCGGTCGGAAAAACTCGAAACGACGCCGGTCGCGATCTCGGCCTTCACCGCGCAGCAGCGCGACCTGCTGGGCATCGCCTCCGTGCAGGACCTCACCGACTATACCCCGGGTCTGTCCTATTCGACCTTCGACAACCGCCCCTACGTGCGCGGCGTCGGCCGTCAGACCGACAACCTGGCGGTTGAATCCGGCGTCGCGGTCTATGTCGACGGCATCTACAACGGCGCCAACGCCTCGACCATCCTGCAGAGCGACAGCCTGTTCGTGGACCGCATCGAGGTGCTCCGGGGCCCGCAGAGCACGCTATACGGACGCAACGCCGACGGCGGCGCGATCAACTACGTTTCCAAACGGCCGACCAAGGAACTCCAGGCGGAGGCCCGCACGGGCGTCGACAGCTATGGCAAGTGGTTCGTCGAGGCCGCCGCATCCGGCCCGATCACCGACTCCCTGCGCTTCCGGATCGGCGGCAACTACACCGACCAGAAGGGCGGCTATTACAAGAACATCGACGGGGCCAGAGAGGGCGGCAGCGTCGCCCAGGGCGGCAACGGCAACGCCTATCACGTCGAGGTTCAACTCGAAGGCAACATCGGCCAGAACCTGGATTACTGGATCAAGGCGGCCACGAGCGACTACAACGTCAGCTATCACACCGAAACCCTTCTGGGCCCGCTGGACACACGGGAGTTCTCCAGCGTTCTGTTCCCCAATCAGAACTACGGCCTGTGCGCCCTGCCCGGCGGGGGCGGCGGCCTGGGATGCGCCTCGGGGATCGACACCATCGTGCCTGGCAGCGTGGTCACCCTGCCCAATACCCCCGTCGGAAACCCCAACGCCACGGCGCTGAGGAATTTCGACGCCGACTTCAAGTCCAACGCCAACCAGGGCAAGGACGCCCTCGTGTCGACGGCGGTGACCTACCACTTCCCGTCCTTCGACGTGAAATACCTGTTCGGATTCCAGTCCTTCGCCTATCGGCTCACCGCCCCGTGGGTGAACAACCAGGGCGTGTCCAGCGGCGTGCAGTCCTACCAATTGCAAGGGCCTGAAGGCGCAGGCAACCTGACCGTCTTCCCGGGCCACACGAACTTCACCTTCGACGAGTTCGAAAACTTTTACAGTCACGAACTGGACTTCTCGTCCACGGGATCGGGCAAGCTGCAGTGGCTGGCCGGCCTCTACTACTATAACGAATACTATGACCAGCCGATCAACGTGAACGACCCCAACCAACCCCAGGTCCGGGCCCCGTTGTCGCTGGGCGCCCTGCTGACCGGCCACGGCTTCGTGCCGGCCCCGCTGAACCCAACCGGCTCGTCCTATAACGAGGACACCAAGCTGCACGAGGAGTCCGAGGCGGCCTTCGCCCAGGTGGACTGGCAGTTCGCCCCGACCTTCAAACTGACCGGCGGGGTCCGCTACTCCAACGACCGCAAGTACGGCCAGGAAGCCTTCCGCGTCGTGCTGTTCAACGCCTCGGAGTTCGGCCTTGGCGTGGGAACCTTCGGGGCCGGCACCCCGGCGTTCGACGCGACATCCTGCCCGGCGACCGTCGATCCGGGCACCAAGCCCTGCTACATTGATCCGGCGACCGGAAAGGGCATCCGGCCGCTCGACGCCCGCTGGGGCGCCTGGACGGGGACGGCGAACCTGGCCTGGACACCCGACTCGGAAACTCTGGCCTACGCGAAATACAGCCGCGGCTATAAGACCGGAGGCTTCAACTCCGGCATCCTGGCGCCGGCTCCAGAAACCGCCCCGGAAACCGTCGACGCCTTCGAGATCGGCTTCAAGAAATCGATCAGCCACACCTTCCAGGCGAACGTCTCGGCTTTCTATTATCTCTACTACAATGACCAGCAACCCCTGGGCGTTCAGAGCGCCAGCGGCGTGATCAACACCCAGATCATCAACATTCCGGAGGCACACACCTACGGATTTGAACTGGAATCCCTGTGGCAGCCAATCGATAATCTGACGCTGAGCCTGAACTACGCCTATATTTCGTCGACAATCGCGAGCATGAACGGCCAGTGCTATCAGGACACGGCCGACCCTCAGGCGGTGGCGCCCGGAGCGAACACCTCAGGCGGATGCCTGGCCAAGGGCGGCGGCGTGCAGAATCTGGTGGGCCAGTCCCTGGCCGAGGCGCCGGCGAACAAGGTCTCGCTCAACGCGCTCTACAGGTTGCACTTCGAGCCCGGCACGCTGACCCTGTCCGGCACCCTGGTCTGGAAGGACAAGGAATATTCCTCGCCGTTCAACCGGTCGTACAATCTCGCGCCGGCCTACAGCCAGGTGAACCTCCGGGCCACCTGGACCGACGTGAAGAACCGCTACAGCATCATCGCCTACGCCGATAACCTGTTCAACACGACGGGGTATGACTCCGCGGGGGGCGTTCTGGTGAACACCAGTCCCGAAGTGACGGACCGCCTGGCCAGCCTGACGGCCCCGCGCACCTTTGGCGTGGAGTTCCAGTACCGCTTCAGATAGGTCATCATCGGCTTAGCGCGACCCAGGGGGGGCCGCGGATGGATGGTCGCATGACGGACGGGACCCAGGGGGCCCGGCGCAGGCCGCGACACCGCCGCGAGGCGGGCGAGGATGCTGCGCGACTAAGGGCCCTTCTCGACGCCGCGGCCGATCGCTACGCCGCAGGCAGACTCGCTGAGGCGTGCTCCCTTTACCTGCAGGCCGAACGCCTGGATCCCGACGACGTGAGGGCGCGCTATTCCCTGGCGGTGATCGATCTGCGGGTCGGGCGACACGATGACGCGCGCCGGCGGCTCAAGGCGGTGCTCCGCCGACAGCCAGACCTGGTCCAGGCCCACCACAACCTGGGCGTCGCCGAGCAGGCCCTGGGCGCCTGGGAGCCGGCGGCCGCGGCGTTCGGGCGAGCCCTGACCCTGGACCCGCGGAGCGCGCAGACGCGGGTCAGCCTGGCCATCGCCCTGGGCGTGCTTGGCCGGACCCAGGCGGCGATCGAGCAGTACCGGGTGCTCGCCGAGGATCCGGCCTCGCGCCCGGGCGCCCTCACGCGGCTGGCGGTGCTCAGCCCGGGCGAGGTCACGCCCCTGGAGACCGCAGCCCTGAAAGCGGCCGCCGCAGATCCGACCCTCGACGAGGTGACGCACACCGGCCTGCTGTTCGCCCTGGGCGGCGTCCTGGAGGCGCAGGGGGATGACGAGGGCGCCTTCCAGGCTTTCGAAGCCGGCAATGCGCTCAAGCGCCGGACCCTCAGCCAGGGAGATCCTGGCTCGCGGCCGGCGGTCGTGGCGCGGGAACACGCTAGATCCGTCACGCGACTCCGACACCTGTTCACCGCCCGATTCATCGCCGCCAACCAGGGCGAGGGCGACCGGACGGCCCGTCCGATCTTCATCGTCGGCATGCCGAGATCCGGCTCGAGTCTCATCGAACAGATCCTGGCCAGCCACCCGCAGGTTTCCGGCCTGGGTGAGAGCAGCGCTCTGTGGGGGGCGGTCGAGGGCCGCTTCCCCTACCCGCCCGACGGCCCCAGGGAGGCCGACCATTTCCGGCGCATGGCGCGGCGGTATCTGGAGGCCCAACGCCTGCGTGGCTGGCCTGACCGCACCCGGCCCACCGACAAGACCCTCGACAACCATCTGCACATCGGACTGATCCACCTGATGTTTCCGCGGGCGACCATACTTCACGCGACGCGGGACCCGGTGGACACCGCCGTGGCCTGCTGGCGCCAGCTCTTCGTGCGGGGCAACGAGACCCTCTATGACTTCGCCGACATCGCCGCCGAGTGGCGACGCTATCAGACGATGATGGATCACTGGCGACAGGTGCTGCCGGGCCGGGTGGCCGAGGTCAGCTACGAGGCCCTTGTGGCCGAGCCAGAGGCGCAGATCCGTCGCCTGGTGACGGAGACCTGCGGCCTGCCCTGGGCCGCCGAATGCCTGAGGTTCCACGAGAGCCGGCGGGCGGTGGCGACAGCCAGCGCCGGGCAGGTCCGGCAGCCGATCTTCAACGGATCGGTGGCGCGGTGGCGACGCCACGAGACGCGTCTGGCCCCCCTGCTGGAAGCCCTGGGCCGGTAGCTCCCAGAGCCCTTCCGGATCTGACTGCCACAATCGGATCGGATAAAAAGGGCCTGAAGCTTTTGAATGTAGAGCAGGTTATCTCCGACCAGACGATTCCAGTTGGTCGGAGTTCGCTCTATCGGCGGCGGCGTTTCGACACACCCGGCGCGATCGGCTCGCCGCTGTCCCGCTCGGCGACGGCCTGCTTGAAACCGACCGCCTGGGCCCGTTCGCGGAACCAGAGGCCCTCCGGCGAGTGGCGGGCCACGCCGTCGAAAAGGGTCGCCAGGCGCTGGGTGTTGGCCAGCCCCATGGCCTCATAGGCCTGGTTGACGACCATCTTGGTCATCATCAGCTGATTGTGAGGCACGCCGCGAAGGCGGCCGACGAGGCGTTCCACCGCGGCGTCCAGATCGGGCTCCGGCGCCGATTCCAGCGCCAGGCCGATCTCCACGGCCCGTTTGCCGTCGATCAGATCGCCGGTCATCATCATCCGCTTGGCCATCTGCGGCCCCAGACGATAGACCCACATCGCCGGCGTGGGCACGCCCCAGACGCGCGCCGGCGGGTAGCCGATGCGGGCGTCGTCCGCCATGATCAGGAAGTCGCAGCAGAGGGCGATGTCGGACCCGCCGGCCACCGCGGCGCCATGCACCCGGGCGATGGTGGGTTTTTCGGCGCGCCACAGGCTCATGAAGTCCTGGGTGTTCCGCCACATGCCGGTGAAATCGACAGTCGGGTCCCAGGGCATGTCCTGGGAGCCGCCGGACGGGCCCTGTCGCTCGGCGTAGAGCTTGAGGTCATAGCCGCCGCAGAAGCCCTTGCCGGCTCCGCGGACAACGATGACGTGAACGTCCGGGTCGGCCTCGGCCTGCTCCACGGCCGCCCGGATCTCGCCCGGCATGCCGTGCGCTATCGCGTTGAAGCTCTCCGGCCGATTGAGGGTGATCGTGGCGACGCGGTCGGTGACGTCATAGAGCAGGGTCTTGAAAAGCATCGTCCAGGGCTCCGTCGGGATGGTGCGCCCGACGGTACAGAAACGGCTGCGCAATCCCAACCGCCGCGGCCATCGCGCCCGAAGCCGGGCTTCGGACGCGACACCGCGGCGACAGGCTACCAGCGGCGGTAGCGGTACTCGTAGTGACCCGGCCGCCAGCCTGGACGGTAGTAGGCGCCGCCGTGGGTGAAGTACCAGGAGCGATAAGGGCGATAGACCCAGGCGCCGCCGGACCAGGCCCAAGGGTTATACCAGGCCGGCGCCCAGAAGACGCCGTAAGCCGGACGCTCATACACGAAGGTGGGTGCGCCCGATCTGAGCACATAGCCGGGCGGGCAACCGCCCGGCGCGCCGCTGCTGGAACCGATCAGGGCGCCTGTCGTGGCGCCGAGGGCCCCGCCGACCACGGCGCCGGCGCCGCGGTCTCCACGACCGGCCACGCCGGACCCGACGATGGCCCCGAGAACCCCGCCGATGACGGCGCCGGCGGCGGCGTTGTCGTTGCGCCGTTCGATGCAGGCGCGCGCCGCCCAGTCGGAATAACGGCGGCCGTATTCGTAGTCATAGCGCTGCGAGCGATAGTCATAGATCGAACCGGGGCTCTCGGCGCCGGGCGGCGGCGGCGCGTACTGACCCGGCGGCGGCGCGAACTCGCCGGGCCGGCCGTACTGTCCCTCAGAACGGTACTGGTCCTGGTACTGCCCCTGCGCAGGCTGACCGTATTGTCCCGGGGGACGACCTTGGTCCTGATACTGCCCTTGTGGCGGGTTGTACTGACCCTGGGACTGGTACTGCAGGTCCGACTGGGACTGCGGCGCATACTGGCCCTGGGACGGGTAGCTGTTCGGCGGCGGCGGCGGGCCCGACTGGGCGCCGGCGGCGCCGGCGTCGATCATCGTGGCGGCGGCCAGGACGACGGCGAGCGCCGTGGCCGCCCGGGCATGGAATGGTTTCGTCATCGGATCACCCCTGTGTGGACTCTCTGGCCCCGGGTTTAGGGCCGTCAGACTGAACCGTTTATGAACGCCTGGCCCGCCCCCGCCGTTCCCTCCGGCCGGCCCGCCCGGGGCAAACTCCGACCGGAGGGACTCATCTGGTCGCAGAGACCAAGTCCTGGATCCAAACACGATGCGCCCGCTTCACCGACCGCATCTGTTCCGCGCCAACGGATCGGGCTCTAACGACCCGAAGGCGGCATGACGTTCATGACGGTCAGCACCATGGCTTCCACGCCGGTCTTGATTGTCGGCTCGGGCAGGGGCGCGAAAAACGGGGAATGGTTGGTGGGTGGCGGCTCGCCCCTGGCCTTGTCGGCGGCCAGCAGGACCGGATCGAGTCCGCCGAGACTGAGATAGGTTCCCGGAACCCCGGCGCGGACAAATTCGGAAAAATCCTCGCTGGCCGTCCACGGCTGGGCGCTCTCGTGGGCCCGCTCGCCGAAGGCGGCCTTGAGCGCCGTCGCGGTCCGGCCCTCGAGGGCGTCGTCGTTGATCACCGGCCAGGCCCCGTCACCCAGTTCGACCTTGGGGGCCGGCGCGCCGGCCATGGCGGCGACCCCCAGGGCGGTGCGGCGCACGCCGTCCAGCAGGCGTTCCCGCACCACCGGGTCATAGCTGCGGACGGTGCCCTTCAGTTCGGCGACATCCGGGATGATGTTACCCGCCGAACCGGACTGGATGGCGCCGATGGTCACCACCCCGAAGGCGAAGGGGTCCTTCTCACGGCTGATCACGCTCTGCACGTCCTCGACGAAGCGCGCGGCCATGAGCACCGGATCAATGGACTGGTTGGGCATCGAGCCGTGAGCGCCGCGACCGTAGAAGGTGATTGTCAGGCTGTCGGCGGCGGAGGTCACCGGTCCGGCCCGATAGGTGATTTCCCCCGCCGGTCCGGACCCGACATGCAGGGCGAAGGCGTAGGCCGGCTTGCCGCCGAAACGCGTGTAGAGGCCGTCGGCGAGCATCGCCCGGGCCCCTCCCTCGCCCTCCTCAGCGGGCTGGCCGATGAACATCAGCGTGCCGCTCCATTTCGCCTTCAGGCTGAGCAGGGCCCGGGCGGTTCCGGTCCAGATGGCCATATGCGAGTCGTGCCCGCAGCTGTGGGTGACGTAGGTCTCGTGGCCATGCCATACGGCCTTCGCCTCGCTGGCGTAGGCCAGGCCGGTACGTTCCTTCATCGGCAGGGCGTCGAGCTCCGTCCGCACAAGCACCATGGGTCCCGGTCCGTTGTGATAGATCGCCACCACTCCGGTGCGCCCGACGCCTTCGGTCACCGTGAAGCCCAGCGCTCGCATCTCGGCGGCCAGCTTCGCCGCCGTGCGCGTCTCCTGGAACCCCAGCTCAGGGTGGCTGTGAAGGTCCTTGTATAGCGCCTCCATGCGCGGATAGTCGGCGTTGACCTCGGCGACGATGGCCGGCGTGAGCGACTTGACGTCCAGCGCCCGGGCGGGAGCCGCCCCCAGGGCGGACAAGGCGACGGTGAGGAGGCCGGCGGCGGCCAGGCTGCGGACCGGTTTGACTGCGGCGATCATCTCTGACTCCCCCTGACGATGTCGTGTTCAGGCGATAGCACCCCGAGGGGGCGACAGGCGAGTGCCCCGCCCCGCCCTTGCACGACTCCCGGGGCTGGTGTTCTGCTGCAGCGTTTCGAGGGCGGAGACGGGCGATGCGTGGTGCGATGGTGATTGTGGCGGCGCTGGTCCTGCTCGGGGCCGGCGGCGCCCGCGCGGCGGACGCCCCCCTTGTCCTGCCGCCGGCGGTGACGGTGCCGGTTCTGGCTTCCGGCGCCGAGGTGCGGCCATTCGCCTTCACCCATCTGGTGGTCAAGCTCGAGCAGGGCGCGGAGTGGTCGAGCCCGCACGGAGGCATGTTCTGCATCCCCTGGCCAAAGGTGGCGTGGCATGGCGGGCAGCAGGAGCTGAAGTCGCCGGACTACATCGACGCGTTCCGAGCGGAGATGAAGGCGGCGGGGTTCAAGGTCGACGGCGACACCGACAACATCTTCGAAAAAACCTCCGCCACCAGCGACATGGAGGTGGGCGGGATCATCAACGAGATCAACCTGAACTACTGCATGCAGGGCGCGACCCTGACGTCAGTGCATGGCCAGGCGGTTATGGCCCTGCAGTGGCAGATCTATTCGTCGATCCAGAAGACCGTGCTGGCCAAGGTCGACACCCGCGGCGGCTTCGAGATGAAGACCAACGGCTCCGGCGGCTGGCAGGCCCTGATGATTGGCGCCTTCAAGGAGAACGTGCGCGGCCTGATCGCCTCGGAGGCTTTCCGCAAGACCTTCGTCGGCGCGCCCGTCCAGGCCGGAGACCTGGTCCGGCCGGGCAAGCAGGACCCCATCTTCCTGGCCGGAGCCCTCGCCCCCGGCCCCCGGCCGATCAGCGACGCGGTGGCCTCGGTGGTGCTGATCTTCGCCGGCGAGGCGCAGGGCAGCGGCTTCCTGGTGTCGAACGACGGGCTGCTGCTTACCGATCGTCACGTGGTGGGCGACGCGCGCTTCGTGAAGGTGCGCTGGCCAGACGGGATCGAGGGCCTGGGCGAGGTGATCCGCAGCGACAAGGTGCGCGACGTGGCCCTGGTCAAGACCGATCCTCGCGGCCGCAAACCGCTGCGCCTCCGCCGCGACCCGCCGCAGCCGGGTGATCCGGTGTTCGCCATCGGCGCCCCCCTGGGCGAGAAGTTCCAGAGCACCGTCACCCGCGGCATCGTCTCGGCCAACCGCACCTTCGAGGGCCTCAACTTCATCCAGAGCGATGTCTCGGTGAACCCCGGGAGCAGCGGCGGCCCGCTGCTGGACGACAAGGGCGCGGCGGTGGGCATGACCGAAGCCGGCTACAGCATCGGCGGGGCGCCTCTGGATATCAATCTGTTCACCCCCGTGGGCGACGCCCTGGACTTCCTGAGCGCACAGCCGAAATAGGCGCCCGCCCGCCCGAGGTCTCAGGCGCGCGGCACCACGAGCCCGTCGCGGACGGTGAGCACACGGTCCATATGCCGGGTCATCTCCAGATTATGGGTGGCGATCAGGGCGGCGACACCCGTGCTGCGTACGAGGTCGCGCAGACTCCTGAACACTGCCTCCGACGAGGCGGGATCAAGATTTCCGGTGGGTTCGTCAGCCAGCAGCAGGCGCGGCCGGTTGGTCAGGGCGCGGGCCACGGCCACCCGTTGCTGTTCGCCGCCGGAAAGCTGGCCCGGCTGATGGTGCAGGCGACCGGCCAGGCCCAGGTCGGTCAGCAGGCTTTCGGCGCGCGCCCGGGCCTCGGCCCGGCTCTTGCCGGCGATCAGTGCCGGCAGGGCGACGTTGTCCAGGGCGCTGAACTCGGGCAGCAGATGATGGAACTGGTAGACGAAGCCGATGCCCAGAAGCCGGATCTGGGTGCGCACCCGGTCATCCAGGGCGCCGCAGTCCTTGCCCATGAAACGGATTCGGCCGGCCGTGGGTCGCTCCAGCAGGCCCGCGGCATGGAGCAGGGACGACTTGCCCGAACCCGAAGGCCCAACCAGGCCGACAATCTCTCCGGCGTCGAGGGTGAGACTGGCGCCTTTCAGCACCTCAAGCGGTCCCTGCCCGGTGACATAGGTCCGCCGCAGGCCCTCTATGGTGAGGATCGGCTCACTCATTGCGCAGGGCCTCCACCGGATCAAGGCGCGAGGCCCGCCAGGCGGGCAGCAGGGTGAACAGGAACGACGCGCCCAGAGCCCAGAGCGACACCCCGGCCACTTCCGTCCAGTCGACCCGGGCCGGCACATGGGAGAGGAAATAGACGTCGGAATTGAACACCTGCACCCCGGTGACCCATTCCACGAAGCGCTGGATGGCCTCGATGTTCAGGCAGAACGCCAGGCCAAAGGCCAGGCCGGCCAGGGTGCCGGTGACGCCGATGGTCGCCCCCGACATGAAGAAGATTCGCAGGATGGCGCCGCGCGAGGCGCCCATGGTGCGCAGGATGGCGATGTCGCGGCCCTTGTTCTTCACCAGCATGACCAGGCCGGAGATGATGTTCAGCGCGGCCAGGGCGACGATGAACATGAAGATCATCCTCATGACATTGCGCTCGACCTCCAGGGCGCCGAAGTAGGCGCGGTTTCGCTCCGTCCAGTCGGTGACCATGGCTCCGGGACCGGCGGCGGCGGCCAGGGCGCGCTTGAGCCCGGGCGCCTTGTCCGGGTCATCCAGTTTCACCTCGATGAAATCGACCGCCTGGTCGCGACCGAACAGCAGCTGCGCCTGGTTCAGAGGCATGTAGATGAAGGTCTGGTCGTATTCGCTCATCCCGACCGAGAAGATGCCGCCGATGGTGTAGCTCTTGCTGGGCGGCAAGGTGCCGAAGGCCGTGGCGCCGCCCGTGGGCGAGATGATCGAGATGGGGTCGCCCACCGCGAGCCCGAGGCTCTCGGCCAGCTTCTGGCCGACCAGGACGATGTCGCCGCCATCCTCGCCGTCGCCGAAGCCCTTGATCGAGCCGGCCTTGATGTTGTCCGCGATGATGGCGGTCGACCGCAGGTCCGCAGGGTCGATGCCGCGCACCACCGCGCCGGCGGCCGCCGTCGGGCCCTGGACCAGGGCCTGGGACTCCACCAGGCCCATGGCCTGGGTGACTCCGGCGACCGCGCGGATCCGGCGCGTGACAACGGCGCGGTCCGCCGGCGACATGGCCCCGCCCACCACATAGGCGTGACCGTTGAAGCCGAGAATCTTGGCCGACAGCTCGCTGCGAAAGCCGTTCATGATCGACATGGTGATGATCAGGGCCGCCACGGCCAGGGCGATGGCGGTGAAGGAGATGGCCGAGATCAGCGCCACGCCGCCGTGACTGCGCTTGGTGAGCAGATAGCGGATCGCGATCGCCCGCTCCCAGCCGCCGAACGGGCGCGCGTTCATGGGACGATCCGGTCCGTCACCCGCAGATGACCGCCAGGGCTTCGTCGAGCGGCAGGCTCTGACGTTCGCCGGTGGCGCGTCGCTTGAGCTCCACCTTGCCTTCGGCCAGGCCGCGCGGGCCGATGATCAGCTGCCAGGGGAGGCCGATGAGATCCATGGTGGCGAACTTGCCCCCGGGACGCTCGTCGGTGTCATCGAGCAACGGCTCCCTGCCGGCGGCGGTCAGGGCCGCATAGGCGGTCTCGCAGGCGGCGTCGACGGCGGCGTCGCCCGGACGCAGGCTGACGATGCCGACGCCGAAGGGGGCGACCGAGTCCGGCCAGATAATTCCGGCGTCGTCGTGGCTGGCCTCGATGAGGGCGCCGACGAGACGCGAGACGCCCACACCGTAGCTGCCCATCTGCACGGGCCGGTCGACGCCGTCGGGCCCGCTGACAAAGGCCTTCATCGGTTTGGAATACTTGTCGCCGAAGTAGAAAGTCTGGCCCACCTCGATGCCGCGCGCCGTGAGGCGATCCGCCTCGGCCGTCTCGCTCTCGTAACGGGCGGCGTCGTGCACATCCTCCGTCGCGGCGTAGAGGCGCGTCCAGTCGGCGACGACGCCGGAGAGATCGGCCGTGTAGTCCACATCGTCGCCCGGCACCGGCAGGTCCAGCATCCGCCGATCGAGGAACACCGCCGACTCCCCGGTCTGGGCCAGGACGATGAACTCGTGGGACAGGTCGCCGCCGATCGGCCCGGTCTCGGCCCGCATCGGCACGGCCTGAAGACCCATACGCTTGAAGGCGCGCAGATAGGCGACGAACATGCGGTTGTAGGCCGCCTGGGCGCGCTCCTCGTCGACATCGAAGGAGTAGGCGTCCTTCATCAGGAATTCGCGCCCCCGCATCACCCCGAAGCGCGGCCGCTGCTCGTCACGGAACTTCCACTGGATGTGGTAGAGGTTCTTGGGCAGCTCCTTGTAGCTCTTCACATAGGCGCGGAAGATCTCGGTGATCATTTCTTCGTTGGTGGGCCCGTAAAGCAGTTCCCGCTCATGGCGGTCGGTGATGCGCAGCATCTCCGCCCCGTAGTCGTCGTAGCGGCCGCTCTCGCGCCACAGGTCGGCCAGCTGCAGGGTCGGCATCAGCACCTCGACCGCGCCGGCCCGATCCATCTCCTCGCGGACAATCTGCTCGATCTTCTTGAGCACCCGCAGGCCCAGCGGCAGCCAGGCGTAGATGCCCGCCGCCTCCTGGCGCAGCATGCCGGCGCGCAGCATCAGCCGGTGCGAGACGATCTGGGCCTCGGCGGGGTTCTGTTTCAGGACGGGCAGGAAATAGCGCGACAGGCGCATGGTCGATCGTTCCTCGGAGTCTCTCGGGGCGTGGGCGTCAGTGCGAGCCCGGCAGGCTCGGCAGGGTGATCAGATTGAAGTGCAGAACCGCCCAGAGGATGGCGAACAGGATCGCCGCGAGCCAGGTGGTGGTGAAGAATTTCTTTTTCAGATTCGGGTTCACCGGCGAGGACGGATCACCGCCGCCGGGCACCGGAATGCCCTCCTCCGCATGGCTGCGCGAGCCAAGCGGCAGGATGGCGAACAGGGTCGTCCACCAGATGGTCAGATAGATGGCGATGCCTTCCTCGACGCCCATCAGTGGGCGGCCGTGGCCGGTTCGGCCATCAGTTCGATGAGCACGCCGCCCATGTCCTTGGGGTGCAGGAAGATCACCGGAACCCCGTGCGCGCCCATCCGCGGTTCGCCCGTGCCCAGCACGGTCGCCCCCTTGGCGCGCATCTCATCGCGGGCGACGAGGATGTCGGGCACCTCGAAGCAGACGTGGTGCTGACCGCCGCGCGGGTTCTTGGCCAGGAAGCCGTGAATGGGCGAGTCCGCCCCATAGGGCTCGATCAGTTCAATCTGGGCGTTGGGCAGGTCGACGAACGACACCCACACCCCCTGCTCCGGCAGGGCCCTCTTCGGCGTCACCGAGGTCGCGCCCAGCACATCGACATAGAGCTTCCACGACTCCTCGATGGAGGGGGTGGCGACACCGACGTGGTTCAGTTTTCCGATCATGACAATTCCTCTGCGGGGCCGCGCGGATCCGGTTTGAAACGGCTTATAGCCTCAGCACGGTGGTCTCCACCACCGGGCGGCGCTTCCAGATGCGGAAGGCGGCCTTTTTCAGCGCTCGCGACAGAGCCGCCTCGACGGCGTGGTCCTCGTCGCGGTCGTCGGCGGACAGGCGGAACAGGGCGTCCTTGGCCTCCTGCGCCAGGTCGTCGAGCGCCTCATCAAGCGGGTAGTCGGCGTCGGACGGCATGCCGAGCGCACGCACCTGCGGACCCGAGGCCAGCTTGCTGCGCCCGTCGAGGGCCACGCTGACCGCCAGAACCCCGTTGAAGGCGGCGTGGCGACGCTCGCGCAGGGCGTCGCCGTTCTCGGCCGTCACCATGCCGGCGTCCACATAGAGCCGGCCAGCCGGCACCTCGTCGATGATCCCGGGCGCGCCCGGCGCCAGGCGGACCATATCGCCGTTGCGAGGCGCGACGGCATGAGCGACCTGCAGGTCCTTGGCCAGCGCCGCGTGCTCGAGCAGATGTCGCCGTTCGCCGTGGGTGGGAACGGCGATATGCGGGCGCGCCCACTGGTACATGCGCTTGAGTTCATCGCGACAGGGGTGGCCGGAGACGTGGATGCCCGGATGGTCGCGCTCGGTGTAGAGCCGCACGCCGCGGTCGGCGAGCTTGTTCTGCATGTTGCGGATGGGGATCTCGTTGCCGGGGATGATGCGCGAGGAAAACACGCAGGAGTCGCCTTTGCCGAGCTTGACATGGGGGTGGCTGCCGTCGGCCACCCGTGACAGGGCCGCCCTCACCTCGCCCTGGCTGCCGGTGCACAGATAGAGGATCTGGTTGTCGGGAAAGTGCCTGGCGTCGCTGTCGCTGAGGAAGGGGCCCACGCCCTCCAGGAGGCCGACCGAGCGGGCGGCCTGCGCCATGCGGATCATCGACCGCCCCACCAGGCAGACCCGGCGGCCGTTGGCCTCGGCCGCCCGGATGATTGTGTCCATGCGCGCCACGTTGGAGGCGAAACAGGCGGCCGCGACCTTGCCCTTGAGCTGCCCGATCAGGACATTGAGGTTGACCCGGACATCGGCCTCCGATCCGGCCTCGCCGTCGACAAAGACGTTGGTGCTGTCGCAGACCATGGCCAGGACGCCCTCGTCGCCCAGCCGGCGGATGGCGCCCTCGTCGGTGACATCGCCGGTGAGAGGCTCGGGATCGATCTTCCAGTCACCGGTGTGCAGGACGGTGCCCAGGGGCGTGCGGATGGCCACACCGTTGGGCTCGGGGATGGAATGGGTCAAGGTCAGCAGGGTCAGGTCGAACGGCCCCAGGGAGAAGGAGCCGCTCAGGGGAATCTCGGTGATCGGCGCCCGCTCGTGCAGCCCCTTCTCGCGCAGCTTTTCCCGCAGCAGGAAAGCCGTGAACGGCGTGGCGTAGAGGGGCGCCTTGAGCCGCGGCCACAGCCAGGCCACGGCGCCGATGTGATCCTCATGGGCGTGGGTGAGCACGATGCCAAGGATGTCCTTCGCATACTCCTCGATGAACGCAGGATCGGGCAGGATCAGTTCGACGCCCGGCGTCGTCTGGTCGCCGAAGGTGACCCCCAGGTCGACCACGATCCACTTGCGCCGGTGCGGCGGTCCGTAGCCGTACAGATTGAAGTTCATCCCGATTTCGTTGGAGCCGCCCAGCGGGAGGAAGACCAGCTCGTCGCCGGGCGCTGCGTGTGTCTTGGTCATTGTCCGCCCACATGGGGATTGCGCCGGAAGATTTCGAGCAGGCCCAGGATCGTCAGGTCGTGATCGAAATGGTCGATGGCCCGGGTGGCGCCGTCGAAGAGCGAGGCGATGCCGCCGGTTCCGATGACCGTCATCGGCGCGTGATACTCGGCCTTGATGCGGCTGATCAGGCCCTCGATCAGGGAGACATAGCCCCAGTACACACCCGCCTGCATCGCCTCGACGGTGTCCTTGCCGATGATGTGCGCCGGTCGCTGGATGGCGATGCGCGGCAGACGGGCGGCCGCCTCGTGCAGAGCCTGCATCGACAGGTTGATCCCCGGCGCGATGGCGCCGCCTTCGAAAGCTCCGTCGGGGGCGACCACGTCGAAGGTGGTCGCCGTCCCCGAATCGACGATCAGCAGGGCGCCTGGATAGGTGATGTGGGCGCCCACAGCGTTCACCAGGCGGTCGGCGCCGGCCTCGGAGGGTTTCTGGATTCGCACCGCGATGCCCAGATCGACGTTCTCGCCGATGATCATCGGTTCGACATTCAGATAGCGCCGGGCCAGGTTGCGCAAGTTGAAGATCGATTGTGGCACCACGCTGGAGATGATGCAGGCGTCGAGATTGGCCAGGCTGAGCGAGGCCATGTTCAGCAGTTGCGCCAGCCAGACGGCGTATTCGTCCGCCGTGCGGGAGGCCTCCGTGGCGGACCGCCACTGGGCGATCCAGCTCTCCCCGTCATGAACGGCGAAGAGGGTGTTGGTGTTGCCTTGCTCGACAGCCAGCAGCATCGGGTTTCCAGAGTCCATGTCGTCGGGAAGGCGGCGCTATACACGCCCGCGGCGCGAACGTCGTCCTAGAAGAACACATCGCCGGCAGTGATCCGCCGGACGGAGCCGTCTTCCAGGCGCAAGCGCAGGGCTCCATCGGTGTCAAGGCCCTCGGCGACGCCGCGGACGCTCTCGGTGGTCAGGTGGGCGACACAGGGTTCTCCCAGGCCGTAGGCGCGCGCTGTCCACGCCCCAGCGATCGACGCGAAGCCTTCCCGCTCCCAGACCAGCCGCCAGCGATCCATGGCCTCGGCGAGGATCTCGAGCGCCGCCCGGGGGGGCGGCGGCGGACCGGTCATGTGATCGGCCAGGGCGGTCACCGGGCGGTTGGAGTCCGTGGGCGCCCGGGCGAGATTCACGCCGCAGCCCACGGCCAGCCAGAGCCCCTCGGGTCCCAGTGAGCCCGATTCGACCAGGATGCCGGCGGTCTTGCGACCGCCGATCAGCGGATCGTTCGGCCATTTCAGGGCGACCAGCCCGGCAGGAACATAGGCGGCGGCCAGATCGGCGACCGCCAGGGCGGCCACGAAGCTGACCTGCGCCGCTTCCGCCGGCGCCTTGGCTGTGACGAACAGGTAGGTGGCGGCGAGGTTGCCCTCGCCGGTCTCCCAGGACCGGCCGCGTCGGCCCCGGCCCTGGTGTTGCCGCGCGGCGATGATCCACAGCGGCCCGGCCTCGTGAGCCTCGGCGAGGCGGCGCGCCTCGGCGTTGGTGGAATCGATGTCGTCGAAGGCGAGGACGCGGCGCTTGTCAGCCATCTTGGCCATAGGGCGAGGGACCGCCTTCCGCGATGAACCGATCGATGCGCGCTGCAAGCACGGGCATGGGAACCGACCCCATCTGCAGCACGGTGTCGTGAAAGGCGCGGATGTCGAACCGGGCGCCCAGGGCGTCCTGGGCTTTGCGCCGGGCCTCCACGATGGTCATCTGACCGAGATAGTAGGACAGGGCCTGTCCCGGCCAGGCGATGTAACGGTCGACCTCGGTGGAGATCTCGTGCTCGGAGAGGACGGTGTTGTCGGCCAGATAGGCCACCGCCCGCTCCCTCGTCCAGCCTTTGGTGTGCAACCCGGTGTCGACCACGAGGCGCGCCGCGCGCCAGGCCTGGTAGCTGAGCATGCCGAACCGGTCGTAGGGCGTCTCATACATACCCATCTCCTCGCCCAGCCGCTCGCAATAGAGCGCCCAGCCCTCGCCGAAGGCCGAGATGTAGGTATCGCGCCGGAAGGCCGGCAGGGCGGTGTTCTCCTGCGACAGGGGCATCTGGAAGGCGTGCCCCGGGGCGGACTCGTGCAGGGTCAGGGCGGTCAGGGCGTAGAGCGGCCGGGACGGCAGGTCATAGGTGTTGACCAGATAGACTCCCGGCCCGCCGCGGCCGGCGGTGTAGAACGGCGCGATGTCGTCCGGCACCGGAACGATGGCGAAGCGGCGGCGCGGCAGACGGCCGAACCAGTCGCCCGCCTTGCCGTCGAAGGTCTTGGCGATCCAGGCGGCCCTGTCGAGCAACGCCTGCGGCGTGGTCACATAGAACCTCGGATCGCTGCGCAGGTGGCGCAGGAAGGCGGCCAGGTCGCCCTCGAACTTCACCTCGGCGCGGATGGCGTCCATGCGGCCGCGGATCACCGCCATCTCCGAGAGGCCCAGGGCGTGGATGCGTTCAGGGGGCCAGTCCAGGGTGGTGAACTCCAGGATCTTGGACTGGTAGTAGTCCCGGCCACCTGGCAGGGTATCGGCTCCCAGGGCCTCGCGCGCGCCGGGGATGTACTCATCACGCAGGAAGGCCAGCAGCCGCTGGTGCGCCGGAATGACCGCCTGGACGATCGCCGCGGCGCCCTCGGCGCGCAGGGCGGCGACCAGCGTCGGCGGGAACCCCGCCGGCATGGCAGAGAACGGCTTGTAGTAGACCGTATCCTCCGGCCTCGCGGCCTGGGCGACCGAGGCGACGGAGAGGTCCCTCCCCTTCAGCGTCACCCTCGGCGGCGTGAAGCGGCGCGCCAGGCCGGCGCGCATGTTGACGATCTGATCGTCGAAATAGCGGGGATATTGCCGCAGCCGGGCGATGTAGTTGCGGTAGTCGGCCTCGGCGTGAAACGTCCGCCGGGCCACGCCGGTCAGATCGCTCCAGAAGGCGCTGTCGCTGTTGAGCGGCTTCTCCCAGTCCCGCCAGACCTGCGCGGCGACGAGGGTGTCGATCTGGGCGACATAGACGGCGAAGTTGACGCGGTCCTCGGCGCTGAGCGCGGCGGGGTCGAGGGCCGACAGCTTCGTGCGCACCTCGCGCCAGTAGGCCAGCCGGCGATCCTGCGCCGCGGCGCTCTCGTCCGGCAGCCGGGGCGAGATCGGCTTCTTCGGATCCTCCTCGTCGGGAAACTCGGCCTCCCGCCAGGCCCATTCGGCGGTGTGGATGGCCCTGAACGCCTCCGGCGCCGTCGCTGAAGCCGCGGCGGCGGGAAGCGCCGCGACGATCAGGGCCGCGGCCGGCAGCTTGCCGGCGAACACCCGTCTGGTGACATCAACCAAGGACCGCCGCTCCGCAACTGTCGGCCGCCCCCCGCAGGCCGCCGTCGCCGTCCCTGATACGCCCAGTTCCGCGGCCCTCGCCAGCGATGATCGCCACGCCCTGATCGAGGAGCGGCGCAGGAGCCCGGCCGCCGCGCTAATGGAGCGACAGGGCCACCGCGGCGGTGTGGGCCAGGGGGTCGAGGGCCATCAGGGCGAACAGCACGACCGGAAAGCCGAACAGCGCCGCGGCGTAGGCCACGGCCGAGGCTTCCGCCGGCGGCGCGTCGGTGGCGCCCGGGCTGGGATCGAACCACATCACCTTGATCAGGCGCAGATAGTAGAAGGCCGCCACCACGCTGCCCACCAGGGCCGCCACGGCCACCGGCGCCAGGCCCGCCTTCAGGGCGGCCTCGAACACATAGTACTTGCCCCACAGGCCGCTCATCGGAGGGATGCCCAGGGCCGAGAGCGAGAAGACGGTCATGGCGAGGCCGAGAGCAGGCCGCTCGCGGGCGAGGCCCGCGAAATCCGCCAGCGTCTCCATCGGCTTTCCATTGCGCGACAGGGCCGCGAGACAGGCGAAGAAACCCGTAACATCAACTACATAGAGCGTCATGTTGATAAGCATCGCCTGGATGCCGACCACGCCGCCGGCTGCCAGACCGATGAGGGCGTAGCCGATACCGGCGATCGAGGAATAGGCCCAAAGGCGCTTGAGATTGCTCTGCGCCAGACCGGCGAAGGCGCCCACCGCCACCGACAGCAGGGCCATGAGGATCAGGATCTGCCGCCATTTGTCGACGCTGTCGCCGAACCCCTGGCTGAGCACGCGGGCCAGAAGCACCATGGCCGCCAGCTTCGGCGCGCCGGCGAAGAAGCCCACCACGGGGGTCGGGGCGCCCTCGTAGACGTCGGGCGTCCACATGTGGAACGGCGCGGCGGAGACCTTGAAGGCAATCCCGCTGATGACGAACACCAGACCGAAGAGAGCGCCGAGGCCGGCATTGTGGCTCATCGCCGCGGCGATGACCTCGAAGCGCGTCGAGCCGGCGAAGCCGTACACCAGGGAGGCGCCGTAGAGCAGGATCCCCGAGGAGAGCGCGCCCAGAACGAAGTACTTCAGGCCCGCTTCGGAGGACTTCTCGTTGTCCTTGTGGAAGGCCGCCAGGATGTAGAGGGCCAGGGACTGCAGCTCGATGGACACATAGAGCGAGATCAGGTCTCCGGCGGAGACCATCATGCCCATGCCCAGGGCCGCCAGCAGGATCAGGATCGGGTACTCGAACCGGCCCATGCCGCGCCGGGCGAACCAGCGTTCGCCGAGCGGTATGGCCACGGCGCTGGTCAGATAGATGACCACCTTGGCGAAGATGGCCCCGGAATCAACGATCAGGCCGCCGGAAAAGGCGCGGCCCTGGGGACCGATAACGGCCGCTCCGGCGGCGGCGATAAGGGACGCCACGGCGGCCAGGGTGAACAGGGCCGTCACGCGCCCCTGGAAGGCGCCCCAGACCAGCAGGGCCAGGGCGGCGACGACAAGGATCAGCTCCGGCCGGGCCAGGGCGGCGGCGTTCTGGAAAGTCATGGCGGTGTCCTACCTTCCCGTGGCCGCGCGGAAGGCGTCGACCAGATGGATGGTCGAGGCGTTCGTCAGGTTGAACACGAGGCCGGGCTGGAAGCCGAGGACCAGGGTGGCGATGATCAGGGGCGCGAAGATCAGGATCTCCCGGCTGTCCATGTCGCCGATCGTGGCCAGTGCCGGGTTGGTCATCTGGCCGAAGACGACGCGGCGATAGAGCGACAGGGCGTAGACCGCCGACAGGATCACGCCGGAGCTGGCGATGATCGCCGGCCATGTCGCCGCCCCGTAGGTCCCGGTCAGGGTGAGGATTTCACCGACGAAGCCGCTGGTGCCCGGCAGGCCGACGTTGCCCATGGTGAACAGCATGAACACCGCCGCATACCAGGGCATGCGGTTCACCAGCCCGCCATAGAAGGCGATCTCGCGGGTGTGCATGCGGTCATAGACGATGCCCACGCAGAGGAAGAGCGCACCGGAGATCACCCCGTGGCTGAGCATCTGGAACAGCGCCCCCTGCTCGCCCTGAAGGTTGCCGGAGAAGATGCCCAGGGTGACGAAACCCATGTGGGCGACCGACGAATAGGCGATGAGCTTCTTCATGTCGGTCTGCCGGAAAGCCACCAGCGAGGTGTAGACGATGGCGATCACCGACAGGGCGAAGATCAGTGGCGTGAATTCCAGGCTGGCCGACGGGAACATCGGCAGAGAGAAGCGCATGAAGCCATAGCCGCCCATCTTCAGCAGGATGCCCGCCAGGATCACCGAACCGGCCGTCGGCGCCTCGACGTGGGCGTCGGGAAGCCAGGTGTGCACCGGCCACATGGGCATCTTCACCGCGAAGGAAGCGAAGAAGGCCAGCCACAGCCAGGTCTGGGTCCCCGTGGCGAAATGATAGGTCATCAGCTCGGGGATGCTGGAGGTGTGGGCGATGGAGATCATGGCCAGGATGGCCGCCAGCATGAGCACCGACCCGAGCAGGGTGTAGAGGAAGAACTTGAAGGCCGCATAGACGCGGTTCTTGCCGCCCCAGACGCCGATGATCAGGAACATCGGGATCAACTGGCCCTCGAAGAACAGGTAGAAGACCAGCAGGTCCAGGGCGCAGAACACCCCGATCACCAGGCTCTCGAGGACCAGGAAGGCGATCATGTATTCGATCACCCGCTTGTTGATCGACCGCCAGCTGGCGAGCACGCAGATGGGCATCAGGAAGGCGGTGAGCAGGACAAACAGCACCGAAATGCCGTCCACGCCCATGTGGTAGTGCAGGCCGGAGAACCAGGCCGCGTCCTCGGTGAACTGGAAGCCCGTCTGACTGCGGTCAAACGACGCCACCAGCAGGACGGACAGAGCGAGGGTGGCCAGGGTGGTCGCCAGGGCGATCCAGCGCGCGCCGGCGTTGGCCCGGGCCTCGTCCTGGCCGGCGAGCAGGCGCAGGGCGAGGATCGCCGCGACGCCGACAAGCGGCAGATAGGTGGTGAGGGAAAGTATGCCGGTCATCGCGAGAACCACCAAAGCGCATAGGACAGCAGGCCCGCGATCCCCAGCAGCATGACAAAGGCGTAGTGATAGACGTAACCGGTCTGCAGACGACCGGTCGCCTTGCCCAGGGCGTAGGAGACATGGGAGACTCCGTCGGGTCCCAGCCCGTCAATCAGCGCCTTGTCGCCGCCCTTCCAGAACAGGTCGCCCAGCGCCTTGGCGCCACGCACGAAGACCAGCTCGTACAGCTCGTCGAAATACCACTTGTTGTAGAGGAAGCTCCACAGCAGTCCGCGACGCGCGGCGATGCGGGCGCCCATGCCTTCCTTCAGCACATAGGCATACCAGGCGCCCGCGAAGCCCAGGGCGGTGACCACCAGGGGCGCCCAGACCACGGCGGGAGGCACCGAGGCGAAGGAATCCAGGATGTGATTGGCCGGCAGGGTGAAGATCGAGCCGCGCCAGAAGTCCGCCCGCTCCGGCCCGACGAAGCGCTCGACGAACAGACCGCCGGCGGCGATGGCGCCGAAGGCCAGCAGCAGCAGCGGCCCGCGCATCGCCCAGGGCGCCTCGTGCGGCGCGCCGCCATGGCCGTGGCCGTGGCCGTGGCCGTGATCGTCGCCGTGGGCGTGGTCGTCCTGCGCATGATCGTTGGCGGCGTGACTGTCGTGACCCCACTTGGCCTTGCCGTGGAAGGTCATGAAGATCAGGCGCCAGGAGTAGAAGGAGGTCAGGCCCGCGGCCATCAGGGAGATGATGAAGGCGAAGTTGGAGATGCCGTCGGTGCGCCCCGCCAGGAAGGCGGCGTTGATGATCGCGTCCTTGGAATAGAAGCCCGAGAAACCGAGGTCGATGCCGGGAAGACCGACGCCGGTGATCGAGATCGTGCCCAGCACCATGACCGCGTAGGTGATCGGGATCACCCGCCAGAGCCCGCCCATCTTGCGCATGTCCTGCTCGTGATGGACGGCCAGGATTACCGCGCCGGCGCCCAGGAACAGCAGCGCCTTGAAGAAGGCGTGGGTGAACAGGTGGAACATGGCGGCCGGATAGGCCCCTACCCCCGCCGCCAGGAACATGTAGCCGAGCTGCGAACAGGTCGAGTAGGCGACCACCCGCTTGATGTCGTTCTGGGCCAGACCGACAGTGGCGGCGAACAGTGAGGTGACCGCCCCGACAATGGTGACGACCTCCTTGGCCGTCGGCGCATACTCGAACATCGGCGACAGCAGGCAGACCATATAGACGCCGGCGGTGACCATGGTGGCGGCGTGGATCAGGGCGGAGACCGGCGTGGGACCTTCCATGGCGTCGGGCAGCCAGGTGTGCAGGAAGAACTGCGCCGACTTGCCCATGGCGCCGATGAACAGCAGGCAGCAGGCCAGATCGATCAGACGGAAGTCCTGGCCGGCGAAGCGCCAGACCACATGCACGTGCGAGGCCATCTGCGGGAAGATCTCGGCGAAGCGGATGCTGCCGAAGGCCCAGAACACCGTCATGATGCCCAGGGCGAAGCCGGCGTCGCCGACCCGGTTGACCACGAAGGCCTTTATCGAGGCGGCGTTGGCGGTGTCCTTGTGGTGCCAGAAGCCGATGAGCAGATAGCTGGCCAGGCCGACGCCTTCCCAGCCGAAGAACAGCTGCATGAAGTCGGAGGCGGTGACCAGCGCCAGCATGGCGAAGGTGAACAGCGACAGATAGGCGAAGAAGCGCGGGCGGGCCGGATCGTCGGCCATGTATCCCCAGCTGTAGAGGTGAACCAGGGCCGAAACGGTGGTGACCACCACCAGCATCACCGCCGACAGCGTGTCGATGCGGATGGACCAGTCGGAGTGGAACGTGCCGACATTGATGAACGGCGCGATCTCGACGGTGAAATGCGGCGGCCAGCCGCCGCCCACGACCTGGAAAAAGGTGGTCCAGCCGAGCGCGCAGGCGACGAACAGCAGGCCGGTGGTGACCGACATGGAGGCGACATCGCCGATGCGGCGTCCGAACAGGCCGGCGATCAGCGCGCCGAGCAGCGGCGCGAACAGCAGCAGGCTGACAAGGAGTTGAGGAGACATCCTAGCCTTTCATCACGGAGGCGTCGTCCACGGCGATGGTGCCGCGCCAACGGAAGAAGGTGACCAGGATCGCCAGGCCGACGGCCGCCTCGGCCGCCGCGACGGTGAGCACGAACATGGCGAAGATCTGCCCGACCACGTCGTGCAGGAACACCGAGAACGCCACGAGGTTGATGTTCACCGCCAGCAGGATGAGTTCGACCGACATCAGGATGACGATGACGTTCCGTCGGTTCACGAAGATGCCGAGGACCCCGATGGTGAACAGGATCGCCGCGACAATCAGATACTGGGACAGGCCAATGGTCATTCGTCGATCCCTTCGCCCGACTTGATGGAGACGACGCGCATGCCGGTGGCGGTCGTCCGCGCCGTCTGACGGCTGACATCCTGCCGCCTGACGCCCTCGCGGTGCTTGAGCGTCAGCACGATGGCGCCGATCATGGCGACCAGCAGCACCAGACCGGCCGCCTGGAAGAAGTAGACATAGTCGGTGTAGAGCACCCGGCCGATCGCCTCGGCGTTGCTCACCGATCCGACGTTGCCCGCCGGTCCGACGGAACCCGCCGCCGCCCCGGTGCTGGCGACGCTCACCGCCACGAAGATCATCTCGACGGTCATCACCCCGGCGATCGCCGCGCCGATGGGAAGATAGCGGGCGAACCCTTCCCGCAGGGCGACGAAGTCGACGTCGAGCATCATCACCACGAACAGGAACAGCACCGCCACGGCGCCGACGTAGACCACGACCAGGATCATGGCGAGGAACTCCGCCCCCATCAGCACGAACAGGCCTGCGGCGGAGAAGAAGGCGGTGATCAGGAAGAGCACCGAGTGAACGGGGTTCCTGGCCGTGATCACGGCGAGCCCCGCCGCCACCGTCGTGGCGGCGAGCAGGTAGAAGGCGATCGCCTGTAGGACCATGAGGCCGTCAGATCTCCGTCAAAGCGCGCGAGGGTGGGGTGGCGCCACAGGCGCAGGATCGAACCCTCGATTATCGCGCTGGTGTCTTACCGATAGGGGGCGTCCAGTTCCAGATTCTTTGCGATCTCCCGTTCCCAGCGATCGCCGTTCTCCAGGAGCCGTTGCTTGTCGTAGTAGAGTTCCTCGCGCGTCTCGACGGCGAACTCGAGATTGGGCCCCTCGACGATGGCGTCCACCGGGCAGGCCTCCTGGCACAGGCCGCAGTAGATGCACTTGACCATGTCGATGTCGTAGCGGGTCGTGCGCCGCGAGCCGTCCTCGCGGGGCTCGGCCTCGATGGTGATGGCCTGGGCCGGGCACACGGCCTCGCAGAGCTTGCAGGCGATGCAGCGTTCCTCGCCATTGGGATAGCGGCGCAGGGCGTGTTCGCCGCGGAAACGCGGCGACTGGGGATTGCGTTCGTTGGGATAGAGGACCGTGGCCTTGGGCCGCACGAGATACTTCATGCCCAGCCCGAAGGCGCCCACGAAGTCCATGAGCGCGGCGCCGCGGATGGCCTGACCTATGCGCTGGAACATGTTCCGCTACCTCGCCTTGCCGATCACGCAGTCATAGTTCGCCAGATCCCGCGTATCGGCGCCCTTGCGCACGCGGATCGCCCCGCCGGACGCCGCGCAGCGCTCGCTCGCCGCCTTGAGGGCGTCATAGTTGGCGTCGCCGTGCCCGAGGCCATAGGAATCGGCCGAGACAGACCCGCAGCCGCCCAGGCTGATGGCCGCCACCGGGGCGCACAGGAGCGCCGCCCGCGTCATCACGCGCCGGGCCCGAAGACGCGCCAGGCGCTGACCAGGATCACCGCCACCAGGGAGGTGGGCAGGAAAACCTTCCAGCCGAGGCGCATGAGCTGGTCGTAGCGGTAGCGGGGCACGATCGCCTTCACCATGGCGAACAGGAAGAAGATGATGATGATCTTGAGAAAGAACCACATGAAGCCGAAGAAACTGGCGGCCGTGGGATCCCAGGAGGCCGTGAACGGCGTGGGGAACGGCGCCTGCCATCCGCCAAAGAACAGCACCGCGATCATGCCGCACATCAGCACGATGTTGGTGTACTCGCCGATCATGAACAGCAGATAGGGCGTGGACGAATATTCGACCTGGTAGCCGGCGACCAGTTCCGACTCCGCCTCGGGAAGGTCGAAGGGCGGGCGGTTGGTCTCGGCCAGGGCCGAGATGAAGAAGATCACCGCCATGGGGAACATCACCAGGGCGGCGGGCAGCCCCTTGAGGCCGGCGCCGCCCAGAACATTCCAGTGCCAGAACCCGCCGGCCTGCTTCTCGACGATGGTCTGCAGGTTCAGCGAACCGCTGAGCAGGATCACGGTGATGATCACGAAACCGATGGAGACCTCGTAGGACACCATCTGCGCCGCGGAGCGCAGGCCGCCCAGGAACGGGTATTTCGAATTGGACGCCCAGCCGCCCATGATGATGCCGTAGACGCCCAGGGACGAGATGGCGAAGAGATAGAGGATGCCGACATTGATGTTGGCGACCACCCAGCCCGGGGCCAGGGGCATCACCGCCCAGGCGCCGAAGGCCAGGGTGAAGCTGATCAGCGGGGCGAGCAGGAAGATCACCTTGTCGGCCCCGGCCGGAATGATGACTTCCTTGAACACGAACTTGAGGAAGTCGGCGAAGGACTGGAACAGGCCGAAGGGCCCCACCACGTTGGGACCCTTGCGCATCATCACCCCGGCCCAGACCTTGCGGTCGGCCAGCAGGAGGAAGGCCAGGGACAACAGGATCCACACCAGGACCGCGGCGATCTGCCCGAAGGTGATCAGAAGCCAGCCAATGGGAGAACCCCAGTCGATCATCGGTCTACTCCGCCGCCAGCTTCAGGCCCGAGGCCACGGCCGCGCACTCGGCCATGGTCACGCTCGCCCGGGCGATCGGATTGGTCAGGTGGAACACCTTGACCGGACTGCCGAAGGGCGTCGGGGCCACCGCGCCGGCGACGCCAAGCCCGGCCAGGTCCAGGGCGGCGGGCGTCGATCCCGGCGCGTAGTCGATCTGTCCGAAGGTCGGATGATCGGCGAACAGGGCGCTGCGCAGCTGTTCGAGGGTGTCATAGGGCAGTCGCGCGCCCAGATGGTCCGACAGCGCCCGAAGGATCGACCAGTCCTCCTTGGCCTCGCCCTTGGGGAACACCGCGCGCTCGCCGCGCTGCACGCGGCCCTCGGTGTTGGCGTAGAGGCCGTTCTTCTCGGTGTAGGCGGCGCCCGGCAGGATGACGTCCGCCCGATGGGCGCCCGCATCGCCATGGGTTCCCAGATAGACCACGAAGGCGTCGGTGCCGGTCAGGTCGATCTCGTCGGCGCCGAGCAGGACCAGCACATCCAGGGCGCCCCTGGCGGTCATTTCCGCCGCGTTCAGGCCCCCGGCGGCCGGGATGAACCCCAGGTCGAGGCCGGCCACCCGGGCGGCGGCGGTATGCAGCACGTTCCAGCCGTTCCAGCCCTCGCGGACCACGCCCACCGCGGCGCCCAGAGCCGCGATCGCGGCGAGGACGGCGGCGCTGTCCGGCCGGGTCAGGGCGCCCTGCCCGATGATGATCGCCGGACGGCGCGCGGCCTTCAGGGCGGCGGCGAAGTCGGATCCGTCATCCCTCAGACCGGCGATCGAGGACGGACCGGCGCCGAGATGATCGTAGCCATAGGTCAGATCGGCGCGCTCGCCGATGACGCCGATGCGGGTCTTGCCGGCCAGCCAGAGCTTGCGGATGCGGGCGTTGAGCACCGGGGCCTCGAGGCGCGGATTGGCGCCGACCAGCAGGATCACATCGGCCTGCTCAAGGCCTTCTATGGTGCTGTTGAACAGCCAGCTTTCCCGCGGCCCCTGGCCAAGGGTGAGGCCATCCTGGCGACAGTCGAGCGAGGCCACGCCCAGGGACCGGAAAAGGTCCAGCGCCACCTTCATCGATTCGGCGTCCTGCAGGTCGCCGGCGATGACGCCGATACGGTCCGGCGACGCGGCCTTGATGCGGGCGGCGACGGCGGCGAAGGCCTCGGCCCAGGTGGCCGGCTTCAGCTTGCCATCCTGGCGGACCATCGGCCGGTCCAGCCGCTGACGGGCAAGGCCGTCGCAGGCGTAGCGGGTCTTGTCGCTGATCCACTCCTCGTTGACCGCGTCATTGGTGCGCGGAAGGATTCGCAGGACGGCGGGACCGCGGGCGTCGATGCGGATGGCGCTGCCCAGGGCGTCCATGACGTCGACGCTCTGGGTCTTGGTCAGCTCCCAGGGCCGGGCGTTGAAGGCGTAGGGCTTCGAGGTCAGGGCGCCCACCGGGCACAGATCGATGACATTGGCCGACAGTTCGCTGGCCACGGCCTTGCCGAGGTAGGTGGTGATCTCCACGTCCTCGCCGCGGGAGATCAGGCCGATGTCCGGAACCCCGGCCACCTCGGTGATGAAACGCACGCAGCGGGTGCACTGGATGCAGCGGGTCATCACCGTCTTGATCAGCGGGCCCATCTGCTTCTCTTCGACGGCGCGCTTGTTCTCGCCGTAACGCGTCTCGTCGCGGCCGTAGCCGATCGACTGGTCCTGAAGATCGCATTCGCCGCCCTGGTCGCAGATCGGGCAGTCCAGCGGGTGGTTGATCAGCAGGAACTCCATCACGCCCTGACGGGCCTTCTGGACCATGGGCGAATTGGTGAGGATTTCCTGGCCGTCCGCGGCCGGCAGGGCGCAGGAGGCCTGGGGCTTGGGCGGACCCGGCCGGACCTCGACCAGACACATGCGGCAGTTGCCGGCGATGGACAAGCGTTCATGGTAGCAGAAGCGCGGGATCTCCTCCCCGGCCAGTTCGGCGACCTGCAGGACGGTCATCCCGCCTTCGAACTCGATCTCGACGCCGTTTACCTTGGCTCTGGGCATGGGTGGCGTTCTCTCAGCGCGCCGCGTCGGCGACAGCGGCGCGGCGCGGCATTTGCAGGACGAGAGTGTCGGGGTGATCGACCATGGGCGGGGGCGATACGCCCCTACTCCGCCGCAATCAAGGTCACGCCGGGGACATTGGCGCGACGGCTGCGATAGTTGGCGATCCGCTGCTCGATCTCGGGACGGAAGTGGCGGAACAGGCCCTGGATGGGCCAGGCGGCGGCGTCGCCGAGGCCGCAGATGGTGTGGCCCTCGACCTGGCTGGCGACATCGAGCAGCATGTCGATCTCCTTCGGCTCGGCCTCGCCGGTGACCATCCGCTCCATGATTCGCCACATCCAGCCGGTGCCCTCCCGGCACGGGGTGCACTGGCCGCAGCTCTCATGCTTGTAGAAGTAGGACAGGCGGGCGATGGCGGCGACAATGTCGCAGTCCTTGTCCATGACGATCATGGCCGCGGTGCCCAGACCCGACTTGCGGGCGGCAAGATCATCAAAGTCCATCAGGGCGACCTCCGCCTCCTCGGCGGGGATCATCCGCACCGAGGACCCGCCGGGAATCACCGCCTTGAGATTGCCCCAGCCGCCACGGACGCCGCCGAAGTGGTCGTCGATGAGCTGGCGAAGCGGGATCGACATCGCCTCCTCGACCACGCAGGGCCGGTTGACGTGGCCGGAGGCGCTCATCAGCTTGGTGCCGGAATTCTTGGGACGGCCGAAACCGACGAACCATTCGGCGCCGCGCCTCAGGATCTCGGGGGTGACGGCGATGGATTCGACGTTGTTGACCGTCGTCGGGCAGCCATAGACCCCGGCTCCGGCCGGGAACGGCGGCTTCAGGCGGGGCTGGCCCTTCTTGCCCTCGAGACTTTCCAGCAGGGCCATCTCGTCGCCGCAGATGTAGGCGCCGCCGCCATGGGTCACGCGGATGTTGCAGTCCCAGCCGTGGACATTGTCCTTGCCGATCAGTCGCGCGGCGGCGGCCTCGATCAGCGCGGCCTCCAGCCGTTCGCGCTCGAAGACATATTCACCGCGGATGTAGATGAAGCAGTCGTGAGCGCGGATCGCGTAGGACGCCACCAGGCAGCCCTCGATCAGCCGGTGCGGATCGTTGCGCATGATCTCGCGATCCTTGCAGGTCCCCGGCTCGGACTCGTCGGCGTTGACCACCAGATAGTGCGGTCGTTCGCTGAGCTGCCTGGGCATGAAGGTCCACTTCAGGCCGGTGGCGAAGCCCGCCCCGCCCCGCCCGCGCAGCCCCGAGGCCTTGATCTGGTCGCAGATCCACTCCGGTGTCTGGGCCAGCATCTCGGTGGTGCCGTTCCAGACCCCCCGGGCGCGCGCGCCCTCCAGCCCCCAGTCGTGCAGACCGTAGAGGTTGGTGAAAATGCGGTCCTTGTCTTCGAGTATGCCGACCATGATCAACTCTTCGCAGTATGGGCGCGCACAAGGACGGCGCGCTGGTAGAGGGCGTAGGCGAACAGGCCCCAGCCGAAAACGATGACCGAGACACCGACGTAGGTCAGCCAGACCGGGGCGCCGGCCATGTAGCGGCCGGAAACCATCACCAGAACCCCGATGAGGCAGGCGACGAATCCGGCGTTGCGGGTGGCGCGGAAGGCCGGCGCCCCCCCGGAGACGGCAGGGGCCGGCTCGTCGCTCACTGGGCCGGCCCCGGCGCGGGCGTATTGGGCAGGGCGCCCAGCGGCCTGGCCCGGGAGCCGTCGTAGAGTGTCGGATCAGTCAGGGTCAAAGCCCCGCCCTCCGGCGCCGCACCCTGCCGTCCGATGGCCGAGCCCGGCCCGGGCGTCTGGCCGGCGGCGAAGGCCTCGAGAAGCGCCTCGAGCGCCTCCGGCGTCAGGTCCTCGTAGTAATAGTCGTTGATCGCCGCCATGGGGGCGTTGGCGCAGGCGCCCATGCACTCAACCTCTTCCCAGGAGAAGCGGCCATCGGCCGAGGTGTGGTCCTTGGCGCAGACCCGGGCGGCCAGCACACCCTTGAGGGCATTGGCGCCGCGCAGCATGCAGGGCGTCGTGCCGCACAGCTGGATGTGCGCCACCGTCCCCACCGGTGAGAGCTGGAACATGGTGTAGAAGGTGGCGATTTCCAGAACCCGGATGACCGGCATGGACAGCAGGGAGGCGACGACGCGCAGCGCCGGTTCCGGCACCCAGCCTTCCTGCTTCTGGACCAGCCAGAGCAGGGGGATCACCGCCGATTGCTGGCGGCCGGCGGGAAACTTCGCGATCCACCACGCGGCCTTTTCCAGGCCTTCGGGCGTGAACTCGAAGGCGGCAGGCTGGTCCTTGGCGAGACGACGGACACTCAACGATCGATCTCCCCGAAGACGATATCCAGCGAGCCCAGAATGGCGCTGACGTCCGCCAGCATGTGGCCGCGGTTCATCCAGTCCATCGCCGACAGGTGCGCGAAGCTCGGGGCGCGGATCTTGCACCGATAGGGCTTGTTCGTGCCGTCGGAGACAAGATAGACGCCGAATTCGCCCTTGGGCGCCTCGACGGCGGCGTAGACCTCGCCGGTCGGGACGTGGAAGCCTTCGCTGAACAGCTTGAAGTGGTGGATCAGGGCTTCCATCGAGCGCTTCATCTCGCCACGCCGCGGCGGCGAGACCTTGTGATCGTCCGACAGAACCAAGCCGGGTGTCTTGCGCAGGCGCTCGACGCACTGACGCATGATCCGCACCGACTGGCGCATCTCCTCCATACGGCACAGGTATCGGTCGTAGCAGTCGCTGTTCAGCCCCAGGGGAATGTCGAACTCGAGTTCGTCGTAGCACTCATAGGGCTGATTGCGACGAAGGTCCCAGGCGACCCCTGCCCCGCGCAGCATCACGCCGCTGAAGCCCCAGGCCAGGGCCTCGGCCTTGCTGACCACGCCGATGTCGACGTTGCGCTGCTTGAAGATGCGGTTGCCGGTGATCAGCGTCTCGATGTCGTCGAGCAGTTTGGGGAAGGTCCCGCACCAGGTCTCGATGTCGTTGATCAGGGCTTCGGGCAGGTCCTGCCGCACGCCGCCCGGCCGGAAGTAGTTGGCGTGCATGCGCGCGCCCGAGGCCCGCTCATAGAACACCATCAGCTTCTCGCGTTCCTCGAAACCCCAGCAGATCGGGGTCAGGGCGCCGACGTCCATGGCCTGGGTGGTGATGTTCAGCAGGTGGTTGAGAATACGGCCGATCTCGCTGTAGAGCACCCGGATCAGCTGGCCGCGGATCGGCACCTCCAGCCCCATCAGCCGCTCGAT
>CAIXWN010000176.1 GCA_903923135.1 uncultured Caulobacteraceae bacterium | reverse complement strand
CGCCGCCGACGCCCTGTCCCCGGGCGCGAAGGCGAAGACCGCCTTCATCGACTTTCAGAACGACGTCACCGCGGCCGATGTGGATCTGGCCTGGCGGGAGGGCTACCGGTCGGTCGAACACCTCAAGCGCTACACCACCCTGGGTATGGCGTCCGACCAGGGCAAGACCAGCAACCTCACGGGTCTGGCCCGCCTGGCCGCCGCCATGGGTCGCCCAACGCCCGAGGCGGGCCTGACCACCTTTCGCCCGCCCTATACGCCGGTGACCATCGGAGCGCTGGCCGGACCGGCCGTGGGCGATCACGCCGCGCCCAAGCGGCGGCTGCCGCTGCACGAGGCCCACCTTCAGGCCGGTGCGGTCTGGCAGCCGTCCGGCCTATGGGAGCGACCGCGCGCCTATCCCCGACCCGGCGAGAGCCTCGCCGCGGCGGCCCTGCGAGAGGCGCGGGCGGTCCGCCAGGCGGTGGGTCTCAGCGACGTCTCCACACTCGGCAAGTTCGAGATCGCCGGGCCGGATGCGGCAGCCTTCCTTGAGCTGATCTGCGCCACCAGCATCACCCGGCTGGCCGTCGGGCGGGGGCGTTACACAGTCATGCTGCGCGAGGATGGCGTCGTGGCCGACGACGGCACCGTGTGGCGCCTGGGGAACGAACGGTTCCTGATGACCAGCTCCACCGGCGGGGCCGACACCATGGCGGCGCATCTGTCCTACGTCCGGCGAGTGATGACCCCTTGGATGCGGGTGATGGTCACGCCGGTCCAGGAGCGCTGGGCGGCGATCGCCCTGGCCGGACCCGAGGCGCGATCGATCCTGGCCGGCGTCGCCGGCGCGGCGCCTCCGGCCCACATGTCCCTCTCGGTCGGCGAGATCGGGGGCCAGGCCGTCCTGCTGCTGGGCGCCAGCTACAGCGGCGAACGGGCGTTCGAGGCGTACGCGGCCGCGCATTCGGTCGACGCGGTCTGGCGGCCCCTGGCCGCGCGCGTTGCGGCGGCGGGCGGCGGGCCCTACGGACTGGACGCCATGGATCTGCTTCGCATCGAAAAAGGCCACATCGTCACCGGCGCCGAGGTGGACGGCCGGCTGAGCCCGCACGATCTGGGTCTGGGCCGGATTCTGCGCCGGCAGGGCTATATCGGGTGGGCGGCCCTGCAGCGGCCGGATTTCCGGCGGCCGGACCGGCTGCGGCTGGTCGGCCTGGAGGCCCTGGATGGAGTCCTGCCCGAAGGGGCGATGCTGCTGCCCGCCGACGGAGTCGCGCCGCAGGGCCACGTCACTTCGGCCGGGCTCCGGATTCTTGGCGAAGGGTCGATCGGCCTGGGGCTGGTCAGCGCCGGCCCGGACCGCCTCGGTGAGGTGATGATCGCCACTTCGCCCACCCGGGGATTGCGGGGCCGCGTACGCCTGGCCGGCGCCGTGTTCTACGACGCCGGAGGGGCGCGTTATCGTGACTGATCACCCGACTCGCATCGAGGCCCTGCCGCCGGCCGCCCTCATCGCCTTCGAGCTCTGGGACGATACCGGCGGCGCGGCGCGGCGCCTGGCGGACGCGCTCGGCGGCGCCCTCCCCGACCCCGGTCGCTCAACCTCCCTGGCCGGTGGCTGGCGGGCGATCCGCATCGAGCCGACCGTCTGGTGGCTGAGCGGCCCGCTGACCGGATTGGAGGACCGGACGGTCCGCCTGACAGCGACGCTGGGCGAGGAGGGCGCCGTCACGGACCTGACCGGCGGCTTCGTCCGCCTGGCGGCAGGTGGGCCCGGCTGGAGAACGCTGCTGATGTTCGGCGGTGTGTTTGACGCCGAGGACCCGGCCTTCGACCCGGGCGCCACTGTCGGCACGATTCTCCACCACGTCGCGGTGCGCTATGATGTGGCCGGTGAAGACCTCGTCCATATTCATGTCGCGCAGAGCTACGCCGTCGATCTGCTGGCGCAGATGCGCACCGCCGCCGAAGGCCTCGGACACTCCTGATCCGGAGTCGGCGGGGTGCTGACCGCCAGAACCGAGACCGAGCCCTATGTGGAGGCCGCCACCGCGCGGCGGGGCAAGGCCTATGTGTGCCGGGTCTGCGGCGCCCCCGTGGTGTTCAAGCCCGGCCGGACACGCACGGCCCACTTCGCCCACCGCCCGGACAGCGGGTGCGCCCAGGGCGCGCTCATGTCGCCCGCGCACCTGCGGGCCCAGGAACATCTGGCCGCGGGCCTGCGGGCGCGGGGCCTGAGCGTGGCGCTGGAGGCGCCCCTGCCCGGTGCCGCCGGCGACCGCCGCATCGACGTTTTGGTCTGGCCTCCCGACCGCTCCGGCGCCCGCGTCGCCATCGAGGTCCAGGCCAGCGACATCACCGTCGGAGTGATCGAGGCCCGCACCGCAAGCTATGAACAGGCGGGCGTGGCGCCGCTGTGGCTGAGGCTGCTCGACTTCGGCGCTCTGAAGGTCGTCCAGACCCTGCCCCTGCGCGCCACGGTGTGGATCGAGCGTTATCCGGCGCGATCCTGGGAGCGTTGGGCGCACGACCATCTGGGCGGGCGATTGTGGTTTCTCGATTCCGGAGCCGACCGGTTGTGGCGCGGCCTGTTCGTTGCCGCCCACCGCCGCCGCGACCGGGGCTTGATGAAAGGCGGGTCAGGCGAACCCTCGACCCGGGCCGCAGACTGGACGGCGGTCGACCGCTGGGTCGATCTGGAGCTTGAGGGTCCCTTCGATCTTGCCGGGCTGAAGCTGCGGCGAGGGGTGGCGGCCGGACCCGACGGCCGGCGGCGCCCATGTGCGTGGTTCGTGCCGCCCGGAGAGGAGCAGCAGTCGCCGCCGTTCGAAGCCCCGCTGCGCGTGCGCTTCGAGGCGGAACGACTGGGGGACTCACGACACTTGGAAGCCCGGCTGGAGGGCCGCTGGGTCCCGGCGGCCAGCGACGGCGCCCGAAGCGACTGGCGGACCGTCCGCCCGGCTGCACGGTCGCTGCTGGCGACCCCGCGTCGATAGAGTCAGGGCGCAGGCGCGGGGGGTGCGGGAGGCGAGGCGGCATCCCCCGGCGGGGCGTCCGACGGCCCCTCTTCCTGCGGCGTCGACAAATAGTGGGTCAGTTCGGCCGGCAAAGCCTTGCGCAGCTTTTCGTCGGCGGGGCCCCAGAGTTCGGGAGACAGGAAGACGGGGACGTAGCCGCCCGGGGTGGCCTGATCGTGATTGTACTGCGCCAGGCCGCCGCTGCAGATCATCCCGTCGTCGCGCCGCTTCGGCGCCGTGGCCGCCTCGAGCGCCAGGGACAGCGAGCCGACGGTCATCCGGTCTTCACGCGACAGGCCGCGCAGATAGAACAGCGCCGGCTGGGCCTGTTCGATGATCTGGGCGAAACGGTTGGCCGGCGCGGTGGTGTCGGCGCAGCGCTCGCCGTCGAGGCTGACGAGATTCAGCGCGTAGAGCGCATAGACCGCGGCCGAGTCCCTGAGCCCGGAGGCATCCTGGTCCGGCAGGGTCCCTGCCACGCGCCAGAGGGTGTGAACATAGGCCAGCACCACCGTCAGCCCGGCTCCGTCGAAGATCCGCGTCTGCTCCCAGTTCATGTCGAGGACCAGGGCGCGGGGGTCGGCCGTGGTGGCCAGGCGACGGGCAAGCGCCGGATCGTCACGGTCCGCCAGGGCGCGGTCGAGCGCTGCGACATCCTGCGGCATCGCCTGGTGCGGCGGCGCCATGGTCGTCTGCAGCCGCAGCCGCAGTACATCCGCGCCGTCCCGGGGCGGGACTACCGCCTGCGCCGCCGCGCCCCCGGCCATGGCGCCCGCCAGAGACGCCAGGGTCGCAATCAGGGCGGCGCGGTTCGGGAGTCGTCCTGGGGTCATGCGGAATCCTTGCAACAGCGCCGTCAGTCGGGGGATCGACCCACCTTCGCCACTGCCGGCGGCGAGATCAAGCCGGGCGTTCAGGCGGCGGCCAGGCCCGCAACCCCCGCCCAGTGGGCAGTGGGGACCCAGCCGGACGCCTCGCGCCAGTCTTCCGACAGGGTGGCGAAGCGACCGATCGAAAGCTTGGAGAGGTCGGCGAAGGTGCAGCGGCCCTCGATCACAAGGTCGCGGATGGCGTGGCCGCTGGCCGGCGACAGGCCGAAGCCGACTCCGCTCATCGTCGCCACCGTCAGGTTGCCCGGATCGTCCAGACGGTCGATCACCGGACGGCCGTCGGGGGTGTTCTCGACCACGCCGGCCCAGCTTCGGATCACCCGCAGGTGGGCCGCCCGCGGCAGCAGTTCAGCAACCCGCCGGGCGAGATTGCGCAGCAGGGGCGTGGACGGCCGCCGCGCCGGCCCGTCGGCGTCGACCTCCATCCATTCGTGCGGACCGCCGCCATAAGCGAGGTTGCCCCGCAGGGTCTGGCGGCCGTAGAGCCCGTTGCCGTCCGCCCCACCGATCGGCATCAGCGGCGCGGGCTCGGTGACGATCATCTCGGCCCGGGCCGGCGCCAGCGGCAGGCGCGCGCCCACCTGGGCAAGCAGGGCCTCGCCCTGCGGCCCGGCGGCGACCACCAGATGGTCGCAGGAGAACACCCCGAGCGCGGTCTCGACCCCGGTGACCCGGTCCCCCGAGGTGAGGATGCGCAGGACGGGGGCATGTTGCAGGATGCGGCCGCCGAGATCCTGCAGAGCCCAGGCATAGGCCTGCACCGTGCGGTGCGGGTTGGCCTGGCCGCCGAAGCGCAGGTGGACGCCGCCGACCACGGTGTCGCCAGCCAGCGGTACGAACTCGCGGACCTGCTGCGGATCGAGATCGTCGACGCGCCGGCCGATGTCGCGGCACATCTGCGCCATCCGCCGATACTGTTGGTGGTGCAGGGCGTTGGTGGCGAACACCACGCGCTCAGGACGGAATTCGGTGGAGTAGCCGAGGAGTTCGTCCATCAGAGGCCAGAGCCGTTGCTCCTCGTCGAACAGCGGGCTGTGATAGTGCGAGGCGCCGCCGCCGTTGCGGCCCGAGGCCTCCCAGCCGACGATCCCCTTGTCGAGCACCAATACATCGACCCCGGACCGGGCCAGCCACCAAGCGGCGGACAGGCCGGTCACGCCGCCCCCGACCACGACGACCGAAGCGCCGGCGGCGCCGGCAACCGTCAAAGGGGCGACTCCCCACCGAACAGACCATCGTAGAGCGCCTCGCGCTCGCCGCCGATGTCGGCGTAGGGGGTCCACTGACCTTTGATGCCGAACCAGACGTCCCAGTGACGGGCCATGATAGGGTCCTCGTCCCAGGCCGCCAGCACCGAGAGCGGCAGCGGCCGCACCGGCGGCCGATAGCCGGCCAGGGCAATGGCGGCGGCGGGTCGGCCGGCGGCGCAGGCGAGGGTCAGGGCCACCTGCTCGCGGCAACGGCGACCCTGGCAGGGCCCCATGCCCGCGCGGGTGAGACGCTTGATCTGGTCCGGGCTCGCCGCGCCGTCTTCCAGGAGGCGGCCCAGATCGCGGGCGGCCATGCTCGCCGACGGCGGACCCAGATAGTCAGGTGGGCGGACGCCGAGCAGGGACGCGCGGCTGACCGCCTCGCACTGGCACAGGATGACGGAATCCTCGGTCGACGCCATCAGGACCCGTGTCCAGGCCTGCTGGAGCGCGACGGCGTCAGCGGCCGCGTCGGTCGGCGCGGGTGGCTCATCGCCCCGGACCGCGCGGCCGAGGGAGGCCAGAACCAACCGCCCGGCGCGGCGGCCCGACGCCTCCGCCGCCTTCCGGGACACGCCGCCGCCGCCCGGCGCGCCGGCCACATCGCCGGCGATGAACACCTCCGCCAGGCTGGTCGCCGCGCCATCCGGGCTCACCGGGACATGGCCGCCAAGTGTCGGCTGCATGGCCAGCCGCGCGCCCAGGACGTCGAGGAGATCGATCACCGGGGTCAGGCTGATGGCCTGCACGACGGTGTCGCAGGTCAGCGTCCGCTCATCGCCGGTGACCAGGTCGCGGACCGTCAGACGCTCGACGCCGTCCACGCCGCCCGACGCCGCCACCGGGACGTGGCCGGTCAGGATCTCGACGCCGGGAGCAAGGCCGGCCGCCAGGCCTGGGGCGCCGCCCGCGATGTCGATCAGGGCGACGACCTCCAGGCCCCGGTCCAGCGCCAGCGCCGCCGTCTGTCGGGCCAGATCGCCGGCCCCGAGGATCGCCAGACGTCGCCCCGCGAAGGCGTCATAGGTGTCGATCAGGGCCTGCAGCGCCCGCGCGCCCATCACGCCGGGCTGGTCCCAGCCGGGGAAGGCGAAAGCGACATCGCGGGCGCCGGTGGCCAGGATCAGGCGGTCGAATCCCACCATCCAGGCGCGCATCTCATCGGCCAGGCCGGCCAGGGGCCCCGGCAGCGCGGCCAGGCCATAGCCCGGAACCCAGGCGCCCCAGCAGCAGACGCCCAGTTCAATGTCGACGCCCGCCTCGAAGGCCGTCTCGAGGGCGGGATTGGCCTTGAAGACCTGCTCAATCAGCCGCGCCCGGACGTGTCCGGCGCCGGTCTGGCGGCCGCCGTAGTAGTGCGGAACATCCAGGCCCATCAGACTGGCGGGCGCCGGATTCTCGTCGACAAGCAGCACCTGTGCGCCGCCAGCCGCCGCCTCGATCGCCGCGGCGACGCCGGCCGGCCCCGCCCCGATGACGAGCACCTCCACGCGCCGCTCGGGCGCGGGCGACTTGCCGGCCATGGCCTTGGGATCGAAGCCGCGGGCGGTCACTGGCGGGTCACACCGCGTCCAGGCCGCGCGTCATTTCGGCGATCAGATCGGCGGGATGCTCAAGGCCGACCGACAGACGCATCGTGCCGCCGGTAATGCCACTGGCCTCCCGCCGCTCGCGGGGGATGCTGTAGTGGGTTGTGGTGGCCGGATGGCAGATCAGGGTTTCCGAGCCGCCCAGGCTGACCGCAAGCTTGAGCAGCTTCAGCTGGTCGAGGAAGCGGAAAGCCTCCGCCTCGCCGCCGTGGAGCGCGAAGGAGAAGGTCGATCCCGCCCCCGCGCACTGCCGCTCATAGACCGCCCGGGCGGGCGTCCCCTCGGGCAGAAAGCCGAGGTAGGTGACCTGCGCCACCTTGGGGTGTCCCCGCAGGAAGCCGGCCACGGCGATGGCGTTGGCGCAGGCGCGTTCGGTGCGTACGGCCAGGCTCTCCAGCGAGCGCAGCATCAGCCAGGCGGTGAACGGCTCCATGTGGTTGCCCAGTATCATCCGCAGCGCCTTGAGGCGGCCGATCAGGTCGGCAGGGCCGCTCACCGAACCGGCCAGCAGATCACTGTGGCCGCCGCAGTACTTGGTCAGGGACGTCACCGCGAGATCGGCGCCGTGCTCGATGGGGTTCTGCAGAAGGGGGCCGAGAAAGGTGTTGTCCACCGACACCAGCGGCCTGCGGCCCTGGCGCACGCCGATCTCGTCGGCGACGCGCCGCACCATGGCGATGTCGACGATCGCGGCCGTGGGGTTGGCCGGGCTTTCCATCATGAACAGGGCGACCGGACCGCGCGCCCGGGCAGCCTCGGCGGCGGCGCGGATCTCCGCCTCGTCGCAGGCGTCGATCACCCCTTCCACATGCACGCCGAAGCCCGGCAACACCGTGTTCAGCAGGTTGTCGGTCCCCGAGTAGATCGGCCGGCTGTAGACCATGCTGTCGCCGGGCCGCAAGAACGCCAGGGCGACCGTCGAGATGGCCGCCATGCCGCTGTTGAAGGCGGCCGTGTCCCCGGCGCGGTCGAGAGCGGCGATGCGTTTCTCCACCATCGACAGATTGGGATGACCGAGCCGGGAATAGACGAAGCCGTCGGGGATCGGTCCGCCGTGCTCGGCCTCGGTGGCCCCGTCAAAGAAGGCGCGGTGGAAGTCCTTGGCCGCCTGGGCGCTGGCGTAGACGAAGGTCGAGGTGAGGACGATCGGCGGCTTGGCCGAGCCCCACGCGTCAGCGGGGTCGTACCCGTGCCCGACGGCCAGGGTGTCCGGATGAAGGCCTGCACCCCCCTGTTCAGCCGCCATGGCGCGCCCCTGGTTTTGAATGGACGCGGCCGACGCCCTGATCATCAAGGTAGTCCCGCGCCCGTGAGCAGTACCAATCGACGAAGCGGATCGCCAGCGCCTCGGCCTCGGGCGAATAGGGACCGGGGCGATACCCGGGCGAGTTGATACCCGCCTGGTTGTTTTCCACCAGATCGCGGTCCTGCAGGTTGGTGCGGGTCCACAGGTCGGTGAGCTGGTCCAGGTGATAGTCGACCCCCTCCACCGCGTCCTTGTGAACCAGCCATTTGGTGGTCACCACCGACTCCTGTGGGGCGGTCGGCATGGCCTGGAACATCAGCACCTGATCGGCCGTCGCGTGGGCGAAGCTGTGCGGCTCGATGGCCCAGCGCAGCGAGCCGATGTCGCCGCCCTCGATATCGCACATCAGCTTCTTCACCCCGAAGGCGCCGTCCAGGGTCATGGACGCGAAACCCTCGTTGAGGATGAAGCGCATGGCCTGCCACCAGTCGCCTTCCACGGGCCCTACAGCCAGTCCCGCGGCGGCCATGCGGGCGGCGAAAACCTCCTGTCGGCGATCCTCGCCATAGTCGAAGTGGGCCCTGGCCCCCACCGGAAAGCTTCGGGCCAGTTCCGGGTGGGAACCGGCGCAATGGTAGCACTCGCGGGCGTTCTCCATGACCAGCTTCCAGTTGCCGCGCTCGATGAGCGTGCTCTCGAAGGCCAGCTTGGAGTCCTTGAGGTTGTGCGGCGCCAGCATGGGTTCGAAGGCGCGCCGGAAGTCTTCGATCGACGGCGGAGTCTCGGCGAGACACACATGCAGCACCCCGCCGACGCTGGCCACGCGCACCGGCGCCAGGCTGTGATCGGCGGGCTCGAAGCCCGCGGGCATGCGCGGGGCGCTGGCCAGTTCGCCGGTCATCTCATAGGCCCAGCGGTGATACGGGCAGATCAGCCGCGCCGAGGCGCCCTTGCCCGGCCTGCAGATCTGCGCGCCCCGGTGGCGGCAGCTGTTGTGGAACGCGTTGAGGTCACCGTGCCGGTCGCGTGTGATGATCACCGGCCAGGGCCCGACAGCGACAGACATCCAAGAGCCCGCGCGGGGCAACTCGATCTCGAAGCCGACCATCAGCCAGCTTCGGGCGAAGATCGCCTGCATGTCGAAATCGAAGGCGTCCTGGCTCGTGTAGAGCCCCTGCGGCAGGCTGTGGCCAGACTTCCGTTCGTCCAGCAGTCGCGCGATTGCGGCAAGATCGACCATGGCAGACCCTCTGAATGCTCCGGGAATCGTCCGCGGCCCTGCAGGCCGAGAAGATCCCCTCTCCCCGAGGCCCTACCCGTCTACCCCTGATCCTTCCAGCGGCGAACCGCCATTGCCCTGCGCACTCAGGCCAGATGCCGCGGAAGATTCGTGGAGTGTCGCATGTCGGCCACCGTCTCGCCGTTGAGTCGCGCCTGGGTGCGCTCCTCGACGGAAAAGGACTCGGCTGAGGCGCTCAACGAGACAGTCGCGTGAACCATCACGTCCCAACCCTCGCGATGGTAGCCCGCAGACTGCTCGGCGCGCCAGACGCAGCTCAGGGGATCGCCCGAAGTCATGGACAGATCGATGTCCGGACCCGAGCCAGTGAGGACCACGCCGATATCAGCGACCTCGTGCCGGGACGACGGCCAGGCTTCCGTCACCCGGACGGCGCCGTCGGCTTCGCTGACGCCCAGCCTTGGCCAGGTTTCAGGGTCGTCGCGCGCCGCCGGCGCCTGCGGGATGGGCATGTCGGCCTCGACGGGCGGCGGCGCGCGGACCGGCAGGTCAAGAACGGCGCCGGCCAGGTCCACGGTCAGGGTGGCGATCCGTGGCGCAGGCCAGATCAGGGGCCAGAGCCCGGGCGACAGCGCCACGCGGATACGACCGCCAGCCTGGAACCGGTGCGCCGTGAAATTCAGGGGAACCTCCACGTCATAGGACCGGCCGAGCTCCAGGGGCGCCGGATGCGCGTGCCCGTCGCGATGGGTGAGGTTGAGCACGCCCCAGGCGACCAGCCACGACTCGCCCGCGGCCGTCACTTCGCACAGCCGGACGGCGAGTTGCGCCACAGGGCGGTCGGACGACGCCTTCAGGCGCAGAACCGCTGCGCCCAGCATCTCCAGGGTCTCCGACAGGGGCGGGCTGTCGAACACCGCCGAGCGGGCGTCATCGGCCGACTGCTCGCGCGGCAATTCGGTGGGCGCGAAGGGAACCCACTCCACCTTGCCCAGACCGACCACGCCGTCGGCCGGAAGGGAAAGAATCCCGGGAGACGGCTGAGGCGCGTCCCACAGAACGCCTCCGGCCAGATGGAGGGCGCGTCGCCTGACGTTCGGCGACGGCCAGGCCGTTTCCGCCGTCCAGCGTCCCGGAACGGGGCCCGGCGCCACCTGGGCGGCGGTGGCGTCAGGCATGTACACCCGCAGCATGGGCTCCCGCATGATCCCCGTCTCTTCGCCCATCAGCCAGCAGCGCCACCAGCGCACCTCTTCCCAGGCCCAGTCGAGCGCGGGACCAGGTGCTGCCGGCGACGGATAGCCGTGGCGCCAGGGCCCGTAGAGACCCTTGCGGGGCCCCTTCAGGCTCGCCAGCAGCCGGGGGATCGCCTCGCCATAGGAATCCGCCAGACCGCCGACGACATAGACCGGGCAGCGGATGGCGTCCCAGTCCAGCCCGACGGACCCCTGCCGCCAGTAGGCGTCGTTGGTCTGGTGGGAAAGCCAGCGCGCGGCGATGGCCGGCGTGGCCGCCAGGCGCCTTCGCCATTCCTGCTGCCAGGCCTCGCCGCTGATCAGCGGATCGGGCGGGGCGGCCATAACCATCTTCATGCTGGTCGCCCACTTCAGGCCGGTAAGGGCGAAGGCGCCGCCGATATAGTGCGCGTCGTCGGTGAAGCGCATGTCCGAGGCGCACATCGGCATGATCGCCCTGAGGGCCGGCGGAGCCAGGGCCGCCGTCTGAAGCGCGCTGAAGCCACCCCAGGACACCCCCCGCATCCCGACCGCCCCGTTGCACCAGTTCCGGGCGGCCAGCCAGGCGATGGCCGCGGCCGCGTCCAGATGGTGGCGAGGCAGGTATTCGTCCTCAAGAAGGCCGGTGGAGTCGCCCGATCCGCGGGTGTCCAGTCGGGCGAACGCGATGCCGTACTGGGCCAGGATCCGACCCCAGTAGAGGCCATAGGCGCGGTAGCGATCGCGTTTGCGATAGGGGATGTATTCCACCACCACCGGGGCCGGATGTCGGTCGGCGTCCGCCGGCAGCCAGAGCTGAACGGCAAGCTTCACCCCGTCCAACATGGGGATGAAGACGTTCTCGATCATGCGGACGTCGCCCCGCCCCGGAAGGGCCCAGCGACTGCCGGCGTCGACACCGGGCCGATCCGCAGTCCCGGTCAAGCGACGTCGTCCCCGCGGTCGAAGGCGAGGACCGCATGCAGCAGCACATCGGCGCCCGCCGCGGCCTGGGTCGGGGTGATGGCCTCGGCCTCATTGTGACTGATCCCGTCCTGGCAAGGGACGAAGATCATGCCCGTCGGCGCGACGCGCGAGACATAGACCGAATCGTGGCCGGCCCCGGACACGATATCCCGCCGACTGTAGCCCAGCCGGGCCGCGGCCTGGCGCACCGCGTCGACGCAGTCCGCGGCGAAGACCACCGGCGGCGATGACCAGACCGGCGTGACGGCGATATCGAGCCCCAGCGCCGCGGCGATCTCGGCGGCGGCGGCGCGGAATTCGGCCTCCATCCGTTCCAGGCCCTCCACGCGCGGATGCCGCAGATCGACAGTCATGCGGACCCTCTCGGGCACCGTGTTGCGCGAGCCGGGATAGGCTTCGAAGACGCCGATGGTGGAGAGCGATACGCCCGGATCGGCCCGCCCCACGGCGTCGACGGCCTGCGCCAGACGAGCCGCCCCCTGCAGGGCGTCGCGGCGCAGGCCCATGGGGGTCGTGCCGGCATGGCAGGCCAGGCCGGCGATCTCGACATCCAGCCAGACGATGCCCTGCACGCCAGTGACGACGCCGATTTCCATCCCGGCGTCCTCCAGCACCGGCCCCTGTTCGATGTGCAGTTCGAAGTGGGCCGCCAGGGGATGATCGCCGGCGGGGTGCGGCCCCTTGAACCCGACGGCCTGCAGGGCCGCCTCAAAAGTCACACCGTCGCGGTCGGCGCGGTCGCGGGCGTAGTCCGCCCCGAAGGCGCCGGCGAAGACGCCGGAAGCCAGCATGGCCGGCGCGAAACGCGCACCCTCCTCGTTGGTCCAGTCGACGACCTCTATCGGATGGCGCGTGACAATCTCCGAGTCATTCAGAGTACGGACGATCTCCAGTCCGGCGAGCACGCCGAGAATGCCGTCAAACCGGCCGCCCGTAGGCTGGGTGTCGAGATGGCTGCCGATGGCGATGGGCGGCAGGGTCGGATCGGCGCCGGCGCGGCGGGCGAAAATGTCGCCCAGCTCGTCCACGGTCACCGTGCATCCGGCCGCCTCGCAGGCGGCGACGAACCAGCGGCGGACGGCTGCGTCCTCGGCCGAAAGCGCCAGCCGGCAGAGCCCCCCCCGGGCCGTGGCCCCGAACACGGCGGTCTCCATCAGGGTCGCCCACAGACGATCCGGATCGATACGCAACTTGTCAGCGGGTCGGGTCATGGCCGGCGCACGCCGCACTGGGCCAGGGTCAAGCGGTGGACGTTGAGGTCACTCATCCCGCCGCCTCGGAGGCGCGTTCGACGTGGATCGTCCCGGCCTGGCCGGCCCGCAGCAACGGGGTCGCATCGACGCTCAGGTCAAGCCAGGCGCCCCAGTCCGCGGCATCAAGGATGACCGGCTGCCGGGTGTGATAGGGCGTGCAGTCCGGCCCGGGCGCGCAGGTGAGAATGGTGAAGCTCTCGACCACCCCGTCGCTGGTGTGGGCGCGGTCCCACAGGCCGGCGAAACAGAACAGGTCGGCGCCCGCGCGGGTGAAACGCCACATGGTCTTGGCGCCGGTCTGGCCGGTCCACTCGAAGAAGTGGGTGACCGGAACAAGGCACCGGCGGCGGCGGTAGGGTTCGCGAAAGGTCGCTGTGGTCGCCACGGTCTCCGCGCGGGCGTTGGTGCACATCGGTTTCCAGTCCTTGATTCCGCGCTTGTGGAAGAACGGGATCAACCACCAGCGGGCTTCGGTCAGTTCGACCGCCGTCAGCGGGTCGGCCGGGTCGACCGGCCGCACGATCGGGGCGGTGTTCGTCGGCCGGATGTGCTCGCGCGGTTCGAGGTTGGGCACCGCCCCACCCTCGAAGACCAGCGGGATGCGGATCTCGCTGAACACATCGGCGAGACGCGAGACCGGGGCGAGATAGCCGTAACGGTTGCACATGGTCGGCAAGCCTAGCCCGCCGATGTCCCGACGCCGAGAGGAATTCCACGGCGTGCGAACCGGCTGGTCAGTCCTTGGCGCGTTCCAGGAACGAGGCGTCCTCGGTCATCACCACGATGCGGGTTCCGACGGTGATATAGGTCGGCACCATGGACCGCACACCATTAGACAGGATGGCGGGCTTGTAGGAGCCGGATGCGGTCTGCCCCTTAGTTACCGGTTCGGTCTCCACCACCTCGAGCGTGACACGCGCCGGAAGCTCAAGCGACAGGGCGACGTCCTCGTGGGTGAGCAGGGTCACCGTCATGCCGTCCTGCAGATAGACGGTCATGTCGCCAACCACGTCGGCGGTCACCACGATCTGGTCGTAGTTGTCCGGGTTCATGAAGTGGTAGCCCTCGGCGTCCGTGTAGAGGAAGTTGAACGACCGCTCGTCGACGAAGGCCTTCTCCACCGACTCGGTGGTGCGCCAACGCTCTGACACCTTCACACCGTCGGAGATGCGTCGCATGTCGAGCTGGGTGACGGGCGTGCCCTTGCCCGGATGAATGTTCTCGAGTTTCAGAATGACATAGAGCTTGCCGTCGACATCGACGACATTGCCTTTTCTGAGTGAGCTAGCCGCAACTTTGACCATGGGAGTCCCTTTGAAGATCGGGCGTACCTATTCGATCGGCGGCGAAATCGCCAGTCGTCTTATCGGGGCGCCTGTTGGGCGACCCGTCAGGGTTCCGGATAGGGGTGAGCCTCGCCAGCGGGATCCTCGATGCTCAGCCCGCCCTCACCGCAAGGCGTGACATAGTTCGGCCCCACAGGGACCTTGCCGTGGCCGCCGGGGATATCCAGCACATAGGTCGGCTGGCAAAGGCCGGAGACGTCGCCGCGCAGCGACCGCATCAGAGCCTGGCCCCGGGCGATCGGCGTCCTGAAGGTGCCCGTGCCCGGGGCCAGGTCGCCATGGTGCAGATAGTAGGGCTTGATCCGGGTCTCGACCATCGCCCGCAACAGATCACTTAGCACCGCCGGATCGTCATTGACGCCGGCCAGCAACACTGTCTGGCCGATCATGGGCAGGCCCGCGTCGACCATCCTCGCACAGGCGGCGCGGGCGGCCGGCGTCAGTTCCCGCGCGTGGTTGGCGTGCAGAGCCACCCACACGGCCTTTCCTTCGCAGGCGAGGGCGTCGACCAGCTCGCCCGTCACCGCGCCGGGGTCGACGACGGGAACCCGGGTGTGGATCCGCACCACCTTCACATGGTCGATGGCGGCAAGGGCGGCCATCACCGCTTTCAGCCGGCGGGGCGACAGGATCAGGGGGTCGCCGCCACTGAGGATCACCTCCCAGATCGCCGGTCGTGCCGCGACATAGGCCAGGGCCGCGGTCAGCGCCGCCGCCGACAGGGTTCCGCCGCCGGCCGGTCCGACCACCTCCCGCCGGAAGCAGAACCGGCAATAGACCGCGCAGCTGTGGGTGAGCTTCAGCAGCGCCCGATCCGGATAGCGGTGAATCAGCCCCTCGACCGGGCTGAACGGGCCATCGCCGATGGGGTCGTCCCGTTCGCCCGGCGCGGCGACGAGCTCCCCCGGCGTAGGAATGAACTGCCGGGCGATGGGATCGCCGGGGTTGGCCGCGTCAATCAGCTCGGACATAGCCGGCGTCACCGCCACGGCATAGCGCGCCGCCACGCGTTCGAGGCCCTCCAGACGCTCAGCGGGGATCAGGCCGGCCTTGGCCAGGGCGTTGGGGGTGCGCAGGGTGGTGGCGGCGGTCAATTTCGAGGGTCCTGAAGGCCCCGCCCTATGCGGCGCCCCGCGCGGGGGGGCAAGTTCGGTCGGTTCTCGCTCAGGTCCGGGCGACCGGCGTCCACAGCACAGAGTCGATCCGTTCCGCTCCGGCGGCCAGCATCACCAGTCGGTCGAAGCCCAGGGCGGCCCCACTGGCCGGCGGCGTCAGCGTCAGGGCGTCGAGGAAGTCCTCATCGATTGGGTAACGCTCGCCATAGACGCGCGCCTTCTCGGCCATTTCCAGTTCGAAACGCCGCCGCTGTTCAGCCGGGTCGGTGAGTTCACCGAAGCAGTTGGCCAGCTCCACGCCGCAGGCGTAGAGCTCGAACCGCTCGGCCACCCGCGGGTCACTCGCCTTCGGCCGCGCCAGGGCCGCCTCACTGATCGGATATTCACAGAGGATGGTCGGGCGCCCCAGACCCAGGGCCGGCTCGACGCGGGCCACCAGCACCCGGCTGAAGACGTCCGCCCAGGTGTCGTCCTGCGCCACCCGGATTCCCGCGGCCAGCGCCGCGGAGGCCAGGGCGTCGCGATCGGTGTCGCCGTTCGCCTGCACCGTGGCCAGCAGATCCACGCCGGCGAAGCGGTGGAAGGCCTCCGCCAGAGTCAGGCGCTCGGGCGCGGCGAAGGGGTCGGCTGACCGCCCCCGGAAGGTCAGGCGCCGCACGCCGGCCGTCTCCGCCGCCAGGGCCAGCAGGGCGGCGCCGTCGTCCATCAGCGTCTCATAGGGCTCGCCGACCCGGTACCATTCCAGAAGCGTGAACTCGGGGCTGTGCAGATCGCCCCGTTCGCGGTTGCGCCAGACGCGGGCGAAATCAAAAATCCGCCTCTCCCCCGCCGCCAGCAGGCTCTTGCAGGCGAACTCGGGCGAGGTGCGTAGATAGAGCGGTGAGAGGGCTCCGTCCGGGCCGATGGCCTCTGTGGCGAAAGCGTGCAGGTGCGCCTCGTTGCCCGGCGAGACCTGCAGAGCCGCGGTCTCAACCTCGAGGAAGTCCCGCTGCGCGAACCAGCCGCGGAACGCCGCAGCCATCCGGTTTCGGGTCAGCAGGAAGGGCCGGCGGGCCGCGTGGACTTCGGGTCGCCACCAGGAGGCGGCCGTCGGAGGATCGTCGCGTGCGGCCATGCCCACGGCCTCAGGCAGCGCGGAGCGCGAGGACCTGGGCCTCGATATGACCGGCGGTGAGACCGTAGCGCTCCATCAGGAAGGGGGTCGTTCCGCTCTGAGCCCAGACGTCCTGAACCCCCACCATGGCGAAACGGGGCGACAGCCCGCCCAGGGCCAGAACCTCGGCCACGGCCGAACCCAGGCCGCCGATCACCGAATGGTTCTCGGCGGTGATCAGAACCGGGTGGCGGCGGGCAAGATCGGCGGTCATTTCCCGGTCAAAGGGCTTCAGGGAGGCCATGTTTGCGACGGTGACGGAGACTCCCTGGGCGGCCAGGCGGTCTGCGGCCTTCATCGCCTCGCCCACCATCATGCCACAGGCCAGAATCGCCGCGTCGGCCCCCTGGCGCAGGACCATGCCCTTGCCCAGTTCCAGCGGCATGAGGGGAATGCTCGGGTCGTCCTGGCTCGCCATCTGCAGGCGCAGATAGACCGGCCCGTCGTAGCCCAGGGCCGCATGGACCGCCGCGCCCACCTGCTCGGGCCCCGCCGGCTCGATCACCACCATATTGGGCAGAGCGCGCATGAGGGCGATGTCGTCGGTGGCCTGGTGCGAGACCCCCAGGGACGTGGTCAGTCCGGGAATGAAGCCCGCCAGCTTGACGTTCAGCTTCGGGTAGGCTGCCTGCATGGCCACCTGATCATAGACCCGGCGGGTGACGAACACGCAGAAGCTGTGGGCGAAGGCGATGTCGCCGCAGCGCGCCATGCCGGCGGCCACGCCGATCATATTGGCTTCCTGTAGGCCCAGGTTGACGTATCGCTCCGGGATCCGGTCGCGGAACAGATAGCTTTCCGTGGGCTGGCTGAGGTCGGCGCCCAGGCAGACGATACGCTCGTCCGCCAGGGCCGCCGCCAGCAGGGCCCGGCCGTAGGAACGTTCGCTGAGCGCCTCGCGGGCGTAAAGCCTGGCGTCTCGGAAACCACCCAAGGTCGCGCTCGGCGGACTTTCGGAACCGGTCGGAACGGTCATCGGGCAGTCTCCTCGAGCACGGCCAGGGCCCGAGCCGCCTCCTCGGGCGTGAGGAGGTAGAGGTGGCTGAGCTGGCCCTCCAGGAAGGGCACTCCGGACCCGGCCACGGTGTTGGCGACGATCAGCGTGGGTTTGCCCTTGCAGTCGCGGGCGGCGTCGAGCGCCCCGACCATGGCCGTCATGTTGTTGCCGTCGACGTCGAGGGCGTTCCAGCCGAAGGCGGCGAACTTCTCGCCAACTGGGTCCATGCTGACGATCTTGTCCGTGTGGCCCTCCACCTGCATGCGGTTTCGGTCAAGGATCACGCAGAGGTTGTCCAGGCCAAGTCCGCCAGCGCTGAGGGCCGCCTCCCAGACCTGGCCTTCCTGCAGCTCGCCGTCGCCGAGAATCACATAGGTGCGCGAATCGCGTGCCCTCTGCCGGGCGTTGATGGCCATGCCCACGGCCACGGAAAGGCCCTGTCCCAGAGAGCCACAGGTCGCCTCCACCAGCGGGCCAACCCGCTCCGAGGCGTTGACCTCCAGCGGCGAGCCATCCTCCGTATAGTGCTCCAGCAAGGCCGGCGGCATCAGGCCACGCTCGACCAGGGTGGCGTAGAAGATCGCGGTGTTGTGGGCCGTGGACAGGATGCAGCGGTCGCGTCCGGGCCAGGCCGGGTCGTCCTCCTTCAGCCGCAGCTCACGGAAATACAGGGCGGTAAAGAGGTCCGCCGCGCCCAGCCCCTGCTGCAGATAGCCGATGCGAACCCGCTCGACGAGCCGAACCACCTGCCGGCGCAGGACAAGCGCGATCCGTTCCAGATCAGCGATGGAATAGGCGTTGCGCATCAGCCTGCGCCCGCCGCCAGGGTCACCGGTTGGCCATGCGGCGTATGTCGATAGGCCTTCGCCCACGCGTGCTTGCGCGCGGCCAGGGCCTGCGGCGCGGCCAGACCGCGCGCCGTCACCAAACGCTCCAGGGCCGCCAGCCAGTGCTCGTAGTATCGTCCGCCGTCGTCCGGGAGGCCGTCCGCCTCGGTCGCCTCGATCTCCCGGCTCAGGGCATCGGCCCATTCGGTCCAACTGAACGCGCCCGCGGCGTGCAGGTGCACCGTCAGGGCAAACGCTTCGGCCTGCCACGGCTCCGCGAACACGGGCGGATCGGCGAGGTCAGGCGCGGTCAAGATAGTCCTCCCAGACGTCAAGGTAGATGGCGCTGCGGGCGTCCGCATCCGGCCCCCAGAGCTCCGCCGCCTCGATGCGAACCTGATAGAGGGGTTGCGGGCGCTCCCCCCGGCCGTGGGCGTTGGCGTCCGGAAATACATGGCCGCCGTGGGCCCGGGTGATCACGCCGGTCCGGCCGCGAGCGTAGCGCGGCAAGCGGGTGTGCCCGACGGGATTGATATTCCGGGTGCGCACGGCCTCGCCGACGGCGAACCTCGCCGCGGCGCCCAGCGGCCTGTCGGTCGGTCCGCCGGCGGCCATCGCCGCAGCGACGCGCTCGGCCGTGAGCGGCGGCGCGGCTCTCGCGAAGCCGGCGGCCGGCGCGCCGCTGGCCACCTCGTCAGCGGTCACCAGCCCGGTGTCGATCATCAGCGCCTCCAGCGCCGTGATCCACTTCTCGTAGTAGCTCATCCGCAGGTATTCAGGGCCGGGGATGCTCTCGCGCGCATGCCGCGAGGCGTCCAGCGTCCAGCGCCCCCAGGCGCCGGCCGCAAGAGTCAGCGCCAGGGCGCTGGCTTCCCACCGTTCGTGGAAAATGGGTTCGTCCGCTTCCGGAGCAATCGGACCCAGGCCATGCATGCCGCCCATGTCGTGCACGCCGTTCATGACCCGGCCCCTGAGGCGCCGGCGAAGGCCACGCCGATCATCGAGTCCCGGCTGACAAGTGAGGCCAGGGCGTCCTCGCTCCAGCCCTCGGTCCCTGCCGGCCGCTGCGGAATGACAAGGTAGCGAATCTCGGCGGTGGAATCCCACACCCGCACCTCGACGTCCTCCGGAACGACCAGGCCGAACTCGGCCATCACGCCCCGAGGATCGATCACCGCCCTGGAGCGATAGGGCGAGGACTTGTACCAGACCGGCGGTAGGCCGAGCACCGACCAGGGGTAGCAGGAACACAGGGTGCAGACGACCAGATTGTGCGTCTCCGGCGTGTTCTCGACGGCCACCATGTGTTCACCCTGGCGTCCGCCGTAGCCCAGTTCGGCGATGGCGGCCGTCGCATCCTGCCTCAGACGGGCCAGATAGGCCGCATCGGTCCAGGCGCGGGCCACCACGCGCGCGCCGTTGCGTGGGCCGACCTTGTGTTCGTAGGTGTCGATGATCGCGTCCAGGGCGGCGGGATCGACCAGCCCTTTCTCCACCAGCAGGGATTGCAGCGCCTTGACGCGCAGGGCCATCTCCGACGGCGGATCCTGGCCGTGATCGTGATCGTGGTGATGGTCGAGATGAGATGGCACGTCAGGCTCCCTTGATGATCACGGAGCCGCCAGGGCCCCGCCGGCGGCGAAGGCCAGGGTGGCGAACCGCTCGCCGATCCGCCGCAGGCCGGTGGCGTTGGGGTGCAGCCCGTCGGGCAGGTCGAGCAGGTCGGCCTCGTCGAACAGCTTCAACCCGTCGAGATAGTGCAGGTTGGCGTCGCCGGCGGCCCGGCGTCGATCGACGATCGAAGGCAACAGGCGGCGGATCCGCCGCAGGGTGAGGGCCCCGGCCGTCAATTCTGGCGGTCGATCAATGACCCGGATGGCGTGGCCGTCGCTCAGCGTCGGGCCGGGCCGGTCCTCGGCCACCGGGCACAGGATCGGCGAGATCACCAGAACGGGAACACGCGGGCGGGCGTCGCGGATGGTGTCCAGGAAGCTGTGCACGGCGGCGACGAAAACCCGCTCACGCATCGTGTCGCCGTTGAGCACATTGATGCCCAGCTTCAGGCTGATCACATCGGCGTCAGCGTCGCGCAGGGTGCGCGCCACCAGACCGTCAAGGTGGCACTGGCCGGCGAAACCCAGAGAGATGAGGTCGAGGTCCGCCCTGCGCGCGGCTACCGCCGGCCAGGTCTCCGACGGGCCATGCGCCTCCATGCCGTGGCTGATCGAGCTGCCGTAGTGCGCCCACCGCCGGCGCCGCGATGGCGCCAGGGGCAACAGTTCGCCGGCGATGCGCAGGGCCCGCAGCTCCACGGTCGCCGACTGCGGGAGCCAGATCTCCAGAGTCTTGGGCCCGTCCGGCAGGTCGTCGAAGACCACGGTGCTGGCCCGGCCGGGCTCAAGGCTGATCAGCGGCGGCTGCACCGCGGTGTCGACCACCAGCGTTGGACCGGCGTCGACCCGGTGACGTTCGAAGAGTTCGCCGTCGACAAACAGGTCGAAGGCGGCTGTGCGACGCGGCGCGCCCTTGAACTTCAGGCCGGT
>CAIXWN010000175.1 GCA_903923135.1 uncultured Caulobacteraceae bacterium | reverse complement strand
GTCAAAGGGCGCCTTTCCCGCGTGAATGTGCATGGCGCCATGGTCGATGCATCGCGCCAGGGAAGGAATGGCCTTACCGGGGTTGAGCAGACCCGTCGGGTCGAAGGCGGCCTTGATGGCAAAGAATGTCTCGATCTCGGCGGCGTTGAACTGCACGCACATCTGGTTGATCTTTTCCCTGCCGACCCCGTGTTCCCCTGTAATGGCGCCGCCGACGGCGACGCAGAGCTCCAGGATGGCGCCGCCCAGGGCCTCGGCGCGTTCGATCTCGCCGTCCTTGTTGGCGTCATAGAGAATGAGCGGATGCAGATTTCCGTCGCCGGCGTGGAATACGTTGGCGACGGCCAGGCCGTGCTCGCGGGAGAGCCGGTCGATGGCCTCTAGCACGTCCGGCAAGCGGCGACGGGGAATGGTGCCGTCGATACAGTAGTAGTCCGGCGCCAGCCGGCCCATGGCCGGAAAGGCGCCCTTGCGGCCGGCCCAGAACCGTTTCCGCTCCGCCTCGTCGCGGGCCTGACGAACCTGCGTCGCGCCGGCGGCCTCGCACACCGCCGCCACCCGCGCCAGCTCCGCTCCGACGTCCCGCTCTGCGCCGTCCAGTTCGCAAAGCAGGATGGCCGCGGCGTCGGTGGGATAGCCAGCGTGGGTGTGCTGCTCCGCGGCTCCCAAGGCGAGCCGGTCCATCATCTCGAGGCCCGCCGGGATGATGCCGGCGGCGATGATCGCCGCGACGGCCTCGCCGGCCCGGCGAACGTCGGCGAAGGCCGCCAGCAGAACCTGGGTGTGGGTGGGTTCCGGCAGCAGCCGGACCGTGACCTCAGTCACCACGCCCAGCAGGCCCTCCGAGCCCGTCATCAGGGCCATGAGATCAAAGCCCGGCGTGTCGAGGGTGTCTCCGCCCAGGCTCAGCCACTGCCCGTCGATCGTGATCACCTCAAGGGCCTGGATGTTGTGGACAGTCAGGCCATATTTCAGGCAATGCACGCCGCCTGCGTTTTCGGCGACGTTGCCGCCGATGCTGCAGGCGAGCTGGGACGACGGGTCCGGCGCGTAGAACAGGCCGTGCGCCGCCGCCGCCTCGGAGATCGCCAGATTGCGAACCCCCGGCTGGACCCGTGCCGTGCAAGCCTCCGGATCGATATCCAGGATCCGGTTCAGGCGGGAGAGGGTGAGCAGGACGCACCCCGGCGACGGCAGCGCGCCGCCCGACAGTCCGGTTCCGGCGCCGCGGGCGACCACGGGAACGCCATATTCGCTGCAGATTCTGAGCACGGCCGCCACCTGTTGAGCGTCGCGGGGGAGGGCGACGAGCGCCGGCAGACCTCGATAGGCGGCCAGGCCATCAGTCTCATAGACCCTCATGCCCTCGGTCTTGCTGATCAGGCCGTCGGCCGGCAGCACTGCACGCAGTCTCTCCGCCAGGCTGGTCAGGTCGGCGGGCGCGAAGCTTGGGTCGAGGTCAACGTCGAACTGGTCGAGCATGGAACAAAGGCGTATAGTGCCGGACGGCTTTGGTCGATGGTTTTGGAGGGTTCGCGTGGTTGGTGTTTTGTGGCCTTTTGGCCACGCTGCTGCCGTCCCGATGATTGCCCCCGCCGCCCTCTGTGGCGTTTTGGCGACGGGAATAATGACAAACAACGGTTTATATGGGCTTAACCGCTAGTCAGATACGAAAACGCCAGTTAAATCCGCTTTTATCAACAGGTTCGGACGGTTCTCATGCCGCGTGGCACAGTCAAATTCTTCAACGGCGCCAAGGGCTTTGGCTTCATAGCGCCAGACGACGGCGGCAACGACGTCTTCGTTCACATCTCAGCCCTCGAACGATCGGGCCTTGGCGGCCTGAATGAAGGCGATCAGGTGTCGTTCGAACTCGAACAGGATCGTCGTTCCGGCAAGCTGGCGGCGGTCGATCTGGTCGTCACCGGATCGGCGGGCCCGTCGGCCCGCGGCCCCCGCCCCGGCGGCGCGCCGCGCAGCTTCGGCGGTGGTGGTGGCGGACGCGATCACGACTCCTTCCAGCGTCGCCCCAGCGGCGGCGGCGGCGGATCCCGCGAACCGGCCGGCGCCGGGCAGGGCGTCGTGAAGTGGTTCAACACCACCAAGGGCTTCGGCTTCATTCAGCCCAGCGATGGCGGCGCGGATGTGTTCGTTCACATTTCCGACGTGGAGAAGGCGGGGCTATCGCGCCTCGCGGACGGACAGGCGGTCTCCTACGACCTCGAGTCCGACCGCCGCACCGGCAAGACCTCGGCCACCAACCTGCGGGTTGAAAACTAGGCAAACAGGGTCGCGCCTTTCCGGAGGCGCTCCATGGACGTTAGCGGAACGCTGGGCACTTCCGGCGTTCCGCGGCGATAGGTGTTGCGTTTGGCGCGGCCTAAGACCTAGCGCAAACGCCTGTTGAGATGAATCGAATGTGATCGCTGGGGGGATTTTCCTCGAAGGCTGGGCGTGAGTCGATGGGACCTCTGATTCGAGGAGGCGAACATGGGCGCTGCGCAT
>CAIXWN010000174.1 GCA_903923135.1 uncultured Caulobacteraceae bacterium | reverse complement strand
TGTTCCCCCGCCGCCGCGCCGTCCGCCGCCTGCGCCGCCGCCGGCGGTTCCGTGGAAAGCGCCACCGCCCGTCGCCGCGCCTGTCCCGGCCCCGCCGCCGCCGCGCAGCCCCGCGCCCCCCGTCGTGGTCAGTCACCCCCCCGTCGCCGCGCCTGTCCAGCCGCCGCCGCCGTCCCGGCGGATGCTGGGCGTGACGCTGCGAGCGCCGCCGGCCGATATCGAGGCGGTCATTGTCGGCGACGTCGCCCCGGGGTCGGTGGCCGACCTCGGCGGACTGGCCCCCGGAGACGTGATCCGGTCTCTGGCCGGTCGGCCGGTCTTCACGCCGCCCGATCTCGCCGCCGCCGTCAGGCGCATCCCGCCGGGAGCGTCCGTCGAGGTGTTGGTGACGCGCGATGGCGCCGACCGCACGGTCCAGTTGCGGTTCTGACCGATCGCCAGCGTCATCCGCGCCGCCGATTGAAAGGCCGATGCGACTATGGTCCCCTTGGCCAGGGCGCGGCGTGATCCTATGCCGGCGGACTTCATGAACGGCGGGCGCAGACCATGACCATCACCACGGCGCAGTTCGAGGCCCTGACACCGGTCCCCTATTCCCAGGCGCGCAGTCAGCTGCAGACCGGCGACATCCTGCTGTTCTCGTCCACCGGCCCGTTCTCACTGATCATCGAGCACTTCACCAACAGCCTGTGGAGCCACGTCGGCCTCGTCTGGCGGGTAGGCGACGAGGGTTTCGACCGGGTTCTGATCCTGGAGAGCCTGGAGGATGTGGGCATCCGCGCTGTGTCGGCCAGCAACCGCCTCAACGGCACGGCCGCGGCGCCCAGGCCCTATGACGGCCATGTTCTGGTCGCCCGTCACAACCGCCTGCCCGCGCCGCTCGCCCCGGCGCAGGTGACCGACATGATGCGCTTCGGGGTCGATCACCTGGGCTATCCCTACAACCCCCTCGAACTGGCCAGGATCGCCACCCGGATCGCCCTGGGGCTCGCCGACGTGAAGCTGCCCGGGCGACTGGAGCCGACCAACGCCTACATCTGCTCGGAGTTCGTCGCCAAGTGCTTCGAGGCGGTCGGCGTCGACCTCGCGCCCGACATCGAAGGCTACATGGCTCCGGCCGATATCGCCCGCGACCCCGACGTCGAGGCGGTCATTGCTATCCGCCCTGACGCACCGGCCTGACGGCCGCGCTGGAGCGGGTTATTTCGTCAGTCCGGCCGCTCGCAGTTCGGCGCGCGCCGCGGCCAGGCGATCGGTCAGGCGCGGATCGGCCAGCAGGCGCGTCGCCACCAGCGAACCCAGAACATGGCTTGCCTCCGTGTCGGAGGGATAGTGGTCGCCGCAGATCTCGCGGCTGTAGGCGTAGTCCGACGCCCGTTCGAGAATCGCCTGGGCCCTTTCCGGGATCAGCTCGACCAGCACCAGGGCCAGGGCGTAGCCGATCGTGGCGTGGCCGCTCGGATAGGAAGTGTTGGGCTTGTCGCTGTCGGCCGCGTCGCAGGCGAGGATGGTCTTGTCCTCGGCCCAGGGACGGATGCGCTTGAAATAGCGTTTTCCCGCGCCCGAGGCCACCGAGGCCTCGTTCTGCACCAAGGCCAGCAAGGCCGCGGTCGCCGGGAGGCCGGCCATGTCGAACCGGAAGCCCAGCACCGGCGCGAACAGGCTCGGATCCTCGTGGTCGTTGTCCCACTGGGCCAGGGCCCTGCGCCCGGGGTCGGGCATGCCATAGGCGCGCAGCACCTCGGCCAGCTCGGCCTTCTGGCGTTCGCCGCCCTCTGCCGGCGGCGGGGGCAGCAGGCGGGCCGGATCGAACGCCGCGGCGTCCAGGATCTGGAAGGCCTTGGCGGGGTGCGCCATGACCGCGGCGGGCGCCGCCGGCTGGTCCGCGCGGGCGAACCCGCCGGCCATGATGGCCAGCCCCAAGGCCACGGCGGCGGCGCTCCTGAGAGAAACGGTCATGGGCGGGCTCCGGATCGGCGCCACCGTTTCGGGGGCCTTCGGTCCCTTGCACAACCCGGCCCCGGCCCGATCAAGTGAAGAGATTGTGACAGTCCGGGCCCATGGACGAGGAGCCGTCAGCCACCCGGCTACAGCCTTTCGGCCAGGTGCTCGGCGATCATCACCGTGGTGAGGTGGGTGTTGGCGCGGGGCGTGGACGGCATGACCGAGGCGTCGATCACCCGCAGCCCGCGCAGGCCCAGCACCCGGCCGTCGCTGTCGACCACCGTGGCCGGGTCGGCCGGATCGCCCATCCGGCAGGTGCTGGTGGCGTGCTGGGTGTCGCCGGCGTTGCGCAGGGCGAAGGCGTCCACCGTCCCGTCGTCGGCGTCGTCGGCCAGATCGATCACCGGCTGGCCGATCGCCGAGACGGCCCCGCGGCGGGCCAGGGCCATCAGCCGCCGCACCCCGTCGCGCATCCGTTCGCGGTCGGAGGCGTCGTCCAGCATGTTCTCCTCGATCAGCGGCTGGTCGAACGGATCGGTCGAGTTCAGCCGCACGGTCCCGCGCGAGACGCACTGGTTGACCCAAACTCCCAGCAGCCCGAAGACCGCCTCGCCCTCCGGACCCGCCACGTGGTGGCCGAGGCTGTCGCCGAAGCGGTTCATGGCCACCATCATCATGTCGTTGGGGCCGGCGCCGGCGAGATCGGAACTGTACCTCAGGCAGGCGTTGGTATGGCGGAAGCCCGCGGGGGGCTGCGCGGTCGGGGCGAGGCGGATCGGCAGGAAGATGGCCGGATGGTCCTGGAAGCCCTCGCCCACCGGCAGGGCGGCCCGCACCGGGATCTCCAGGCCGCGCAGATGGTCCGCCGGGCCGACCCCGGACCGCATCAGGATCGCCGGGCTGTGCGCCGCCCCGGCCGAGAGTATGATCTCGCCGCCGCGGATTTCCCGCCAGCCGCCGCCCCGGTGAAGGCGCACGCCGACGGCCCGGTCGCCGTCGAACAGCACCCGGTCCACGTGCGAATCGCCGAACACGGCCAGGGTGTTGCGGCTGCGCGCCGGCTCGATGTAGCCGTCGTTGACGCTGACCCTAACCCCGTCGCGGCTGTTGATGGCGTAGGGCGAGACCCCGGTCGCCCCGGGGGCGTTGTGGTCCGGCGCCCAGGCGTAGCCCTCGTCCAGGGCCGCCTCGGCGAAGGCCTGGTCCACCGCGCCCCACAGGGAGACCGGCGCCCGGTAGATCGGGATCGGCCCGCCGTCGCCGTGCCAGGGCGCCTCGCCGTACCGCAGATCGGTCTCCAGGCGGCGGAACGCCGGCAGCACCTCGTCGTGCGACCAGCCCCGGCAACCCGCCGCCGCCCAGCCGTCGTAGTCCTCGACAACGCCGCGGATGGCGATCTGGCCGTTGATCGCCGAGCTTCCGCCCAGGCCGCGGCCGCGCCAGTAGGTGCGCGGCTCCTGCCCCGTCGTCCGGCGGGCCTTCAGCGTGTCCCAGCGGAACGCCGCATGGGCCTCGCCGGTGATGATCTCGTGCGGATTGGGGCTGCGCATGGCCGCCGGCGTCTGCGTCGCGCCATAATCCGGGCCGGCCTCGATCAGGGCGACGCGCACCCCTGTCCGCGCCGACAGCCGGGCCGCCAGCACCGCCCCCGCCGAGCCCGCGCCGATGATGACATAGTCGTAGTCCATGGCGGCCGACCCCCCTCTTGACATGAATCAACGCCCTTGCCGCCCGGCATGACCAGTTTGCCGCTTCGCCGCATAGCCGGCGCAAAGGATTTCAACATGGACGGTGCGGCGCCCGCTCACCTCACGCAAGTCACCGACGGGGCGACCGCCGAAGAGGCGTTCGTCGCCGAGGTGCGCGCCTTTCTGGCCGGGGCCCTGACGCCCGACCTGCGCGAGGCGGGACGCCAGACCCTGGGCGTGCACGCCGATATCGCCGCCTGCCGCATCTGGCACCGGCGGCTCTATGAGCGCGGCTGGATCGCGCCGGCCTGGCCGCGGCAGTGGGGCGGGACCGGCTGGACAGCGCAGCAGCGCTTCCTCTTCGACCGGGAATGCGCCCGTAACGACGCGCCCATCCTGTTCGCCACCGGCCTGCGCAGCCTCGGCCCCCTGCTCATCGAGATGGGAACCCCCGAACAGCAGGGCCGCTACATCCACCGCATCCTCTCGGGCCAGGATATCTGGTGCCAGGGCTTCAGCGAGCCTGGCGCGGGCTCGGACCTGGCCGCCATCTCCACCCGCGCGGTTCGCGAAGGGGACGACTATGTGGTCAACGGCGCCAAGATCTGGACCACCGGCGCCCATTTCTCCGACCAGATGTTCGCCATCGTCCGCACCGCCGACGGCGAGCGGCGCCAGCAGGGCCTGACCTTCCTGCTCATCGACATGCGCAGCCCGGGCCTCACGGTCGCGCCGATCCCGGGGCTCGCCGGCGAGCACGAATTCAACCAGGTGTTCTTCGATGGGGTCCGCGTTCCGGCCGCCAACCGCGTCGGCGCGGAGAACGACGGCTGGTCCGTGGCCAAGCGGTTGATGCAGCTGGCCCGGTCCAACAACACCCCGCCGGCCATGGTTCGCCGGGTGCTGCTGCGCGCGGCCCTCGCCGCAGCCGGTCAGGGCGCCGATCTGGATCCGGCGCTGCGGCGCCGTCTGGCCGGACTGATGATCGAGCTCGAGGCCTTCGAAAACCTGGAGCTTGCGGCGCTCTCGGCCGGCCGCCCGCGCCTGGGCGACCAGCTGGGGCCCTCGATGCTGAAGATGATCGGCAGCGAACTGCACCAGCGGGTCGCCGAGCTGGCCCTCGAGATCGCCGGACCGACGGCCATCGCCAGTCTCGCCGCCCTGGGCCTGGCGGGCGAGGCCGTCGACGCCGGGGCGCGGTCGATGGCCAAGCATCTGGCCGTGCGCGCCGCCACCATCTACTCGGGTTCCAGCGAGACCCAGAGGAACGTCATTGCCCAGGCCCTGATCGGCCGGAGCTAGCCCGGGGCGGACTTGCCCGGGCTGGCGAGGCCTTAGCAGGCGGGCTACAGGCGGGACATGAACACGATCCGGCGAGCGCTCGCGGCCCTGACCTTCGTCCTGGCCTGCGCTCTGGGCGTGGTTTGCCTGGCGGCCGCCCTGATCGCCCAGGCCGGGCGGCTCGACCCTTGGCTGGATCTCCTCACCCACTTCGCCCCGGTCTGGTTCGCGGGCTCCCTGGTCGTGGCGAGCGGCGGTCTGCTGTTGAGGGCCGGTCGACGGCGACAGGCGTTGCTGGTGCTTGGGGTTCTGGGCGGCGTGGCCGCGGGGGCGCTGATGGCGCCGGAACTCACCCGTCCGACGTCGCCCCCCGGCCCGGCCGGCTCGTCGCCGACGCTGCGCCTGATCCAGTTCAACGCCTGGGACCAGAACACCAATCCGCGCGCGGCGGCCGACTGGATCGCCGGCCAGCATCCGGATGTGGTGGCCATAGAGGAGATGACCCCGGCGCTGCGCCGCGCTCTCGAGGCGCGCGGGTTCGTCTACGCCAAGGGCATGGTGACCACCGCGGTCTTCAGCCGCGGGCTTTCGCCCACCGCCCATTTCCTCATCCCCGGCAGCGACTGGCCGATTCTTCCCGATTTCGCCCGGGCGAGTTTTCTGGCCCCCGGCGGCCACGGACGGTTCACCGTGGTGGTGGTCCACCTCTGCTGGCCCACCCTGAACAAATTCTGGGGTCAGCCGGCGGCGTTTGTCCGGCTGCTGGAGCGCCAGCCGCGCGATCGGCTGATCGTCGTCGGCGATCTCAATCTCACGCCCTGGTCCTTCGCCCTGGCGAGGCTCGACCGGGGCTTCGGACTGGAGCGCCGCGACCGCGCCATCGCCTCCTGGCCGGTCATGCGCCGGCTCGGCCGCGACATCGTCAGCCTGCCGGCGATCCTGCCGATCGACCACATCTACGCTGGGTCAGCCTGGCGGACGGTCGCTGTCCGCCGCGGGCCGCGCCTGGGCTCGGACCACTATCCGATCGTGGCGGATCTGGCGCTGGCCGACTGAATATCGGAATCCAGAGCCTGGAATCTCCGACCGGATGTTCCCACCTGGTCGGAGTCCGACCTAGCCGTTCAGGGCGCGGGCGGCCGGTCGCGCCGCCATGCCGCCGGCCATGCGGGCGAAGGCGGCGTTGATCTGCGCCCCGATCGCCGGATCGACGCCGGTGTCGGCGAGGGCCCGCGACATGGCCTCGGTCCACTGAGCCGCCGTCTCCGCCGTCACCGGAACCCTGGAATGGGCCGACATCACGCAGGCGCCCGGACGGCGGTCGAACCACTCGCGCGGTCCGCCCAGCCAGGCGGTGAGGAAGCTGCTGAGCGATTCGCGCATCGGCCCCAGGTCCGGCCCGTGCAGGGCGCGCAGGGCCATATAGGCGGGCTCCTCGTCCATCAGGTCGTAGAACCGGTCGACGAAGGCCTCGACGGTGGGGACACCCCCGATCAGGGTGAAGGGCGTGGCGGAATCCAGGGTGGTGGTGGTCATGGCGCCGACTTGTCCCTCAGTGGGCCCGTCGCGCTTTGATCCAGATCAGGCCGCCGCCGTCGGCGCGCCGAGGCTGGCCTGCTCGGCCTCGCTGAACAGGCGCGAACGGGTGAGGAAGCGGACCTCCCGGCCGTTATCCAGCGAGAACATGCCACCGCGTCCTGGGGTGACATCGATGATCAGCTGGGTGTGGCGCCACAGGTCGAACTGGGCCGCGCCGATATAGACCGGCGCGCCGCCGATCTCGCCCAGCCGCACGTCTTGGTCGCCGACGATGAAGTCGCCCTGAGGGTAGCACATCGGAGACGAGCCGTCGCAGCAACCGCCGGACTGGTGGAACAGCACCGGGCCGTGTTCGGCGACAAGGACGCCGATCAGGTCCAGGGCGGCGGGCGTGGCCGTGACGCGTTCAGGCAGCATCACGCCGCGCTCCCCCTCGCCGGTTCAGAAGAAGCCCAGCCTGTCGGGGCTGTAGCTGACCAGCATGTTCTTGGTCTGCTGGTAGTGATCCAGCATCATCCGGTGGTTCTCGCGGCCGATGCCCGACTGCTTGTAGCCGCCGAACGCCGCGTGGGCGGGATAGGCGTGGTAGCAGTTCACCCACACCCGACCGGCCTGGATGGCTCGTCCGAAGCGGTAGCAGCGGTTTGCGTCGCGGCTCCACACCCCGGCGCCCAGGCCGTAGAGGGTGTCGTTGGCGATGGCGAGGGCCTCGGCGTCGTCCCTGAAGGTGGTCACCGACACCACCGGACCGAAAATCTCCTCCTGGAAGACCCGCATGCGGTTGTGACCCTTCAGGACGGTGGGCTTGACATAGTAGCCGCCGGCCAGATCGCCCGGCAGGACGTTTCGCTCGCCGCCGATGAGCACCTCGGCGCCTTCCTGACGGCCGATGTCGAAGTAGCTGAGGATCTTGTCCAGCTGCTCGGAGCTGGCCTGGGCCCCCAGCATGGTGGCCGGATCGAGGGGGTCGCCCTGGACGATCGCCGCCACCCGCTTCAGCGCCCGCTCCATGAAACGGTCGTAGAGGCTCTCGTGGATCAGCGCCCGGCTGGGGCAGGTGCAGACCTCCCCCTGGTTGAGGGCGAACATAACGAAGCCTTCGATGGCCTTGTCGAAATAGGCGTCGTCCTCGGCCGCCACATCCTGGAAGAAGATGTTCGGCGACTTGCCACCCAGCTCCAGGGTCACGGGGATCAGGTTCTGGCTGGCGTACTGCATGATCAGCCGGCCGGTGGTGGTCTCGCCGGTGAAGGCGATCTTGGCGATGCGCGGGCTGGAGGCCAGGGGCTTGCCCGCCTCGAGGCCGAAGCCGTTGACGATGTTCAGCACCCCCGGAGGCAGGATGTCGGCCACCAGCTCGGCCCACAGGAGGATTGACGCGGGGGTCTGTTCTGCGGGCTTGATGACCACGCAGTTGCCGGCGGCGATGGCGGGCGCCAGCTTCCAGCAGGCCATCAGCAGGGGGAAGTTCCAGGGAATGATCTGGCCCACGACGCCGAGGGGTTCGTGGAAATGATAGGCGACCGTATCGGCGTCGATCTGCGAGATGCCGCCTTCCTGCGCGCGGATGCAGCCGGCGAAATAGCGGAAGTGGTCGATGGCCAGGGGAAGGTCAGCGGCGGTGGTCTCGCGGATCGGCTTGCCGTTGTCCCAGGTCTCGGCGGCCGCCAGCAGGGCGAGATTGTCCTCCATCACCTGGGCGATGCGGTTGAGCAGCACCGCCCGTTCGGCCGGGCTTGTGGCGCCCCAGGCGTCCTTGGCGGCATGGGCCGCGTCCAGGGCCCGCTCGACGTCGGTGGCGTCCGAGCGCGCCACCGAGCAGAGGATGCGGCCGTTCACCGGCGAGGTGTTATCGAAATAGCGCCCGGCCGCCGGTTCGACCCAGGCGCCGCCGATGAAATTGCCGTAGCGCGCCTTGAACGGCGGACGGGCGGCGCTGATGGGCAGGGGCTTGGTCATCAAAGGTCTCCTGGTGCTTCCGGGCGGGCGCCGTCGTTGCGGCGTCTTTGCCGGCCAGGATAGGCCCGTCGGGGCGCGCTGTCAGGCCCCCGCGGCCCTGTTGGCCGCAGCTGTCCGCCGCCTGGCGGCTTGTGCCCGCAGCGCTGGCCGTGTTCTATGCATTCAAACAACCGTTTGATCCCCCGTGGGCTGGGGAGGGAGACTTCATCTTGTCGGACAGCAGCGAGACCGTGATCACGGCGACCGGCGCCGCGCGCGCAGACCTGGGCTTCGATCCGCAGGCCCTGCGGGCGAAGTACCGGGCCGAGCGCGACAAGCGCCTGCGGGCCGACGGCAACCAGCAGTACCGCGAGATCGCCGGGGACTTCGCCCGCTATCTGGACGATCCCTATGTCGCGCCGGGGTTCAGCCGCGCGCCGCTCACCGATGAGGTGGACGTGGTTGTGGTCGGCGGCGGATTTGGCGGTCTGCTGGCCGGCGCGCGGCTGCGGGAGGCCGGCGTGAAGGATATCCGCGTCATCGAGAAGGGCGGCGACTTCGGCGGCACCTGGTACTGGAACCGCTATCCCGGCGCGGCCTGCGACGTGGAATCCTACGTCTATCTGCCCCTGCTCGAGGAGATCGGCTATCTGCCGGTCGAGAAGTACACCCGCGCGCCGGAGATTCTCGCCCACAGCCGCGCGATCGCCCGGCACTTCGATCTCTACGACAACGCCTGCCTGCAGACCGAGGTCACCGCCATGCGCTGGGACGAGGCGGCGTCGCGCTGGATCGTCCAGACCAACCGCGACGACGCCATCCGGGCGCGGTACGTGATCATGGCCAACGGCCCGCTGCACCGTCCCAAGCTGCCGGGGATCCCCGGGGTCGAGACCTTCCGCGGCCACGCCTTCCACACCAGCCGCTGGGACTATGAATACACCGGCGGCGACTCGAACGGCGGCCTGGGCGGCCTGAAGGACAAGGTCGTCGGCATCATCGGCACCGGCGCCACCGCCGTGCAGTGCGTGCCGCACCTCGGGGCCGGCGCCAAGGCGCTCTATGTCTTCCAGCGCACACCCTCGTCGATCGACGTGCGCAACAACCGCCCCACCGATCCGGACTGGGCGGCGAGTCTCACCCCCGGCTGGCAGCAGCGGCGGATGGACAACTTCAATGTGCTGGTTTCCGGCGGCTACCAGGACGAGGACCTGGTCAACGACGGCTGGACGGAGATCATCCGCAACCTGCTGATCCTCGCCCGCCGCGACCAGGCCGATGGCAAGGCCCCGCCCAGCGATCCCGGCGAGACCCTGGAACTGGCGGATTTCCAGAAGATGGAACAAATCCGCGCCCGGGTGGAGAGCGTCGTCCAGGACAAGGCGACCGCCGAGGCGCTGAAACCCTACTACCGGCAGTTCTGCAAGCGGCCGTGCTTCCACGACGACTATCTGGCCACCTTCAACCGGCCCAACGTCACCCTGGTGGATACCGAGGGGCGCGGCGTCGACCGGATCACCGCCGACGCGGTTTGGGCCAACGGCCGGGAGTACAAGGTCGACTGCCTCATCTACGCCACCGGCTTCGAGGTCGGCACCGAATACACCCGGCGCTCGGGTTACGAGCTTCACGGCCGCGACGGCGTCACCCTGACCCAGCACTGGGCCGACGGGGTGAAGACCCTGCATGGTTTCCACACCCGCGGCTTCCCCAACTGCTTCATCATCAGCAACAGCCAGTCGGGCTTCACCGTCAACTATCCGCACATGCTCAATGAGCAGGCCCGCCACGTGGCCTATATCGTCAATCAGTGCCTCGAAGGTCAGGTCCGCGCCGTCGAGGTGTCCGAGGAGGCCCAGGCCGACTGGGTCAGGACGATCGTCTCCCTGGCTGTCCAGCGCGAGAAGTTCGCCGCCGAATGCACGCCCGGCTACTACAACAACGAGGGCAAGCCCAATCCGGTGGCGGTGCAGAACAGCGCCTACGGCGCCGGCCCGCTGGCCTTCGTCAAGGTGCTGGAGGCCTGGCGGGCGGACGGCGCCCTGGCCGGCCTGGAGATTCGCCGCGACTGACGGCGGGCCGCCGGTTTCCCCGCGCCCTCAGTTGGGGGTAAAAGGCCGCATGACCGTTTCGCCTGCAGACTCCGCCCCTCCCGACGCCCTGGGCCTCTCCCGATGACCGCCGAAGGATTCGAGACCGGTCTCGGTCCGACGTCGCACAGCTTCATCTCGCAGCGGCTGCGGCTGCACTATGTCGACTGGGGCAACGCCGGCGCGCCGCCCCTGATCCTGGTCCACGGCGGCCGCGACCATTGCCGGAACTGGGACTGGGTCGCCCAGGACCTGCGCCGCGACTGGCATGTCATCGCCCCGGACCTGCGCGGCCATGGTGACAGCGCCTATTCGCCCAGCGGCGACTATTCCATGTCGGCCTATGTCTACGACCTGGCCCAGCTGATCCATCAGCAGGCCCTGGCGCCGGTCCGTATCGTCGCCCACTCCCTGGGCGGCAACATCGCCCTGCGCTACACGGGCCTGTATCCCGACGCGGTCAGCCGGCTTGTGGCGATCGAGGGCATGGGGCCATCGCCATCCCTGCAGGCCAAACGCGCCGAGATCACCGTCGCCGACCGGCTGACGCGCTGGATTGACGATCAGCGCGCGCTCGCCGCCCGCCAGCCGCGCCGCTACGCCACCATCGACGAGGCCCTCGCCCGCATGCAGGCGGAAAATACCCACCTGACGCCCGCCCAGGCCCGCTATCTGACCGTCCACGGGGTCAGCCAGAACGAGGATGGAACCTACAGCTGGAAGTTCGACAACTATGTGCGGTCGTTCACCCCGGTCGACCTGTCCCAGGACGATCTGCACGCGCTCTGGTCACGGATCACCTGCCCCACGCTGCTGGTCAACGGCACGGAGAGCTGGGCGTCGAATCCCGAGGAGGACGGGCGCCTTGGACATTTCGCCAACGCCCGCGTGGCCAGCTTCGAGCGCGCCGGCCACTGGGTGCATCATGATCGTCTGGATGACTTCCTGAAGGAAATCCGCGCCTTCCTCTGAAGGGCTGGCCGCTGATCGCCGGTCAGGGGGCTCCGAGAAAGTCCCGCTTGCCCAGCACCACGCCATTGTGACGCAGGATGTCGTAGGCGGTGCTGATATGAAAATAAAAGTTCGGCATGGCCAGATTGAGCAGGAAGACCTGCCCGGTCAGAACGATCTCCGAACCCTGCATCTTCAGAGTGACGGAGCGGGTCTCGGCCCCGACCATCTGATCGGGCTTCAGAGTGTCCAGGAAGGCGATCGTGGCGTCGATGCGGTTCAGGAGTTCATCGAAGGTGGTCTCGGTGTCGGGGTGGCTCGGCGCATCGACCCCCGCCAGACGGGCGCCGCCGCCCTTGGCGGCGTCGCACGCGATCTGCACCTGCCGCGAAAGCGGAAACATGTCCGGAGCCAGGCGCGCGCCGGTAAGCACCAGTGGATCGATCTTGCGGGCTTCCGCGAATTCAGCGCCCTTGCGCAGCAGGGCGGCGAGATTGTTTAGCATCCGGCCGAAGACGGGGACGGATGCGTCGTACATCGACAGGGACATGAACAGGCCTTCCGGAAAAAACGCGCAAGGCGACCCGGATCGGCCGCTGCGAGGGCGGTCCGCCTACACCCATCCCGCCGCCAATGCGATGGCCGTGTGTCCATGAAGGTAGCCGAGCCCGCCCGGTCGACGTTGTCCGATAACGCCCGACGCGCAGACCTCCGCCGCATGCGCGCCATGGCGACCGGCCTGCTCGCGCTAATGGCCGCCGTCTTCCTCGCCGCCCGTCTGGCCCCGGCGGCATGGACCTGGACGGGCTATGTGGCCGCATTCGCCGAGGCCGGCATGGTCGGTGGCTGCGCCGACTGGTTCGCCGTCACGGCCCTGTTCCGGCGCCCCTTGGGCCTGCCGATTCCGCACACCGGCATCATCCCGCGAAACAAGGATCGGATCGGCGAGGCTCTGGGGGATTTCATCGCCAACAATTTCCTGACCGCCGGCGTGCTCGACGCCCGGTTGAGCAGCCTCGACCCGGCCCGACGTCTTGCCGAGTGGCTCGGCGAAGGCGATCGCGCCGAGGCGCTCGGCGCGCGCCTGGCGGTGCTGCTGCCGGACATGGCCGACGCAGGCGGCGAACTGCGCGCCCTGGCCGGCGGCGTCATCCGCCGCGCGATACAGTCCCGGCCCCTCGCCCCCCTCGCCGGCAAGGCGCTGGGCTGGCTCTGGCGCGATCCGGGCGTCCAGCGACTGTTCAGCCGAGCGGCGGACGCCCTGGCGCACTACCTCGAGGACCAGGAATCCTTCATCCAGTCGCAGGTGACGGTGGCCTCGTGGCGGTGGATGCCCAAATGGCTGGACCGGATCCTGGCCGAGCGCTTCGCGGACGGTCTGGTGGGTGCAGCCCACGGCCTGGGCGACCCTGATCATCCCTGGCGTGCGGCGCTGGGCGAAGCGGTGGAGGATCTGATCGAACGCCTGGGGACCGACCCGGACCTGCTGGAGCGCGGCGAAGCCCTCAAGGCCCGCTGGCTAGCGGACCCTGAGCTTCCAACTCGACTCGAAGGCCTGTGGGCGGAGGTCGGCCAGCGCCTGGGCGCCGAAGCCGGTGGGCGGGACGACGCGCTCGGCGAGATTCTGGCGCGCGCGCTGAGGGCTCTGGGCCGTTGGCTCGAGGGCGATGACGATGCCCGTGAACGGCTGAACCGGTGGGTCCGCATTGCAGCCCGGCGCGTGCTGTCGTCACAGCGCCACGCCATCGGCGGCTTCGTCGCCCAGGTGGTCGCCGGTTGGGACGCCGCCGAGGTCGCCGATCGCCTGGAACTGCAGGTCGGCCGCGACCTGCAGTATATCCGCATCAACGGCGCCCTGGTGGGCGGCCTTGTGGGGCTGGTTATATTCACCGCCAGTCGGTGGCTGTCGTGAAGCCGGCCCGTCTCTATCGAACCTCAACTGGGAAGCCCTTGCCATGAAATACAACCAACTGGGCCGCACAGGCCTCTACGTCTCCGAGATCTGCCTTGGGACCATGACCTTCGGGGGCAACGCCGACGCCGGGATGTGGAAGGCGATCGGCGCTCTCGAACAGCCGGCTGTCGACGATATCGTTGGCCGGGCCCTGAACGCAGGTGTGAATTTTTTCGACACAGCCGACGTCTATTCGTTCGGCGAGTCCGAGCGCCGCCTTGGCCAGGCCTTCAAGAACCTGGGCGTCGCCCGCAAGGACGTGGTCGTGGCCACTAAGGTCTTCGGGGCGATGGGACCCGGGCCGAATGACCGGGGCGCCTCGCGCGGGCATATCATGGATAGTGTCCGCGCAAGCCTGGACCGCCTGCAGACCGACCACATCGATCTGTACCAGATCCACGGGAACGACAGCGTTACGCCGATCGAGGAGACACTGCGCGCCCTGGACGATCTGACCCGGGAAGGCGCCGTGCGCTATGTGGGCGTCTCCAACTGGGCGGCCTGGAAGATCGCCAAGGCCCTCGGGATCAGCGAGCGCAAGGGCTACGCCCGCTTCGAAAGCCTACAGGCCTACTACACCATCGCCGGACGCGACCTTGAGCGGGAGCTGGCGCCCCTTCTGGTCGAAGAGAAGGTCGGGTTGATGGTCTGGTCGCCGCTTGCCGGCGGGTTGCTGTCAGGCAAGTTCGGCCCCGGATCATCGACGCCCGACGACGCGCGCCGGGCCAGCTTCGACTTCCCCCCTGTGGACAAGGAGCGGGCCTGGAGGTGCGTGGCGGCGATGCGCGAGATCGGCGACGCTCACGGAGTCACCGTGGCGCGTGTGGCCCTCGCCTGGTTGCTCGCCAGACCGGCGGTGACGACCGTGATCGTCGGGGCCAAGACCGTGGAGCAGCTGGAAGACAACCTGGCGGCGGCGGAACTGACCCTGACGGTTGACGAGATCGCCCGACTCGATGCGGCGAGCGCGCTGCCCGCGGAGTATCCGGGGTGGATGTTCGCCATGCAGGGCGGCAGCCGGGTTCCGGCGCCGTTCAGCCGCAAGGCCTGATCGGGAGCCGCGCGGCGCTGGCGCTCAGCCCGCGCGGGCCGCTATGGCGACGATCGCATCGACCACCTGATCGTGCAGGGGACCAGGCAGGTCGTGGCCCATGCCGGGGATTTCCAGCAGTTCGGCGCCGGGAATCGAGGCCGCCGTGTCACGTCCCCCTTCCACGGGCACAAGTGGGTCGGCCTGACCGTGAATGACCAAGGCGGGAGCGGTGACTCCGGCGAGTTTGGCCCGCCGATCGGGCGAGGCCAGAATGGCGGCGTATTGCCGCGCGAAGCCGACAGGGTAGTAGCTGCGGCCGACTGTGCTGATCGCCTGCTCACGCAATTCAGCCGCTGGGACGGGATAGGCTGGCGAGCCCATGACGCGGGCGCTGGCGATGGAATGCGCGACATAGGCTTCGAGATCCGCCCGGGGGTCGGGCGCGGGCGTGTTGAGGCGCGTCATGGCTTCCGGGGTCGCACGCGGCAGATCGGGGTGGCCGGTCGTGGACATTATCGAGGTGAGCGACCGCGTGCGTCGCGGGTAGTCGGCGGCGACGAGCTGGGCGATCATCCCGCCCATGGAGGCGCCGACGATATGGGCGCTGTCGATTTGGAGGGCGTCCAGCAGCGCCACGGCGTCGGCGGCCATGTCGCCGAGGTCGTAGGCGACAGGGGGCGACCGGCCCTGGCTGAGGGCGGTCAGGATTGCGGCCATGTCCGGCGGACCGGCGTCGTCAAGCTTGTCCGAAAGGCCGACGTCGCGATTGTCGAACCGGATGACACGGAATCCGCGGGCCACAAGCTTGGAGACGAACTCTGGTGACCAGCGGGTCATCTGGGCGCCAAGGCCCATGATCAGCAGGATCGCCTCGGCGCCCGCGTCGCCGTGGCTGTCGTATTCAAGGAAGAGGTCGCCAGCCTGGAGTCTCGCCATGGAAAATGCTCTTTTCAGGTTTGGATCATGGACGACCGCACGGCGGCCGATTCAGGATTTTGCACATCACCGGCATCATCGTCACCGTCTCCGTCTTCGTCCCCCTCACGCAGGGGCAGGGTGATTGTGAAGGTGGTGCCCTCCCCGATCTCACTGCGGCAGTCGATCAGCCCGTCATGTCGGGTCACAACGGTGTGGACCACCGCGAGGCCAAGGCCGATGCTGTTCGAACGCACCTTCTTCAGTTCTGCCGGATCGCCCGTGCCCGGCGATCGGGCGAAGCGCTTGAACAGACTTTTCTGCTGTTCCTGGCTCATGCCGGACGCCTGGTCGGTGATGGTAAGCGCTACGGCCGGGCCACCGCGCAGGGTCGCTTCAGCGAAGGCACAGACGACCGAGCGGCCCGCCGGGCTGAACTTGATCGCATTGTCCAGGAGGTTGATCAGGGCGCGGGCTAGCAGGCTGCGGTCGGCGTCGACAACATACTCCCGGCCGGGGTCCTCGATGACGATGTCCACCGTGGCGCTCTGGGCGGTCGGCCACAGAGCATCCGCGGCGTCGGTCACCACATGGAACAGATCAATGGGCTCGAACGCATATTCCGACGCCTCCGCCTGGGCCAGACGGACGAAACCGTCCGCCAGACTCAAGGTCCGCAAGGCGTTCTTCTCGATGCTGTCGCGGAGGTTGCGCGGCACGCCCTGGAAGTCCTTGTGATCGAGCGCCGCCAGGATTGCAGACTGCGGCGAGCGCATGTCGTGGGTGAACAACTGCAGGACTTCCTCACGCTGTCGCATGGCGGAGACGAGATCCGTGACGTCGACAAGATGCACAGTCCAGCCCCGAACCTGTTCGCCTTCGAAACCCGTGGGTGTGTATCTGGCCTCGAGGATACGTCCGCCTGGACCGACGCCGCGGGGCGGCGTGGCGCCGGGCGTCGTGTCGGGGGGCCAGAGTTTCTGGCTGTTCTCGGCGGCGTTCTCGAGATCCTCAAGGATGGGTTGCAGCTGGGCCCCGACATCCGTGGAGCGGCCCAGGCGGCGTCCCAGGGTCGTGGCGGCGCCGTTGGCGGCAATAATCCGACCCCGGGGGCTGGCGACGATGACGGGGTCCGGAAAGTTGGCCAGAACGTCGGTGACGAATCGCCGAAGTTCCCGGACGCGCTGCCGTGTCTCATCGATCAGCATCATCTGGCGGGACACGCTGTCGCCCATCATGCGATCAGCGGCTGGATTGGCCCCGAGGATCGCCCCGCCGGCGCGGGTCTGGAGTTCGGAGAGCTCTCTGGCGAAATAGTCGGAGGCGGCCTGCAATCGGCGAGACGACCAGATCACCTGGATCAGAGACCGGGTGATGACCACGGACATCGGCGGGAACCAGAGGCCGAAGAAAAGCAGGCTGGCGATCGATCCGGCCAGGAACAACAGGCTGCCACCTATGCCGGAGATCACCAGCTGATTGGGCTGGAGCTGCAGAAACCCCAGGAACAGGACCCAAACCACCCCCAAGGAAAGGGCGAGGTTTTCGGCCATGGGCATGGCCCGTATAAGGTGATGATGCAGCATCGCGTCGAGGATATTCGCCTCGATCTCAATATTGGGCATGCCATCGGCTCGGGAGACGGGCGTCGGATAGTTGTCCAGTAGACCCGGCGCAGTCGCGCCGACGAGCACATATTTGTCCTTGAAGAACCCCGCCGGCATCGCGCCATCGACCACTTTTGAGGCCGAGACGTTGAGATAGTGGCCGGGAGGGCCGGAAAACGGAATGAGGATCTCATCTCGGTGATCCACGGCGCTAACGCCGGCCGCGCCGCGGTTCCGGTTTGCGTAAGCCGTCAGGCTGGCCTCGTTCTCACCCGCTACCGCCTGCATCATCTCCGGCAGGATTTCGTTGTCGTGCCGCTCGAACAGGAATGTGCGGCGAACGATTCCGTCGATGTCCGGTATGCCCGTCGCGCGGCCCAGGCCGGCCGCGGCCGAGGCCAGGAATGGCGTCGGGCGGGTCAGGATTCCGGCGTGCCCCTTGCCAGGCGATTCGAGCGCTTCGGGCAGGTAGACCGGCGCCGAGGCGATGGCGTCGTGCAGTTTCTGGTCGTCCTGGGGCAGGCCCTTTGATTGATAGAGGAACAGCCACGCTACCGCCTTGGGATGGTCACGGGCGATGTTGCGAAGCATGTCCGCCTGAAGGCCGCGTGGCCACGGCCAGTTGCCTTTGGCGGTCATGCTGGGGAAATCGATGCCGACAACAACGATGTTGGACGGTGGCGGTGGCTGGTGCCGAAGTCGCAAGGCGACATCATAGAGGGCGTTGTCCAGGCGGGTCGTCGCTCCCGACAACAACAGTCCGCTGAGCATCAGCGTTGATATTACCAGCAGGGCGTACCACTCCACCACGAGCCGCCCGCGGGCGGGGGTGGCGGGAGGCGTGGTCGTGACCTCCGGCGAGTCCAACTCCACCATGTCCGAATCCTGGTGGGCTATTTCGTCGCCATTTCAGCCGCCGGCGCCATCTTCTCCAGTCGATAGCCGAAGCCGTAGACGGGACCAAAGTTGTAGCCGTTCGCCGGAGTCAGTCCCAGTTTGGTTTTCAGCCGGCAAACATGGGTGTCGAGCGTCCTGGACGAGACATTGGCCGCGGCGCCCCAGACCTCTTCCATGAGATAACTGCGCGCCAGGGGGCGGTGCATGTTACGGAACAGCAGCAGCGCCAGATTGAACTCCTTGGTGGTCAGGACGCGCTCCTGATCGCCAATGGCGACAACGTCGCGCGAGCGATCGAAGGTGAAGTTTCCGAACCTCTCGAGATGGTCGTCCGCCACCGGAGCCAGTCGGCGCAGCAGGGTCTCCACCCGCGCGAGCAGGACAGGTTTGCGCACCGGCTTGGTGACATAGTCGTCGGCCCCTGAGACCAGACCGGCAACGATGTCTTCGTCAGTGCTGCGGGCGGTGATCAGGATGATCGGCATGTTTGGCGCCTGGGCGCCGCCCCGGATCCGTTTGACCAACTCGACCCCCGTCACCTCAGGAAGATTCCAGTCGATACAGGCCAGATCGAAGGTGCCTCGGTGGATGGCCTTGAGAAAAGACTGGCCGTCGCCAAAGGGCACACATTGCCCATGCGCACTGAGCATGGCCGTCAGGCGGCTCAGTTCTTCAGGATCGTCTTCAACAATCGCAATCCGTCTCATCTAACGTCTCCCAGCCGGCGCGCCATCCCACTGGCATGCCCGCGCTGCGCGTTCGCCCGCCCGGAACAGGCAGTGGCCGTGGCGCAGAACGACGACGGTTCCGTCCCCGAAGTGATCGTTGACCCCGATTTCAATTCTCAACATCGTCCCCGCCTGAAATTGACCACCGACGGGTAATCAAATCAATAGCCGATAAAATCCGAAAGGTCGTAATTCCCGCAGGTCGTCGATTTGCTGGGCCGGGCGTTTGCGACTGCGCTGGCGAAATCAGTCCAGACCGGGCGCCACCGGGCGCGACGCCAGTGTGAGTTGGCTGGCGAGGTCGCCCTTCTTCGCCACCTCGATATCCTGCAGACCCAGCCATTCCGCCATGCGGCGCAGCGATCTGGCCAGGGCCGCCGCCGTCTCGCCGGGGTCGGAGTTGGGTTCCAGATGCGCCGCCTGGACCCTGAGCGTCCCAGAAGCGCGATCGGCCTTCAGGTCGACCCGCGCGGCGATGCTGTCGCCGAGGAGGAAGGGCAGGACATAGTAGCCGTGCTCCCGCTTGTGCGCGGGTGTGTAGATTTCCAGCCGGATCCGCGTCCCGAACAGCCGTTCGGCGCGGTCTCGCGCCCAGATGAGATTGTCGAAAGGCGAGAGCAGAGCGCCGTCGCCCTGCAGACGCGGACGCCTGGCGTTTGCCGGCATGTAGGCCCGGTCCCGCCAGCCCTCGACCCGGACGGGGGAAAACTCGCCGGATTCGACCATTTCGTTCAGGCGTTCCGATATGCCCCGGCCTGGCATGCGGAAGTAGTCCCGCAGGTCGGCCGCTGTCGCGACACCCAGAGCGTGGGCGGCGATCCGCAACAACCCCCGATGGGCCTCGGCCTCGGTAGGGGTGGGCGCCGTCAAGATCGCGCTGGGCAGCACCCGCTCGGTGAGGTCATAGACCCGTTCGAACCCGCGCCGTGTCTTCGTGGTGACCAGTCCGGCCCAGAACAGCCACTCAAGGGCGCGTTTGCCCTCGCTCCAGTTCCACCACCCCGCCGGCCTCGGCTCCGTGGCGAAGTCTCCGCCCGTCATCGGTCCATCGCGGCGGATCCGGTCCAGAACCACTTCTATGTAATCCCGGCGCTCGCGCCCGAACCTGGCCAGGCCGCTCCACAATTCCCCGGATCGGGCGCGGGCCATTCTCCATCGGAACAACGGTTGGAGGGTCACCGGAAGCAACGAGGCCTCATGCCCCCAGTATTCGAAGAGGCGGGGTCTCGGACCCCAGGCGGCGCGTTCAAGCACGTCCCGTGGATAGGAACCCAGTCGAGAGAACAGGGGCAGATAGTGACTGCGGACAAGCACATTGACCGAGTCCATCTGAACGACCCCGAGAGTGTCGATCAGTCCGAGGATATGGCCGTGACCGACTTCGCTGGCCACTCTCGGCCTGCCCAGCCGCTGGGCGGCGATGGCCAGCCGGCGCGCCTGGCGCGCCGAAAGGCTCTGTTCAGTCAACGGAGGCTGGGGCCAGTTGCGCCGGGTGCGTGGCGAACCAGCCCATTTCGGTCAACATGGCCTTCCAGGCGCTGTCCGCCGCCGGAGTCCAGTCGGCGCCCACGACATCGCGGAGGGTGTCGGCCACAGTCTGGAAGAAGATCCCGAACACCTCCGGCGGTACGCCATAACCTTCATGGGTCACCACCTCGCATTGAATCATCTGGGCTGCGTAGGCGCGACGGTCGATGAAATCGAGGATCATCTCGAACACTCGCGCGAGCATCTCTCCTCTTACCGAGCCGTTGGTGTCACGGACAAACAGCGCCTCCATGTCGGGATGGGCGGCGAACAGCCGCTGATAGACCCGCGGAGTCAGGTCAGGGATGCGTTCGGCCGCGATCTCGAGCGTCCGCTCTATCATTTCGCCGTCCATCTGCCCCCTCCCGCCGGACGTGACGCCTTCCCCCTGTGCTGTGAGGTCAGCATGGCCGCGTCCATATTTCCCCCAATCGTGCAGCAGCTCCGCCCTGCTTCACCACGGTGCTGGATCGTGACTGCCGTATAACGCAAGACGCCCGTCGCCGGGGCAACCGGAAACGGGCAGATCCTGGTGCATAGTCGCAGGTTCAACCCCCCGCAGGGGGGCGAGTTTCAAACGCCCGGAATGATCCCGGGGCTCGGCTTCGGCTTGTGGCCACGGGTTCCCAGGCCCTTCTCGGCCAGCGCCTTGAGCACCTCAGGGGCGGAAATCCGCAGGTTACCGTCTTCGTCGACGGCGATCCGGGCCCTGTCGATCACGATTTTCTTGGTAGGCATGGTGTTCTCCTGTTGCCTTCAAATTTCCAAAGCGACGACGTTCTTACTGTCTATGGTCAACAAACGCTCGGCTGTTTCAGCTTCTTCTTTTTCCACCAACAAGGACCGCAGCCGCGCCATCGCTTTTGGCGGGGGCTCATAGTCCGAAACAAGAGGCAAGGATAGCCTCAAAATCCGGTCCCCCTCAAGAAATATTAGCCCCCGTTTTTCAAGCTCTGTCAACACGCTCGGCAGCCTTTCGCCCTCCTCGTTGGTCAGATCCAATTGCGACGCAGAAATTATTCCGTCGGATTGGAGAAATACCTTATGGTATAGCCCGCTCAATGTAATAAATTGGAAATCATCACCATTTCGCCCATCAAATACTGTTGTTGAATTCTCGTCTTCTACGTGCGAAAGCATGCTGTCCGGTGATATCGCTTGCCATTTCCTTATTCCAGCACGAAGCGTCTCCGTATAACGGTCTACCGTATCACTAGATTCAAAATCGCCCGTAAAATAGTAGGCTAGGAATTGCCTTTGATCTGCATCAATATAGGGATAGATGTATTCGTAAGCCGGATAAGGCTTGAGGCCCGTCACGCCAAATTCACCCGGGCGATCGAGATAGGGACTAAATCGGTCGAAGCGAAGGCGACCCATGCCGGTTGGCGGGTCGAGATGACTTAATACTGGTAAAATTTTAGCTATATCGTCATAGGAAGATGATAATTCCCCGGGAAATCCATACAAATAGTTCCATAGGGGAGATATTCCGAGTTCTTTGCACCACTTCAAAAGCTGAATGTTTTGTATACCCGAAACACCTTTCTTCATAAGGCGCAATACATTTGTGTCCAGGCTTTCTATACCGGGCTGTATTTCCATGAGACCGGCATCTCTATAAATAGTCAGCTGGTCCTTACGGAGGTTAGACTTGGTCTCATAAAAAATAGATAATTTCATATCTAATTTTATTAATTCGGGCAAAAATTCCGCGAAATACTGGTAGGGAATGATGTTGTCGGAGGCCGACAGTTGCTGGGTGAAGCGACCGTACCGCCGCGTAAGGTGCTGTATCTCCTCAATGGCGCGTAGCGGCGCCTTGTAGCGGAACGCCATTGTTGTGCCGTTCAGGCCGCAGAACGTGCAGTGGTTCTTCTGACCCCACCAGCAGCCGCGGGAGGTTTCGAAGACGATCCGGACCGGGATGGACTCGCTTTCGGGCCTGTGTCCGCACTGTTCAAAAAAATCGTCAAAATCGGGAAACGGCAGGGCGTTGAGATCGACCAGATCAGGCGTCGGACGCGCGCCGCCATCTGCGCCGTCGATATCCTGCAGCTGCTCGCGGGTGACAATATTGCTGGGTTCGTGGGCGGTCCCACTCAATGTTCTCTGGACGAAAAGAGGAAAGGCCACATCTCCCTCACCGACGCAGACGGCGTCGATGAATGGAAAATTTCGCAGGGTCGCCAGGCCCATCGGGCCCTCGCAATTGGCGCCGCCGAAGACAATCGTCAGATTCGGAAACCGCGCCTTCAACCGCTTCGCAAGGGCGAGCGAGGCAAGATGCTGTTGGAAAACCGAGGTGAACCCGACGATCCGGAATGCCGCCCAGTCATACTTCTCGACGCAATCGTCCAGATAGCGTTCCACCTGAGCCCGACAGGTGATCGCGTTGCGCCAGACCTCGGAGACATCAGGGTCGACCAGGTGTTTTCGATGTGCGGCCTGCCCACCCTTGAGGATCTCGGCAAAGTATCGGTCGTCCCGTTCCGGCGACGACCCCCAGAGCGCGTCGGCGAACACCCACTCGCCCAGCAGATCGGTATTTTGCGGCGCCCCTATGGAAAGGGGCTCATAGGCGCTGTCGCCGACCTGATCGGCAAACATCGCGTTCAGGTAGAGCACCTCGGCAGCGACGCCAGCCTGGGCAAGCCCCGCCTTCAGCAGCCCCAGCCCGAGCGATGGCCATGCGGTGACCGCGAATGGCATCTGGACAAGGGCCACCTTAGCCTGCGGTCTGTCAGTGCTGTTCAAACGCCTGGCCCCAAGCTACCCACTGGCGCGGGTCCGCACCGCGGGCGCCTTGACCAGCATCCGAACGTCAATTGGCGGACGACGTCAAGCCGGTGCGCCCGCCGCGGGCGCCATGCGGTGCTGGCGCAGCCTGGATGGCCCGGGCCCAGTCTGTCGCGAGCCGATTCCCACCGGCGCGCCACCGATGACGCTGCCGCCGGGGTGGGGCGCTGTGTCTAGGGCGAAAGCCGGCCGTCGCTTACAGCCGAGTCCGTGAAGGGGAAGAGAATGTCAGGATCCGGCGGCGCCACTTCCGCCCGGACCTCATTGGTCGCCAGGACGTGCAGCAGGTGGCGGATCACATTGAGCCGCGCCGTCTTCTTGTCGTCGGCGCGGACGCAGATCCAGGGCGACGTCACCGTGTGGGTGCGGGTCAGCATCTCGTCGCGGGCCTTGGAATACGCCTTCCATTTGGTCTGAGCGACCAGATCCAGGTCGCTGACCTTCAACTGCTTCAGGGGGTCGTCACGCCTTTCCTTCAGCCGGCGGGCCTGTTCCGACTTGCTGATATCCAGCCAGACCTTGACCACCCGAATTCCCGAATCCTCCAGCATTCGCTCGAAGGTCGGCGCATCCCGGAGGAAATCGTCATGTTCGCGCGGCGTACAGAAACCCATAACCGGCTCAACGCCCCCGCGATTGTACCAGGACCGATTGAAAATAACGATTTCGCCTGCCGCCGGCAGGCGGCGGACATAACGCTGGAAGAACCACTCCGACCGCTCTCGATCTGATGGCTTCGGCAGGGAGACGACCCGGGTGTTGCGCGGAGCGAGATGTTCAATGATCCGCGAGATGGTCCCGTCCTTGCCGGCGCCATCGCGGCCCTCCAGAATCACCAGCGCCCTTGCGCCGGTCCGGATCGCCCACATCTGGTGGCGCACCAGCCCGATCTGCAGACTGCGAAGTTCGGTCTCATAGCCGTTCGCTGTGGACATGCGCGCAACATAACCCGCCCTGCGTCCTGTGCGATAGCCATGCCGTCGGCCCGCCGCCGTTGGCCTTTGTGCGATCCAGCCAGCCAACTCAGGGCCCTAATTGAACGGGTCGAAGCCGGACCGTCGGCGCCGATCAAGACCTGCACTCCGGCGCACGAAAAAACCCGCCGCGGGCGGCGCCGCGGCGGGTCTAATGGTTCGCCTTGCCGGCGATATTTGTTGAGCGTTTCCTCCCCTGTACGCCGCAGGTGCGGGGCCTTGTCATCCCGGCCCTTGCATGCGTCGCCATATTACAAAGAGGTAACGTTTCCCCCGTGTCAATGGGCGGTAGCCCCCGAGGGGGTGAAAAATAACCCTGCGTCCGGCTATCGGGTGAATTCGACCCTCAGCTGGCCGGACCCGCCACGACCCCTGCCAGACGATCCGCTGCCGCGCACGTCGCCTCGAATACATAATCCGGCTGCTCCACGCTCACCGGGCCTACCCCAGCGGCGCCCAGAGCCCCCGTCGCGTCGAACAGCCCAGAGCGTTGAATCAGGGCGCCGTGGGTCCGCGGCGTAAAATCGAAGTCGGCAAGCCGGGCAAGAGCGGTGAGGGCCATGGCGTCCTGAGCCGCCGGCCAGGTAAGGCCGGCGACGGATTTCCCCCGCGCCCGAGCCTCGAAGATCGTCAGCAGCCGCCGGCAGGTCGCCAGATGGGCCCGCTCCCAGACCGCCCCCAGGCCGGCCGCCAGATGCGCCTGACTCTTCAGGATCAGCCCGTCGGCAATGATCTTCAGGCCGTTTGCCGCCAGGGTCGCGCCTGTCGTGGTGATGTCTACCACCAGTTCGGCCGCGCCGGCGGCCGGCGCACCCTCGGTGGCCCCGCCGGATTCAGCCAGACGATAGTCCGCGATCCCGTGCCGCGCGAAGAAGCTCCGGGTCTGGGCCAGGTATTTCGTGGCGACGCGAAGCCGGCGGCCCGTACGCGCCAGATAAAGATGAGCCACGTCGTCAATGTCGGCCATGGTTTCGACGTCCACCCAGCTCTTCGGCGCCGCGACGACCAGATCGGCGCGACCGAAGCCCAGCGCCGCCAGCAGCATGACCTGGGTATCGGGGCTGTCGCCGGACTCCCTCAGGAGGTCCTCGCCGGTGACGCCGAGGTGGACTTCGCCCTGGTTCAACGCCACGGCGATGTCTGAGGCGGAGACCAGCCGGACCTGAACCTCATCGAAACCGGACAGCGACGCCGAATAGCCACGCACTCCGCCCGAGGTGCGGAGCGTGAGCCCGCAGTCGTTGAGCCAGCTGTCGACCTGTTCTTTCAATCGTCCCTTCGACGGGATCGCCAGGATCAGGGGCTCGGTCACTGTAATGCTCCCGCCCAGGCGAGGCCGGGTCTGACCATGCAGCCGACCGCGCCGGTGCTCAGACTAGCGCCGAGCCGCGCGGGCAGACTGTCATAACGCCCGCCAGCCGCCACCGGGTCGTCATCGCCCAGCGCGTCGCTGCGTACCTCGAAGAGCACGCCGTCGTAGTAGCCGAGCGCCCTGCCGAAGGCGGTCGAGAATTCAATACGGTCGCGCGGCGCGCCGCCGTCCACCAGGGCGTCAAGCCGGCGCTCCCAGGCCTTGCACGCCGCCGCCAGACCTGAAGAGGCTCCGCCAACCAGCGCGGCAACCTCGGCCAGGGCCTCGGCCGGATCCCCGCTGATGGCCAGGAACCGACGGATCATCTCGGCCTGCTCGACCGACAGGCGCGGTGCGGCGGCGAGGGCGGATCTTTCGGCCAGACGGTGAACGATCTCGGCCGCGGATCGCCCACCCACCGGCTCGATGCCGGCCATGGCCCAGATCTCCTCGAGCACGCCGGTCGCCGCTTCCTCGGACAGGCCCGACAGCAGAGCCGCGAGCCTGCCGCCGCTTTCCCGGCCATCGACGCCGGAAACCGCCGCCTCGAGTTCGGCCCGTAACCGCCGAGGCGTCGAGAAGGCGCGCCTTAGCCGAGCGGCCAGAGGCGGAGCGACCTCCAGGGCGGCGATGAAATCGCCGAAGAGCCCCACATCGCCAAGCAGCAGCCTCAGGTCGACGCGTCCGCCGGCGATTGATGCGCGCCATGCTAGTGCGGCCATCCTGGCGTCCGCCAACGCAGGGTCGCCTTTCTCAAACGCCTCCAGGCCGATCTGCAGGAACTCCTCGGCCCTTTGCGAGCCCCGGGGAGCGACGCGAAAGGCGTGGCCATCGTAGAGATACCGCCCGGCCGGCCGCCCGCTGGCGATATGGGCACGCAGGGCCGGCAAGGTGAAGTCCGCCCGCAGGCACGCCTCGGGCCCGTCGCCCTGGACGATGAACAACCGTTCGCGAAGCGTCTCGCCCACGAGATCGAGCAGAAGGCCCAGCGGCTGAAGAATCGGCGCGTCCAGAGTCTCGGCCGGCGTCTCCAGGAACGGCGCGCGAATGGCCTGTAGTATCTCTCCCGGGACGGGGGCCTCCAGCCTCATGACGCCGCCTCCACGATCCGCCGGATCTGAGCGACGAGCTCGCCCCGCGGCGTGGTGATCTGGCCCGGCCGGTCATCCCGCCAGGTACGGTTATCGGCGACGCTTTCGGCCAGCATCCGCCCAAGATCCAGATCCTTGATCGTCACCGTCCCGGCGGCGAGTTCATCGCCGCCCACGATGACCGCGGCCGGCGACAGCCGCCGGTCGGCGTATTTCATTTGCGCCCTCATGCCTGAGGTCCCGAGATAGACTTCGGCCGGAACGCCTGCGGCGCGGAGCTCGCCGGCAATGGCGAAATACTCGCTCATCAGGGCGCCATCGAGGGCGATGATCACCACCGGCCCACGCGTCCTTTCGCCGGTCGCGCCGGCGGCGGCCAGGGCCGCCGCGAGCCGGGATACGCCGAAAGAGAAGCCCGTCGCCGGTGTTCTCTGGCCGGTGAATCGCGCGACCAGATCGTCATAGCGGCCGCCGCCGCCGATAGACCCGAAGCGAACCGGCTCGCCGCGTTCGCCCACCGCCTCGAGCGCGATATCCGCCTCGAACACCGCGCCCGTGTAATATTCCAGACCCCGGACAATTGACGGGTCGAACAGCGCCTGGTCCTCACCCACGCCGAGGCGGCCGAGCGCCCCGCTGATCAGCGACAGTTCACGCAGGCCTTCATCGCCTTCCGGCGAGCCGCCGATGACCTGCGCCAGCCGGTCGAGCGTGCCTGCCCGCGTGTCCCGTCCGGCCTCCACGAAGGCCAGAACGGCGTCCGTCGCCGCCGAGCCGATGCCTGCACCCCGGGTGAAAGCCCCCGATTCATCCTTCCGCCCGGCCCCCAGCAAAGCGGTGACCCCCTCTGGCCCCAGGCGATCCAGTTTGTCCACCGCGCGCAGCACGGCAAGCTTCTGGCCTGCGTCATTCACCCCGGCGGCCGAAAGCAGGCCGTTCAGAAGCTTCCGGTTATTGATCCGCAGGGCGTAGGCCGATCGTGGCAGGCCCGCCGCGGCGTAGCCCTCTACGGCCATGGCGATGATCTCGGCGTCCGCCTCGGGCCGGTCCGACCCGACTGTATCAGCGTCACACTGCAGGAACTCCCGGTAGCGACCGGGCCCCGGCTTCTCGTTGCGCCACACCGGTCCGTAGGCGTAGCGGCGGAACGGCTTGGGAAGGGAATCCCACTGCTCGGCCGCGAAACGGGCCAGAGGCGCCGTCAGGTCGTAGCGAAGGGCCATCCACTGTTCGTCGTCGTCCTGCAGGGCGAAGACGCCCTCGTTTGGCCGGTCGGCATCGGGCAGGAACTTGCCAAGGGCGTCGGCGTATTCAAACGCTCCGGTGTCCAGGTGCTCGAAACCATAGGACTCATAGACGCGTGAAACCGCCGTCAGGATCCGACGTTCTGTGGCGAGAGCGTCCGCCCGCCGGTCCTGGAACCCGCGCGGCGCCCGCGCCTTGGGCCGTGGTGGAGCGTCGGTGGTCATGAGGGGGCGCTTATCGGTTCAAGGGACGGCGGGCAAGGCGGAAGGGGCGCGCCATCTCGGTCATGACGTCGCCGCGGCGCGGTCGAGCGCCTCGGTCACTAGGGATGGCGTCAACAACTGCGGCAGCACCCGGGGTTCGCCGCCGCCAGCCGGATAGACGAGGTACAGCGGAACGCCGATGCGGCCCTGCTCGGTCAGGGCCGCGGCGATCGCCGGGTCGCGACTGGTCCAGTCACCGACCAGATAGGCGGCGCCTGACCGTTTCAGGGCCGCGGCGACCTCCGGGGTGGACAGGGCCACGCGCTCGTTGACCTGGCAGGTAACGCACCACGCGGCCGTGAAGTTGACGAGGATCGGCTTGCGGGCGGCTCGGAGGGCGGCGACCCTCGACACGCTCCACGGTTCCGACACAGGGCCTTCCGCCGCGGGCTGGGCGGTCTGGGCCGCCGCGGCCGGCGGGCCATAGCCGCCGATGGTGACCAGGGCCACGGCGCCGGCCAGGGACAGACCGGCTGCGGCCCCGAAGGCGACAGAGCCGGCGTCACTGCCCAGGGTGTTTCGCCGCTGGGCCAGGCCGAAGAGCCACGCGGCGAGGCCCAGCCCCACGCTAGCAGCCAGCATCCGGGCAAGACCGGCCGGCCCCGCCTGCTGAGCCAGGACCCACAAGAGCCAGGCCGCGGCGGCGTACATCGGGAAGGCCAGGGCTTTCTTGAAGAGATCCATCCAGGCTCCAGGTCGCGGCAGGGCCCGGATCATGGTCGGGCTGAGCGCGAGGAGGGTAAACGGGGCGGCGAAGCCGAGCCCCAGGGCCAGGAATACGCCCAGGGCGACCAGCGTCGGCTGGGTCAGGGCGAAACCGAGCGCCGGACCCATGAACGGCGCCGTGCACGGTGCGGCCACCACAACCGCCAGCACCCCGGTGAACGTCGCGCCGAGCATGTCGCTCCGTGAGGCCAGTCCTGTCCCCAGGCCCTGTGCCGAGGTCCCGATCTCGAACAGGCCCGAAAGATTCAGCGCCGAGGCCAGCATGACCAGACCCAGCAGGGCCACGGCCATGGGGCTCTGCAGCTGGAACCCCCAGCCCACGGCCGCGCCGGCGGCCCGCGCCGCCATGAGGGCTCCGGCCAGGCCCAGGAAGCTGGTCAGAACGCCGCCCAGGAAGGCCAGGGCCTGGGCGCGGGCGCGGCGGGTCTCTCCCGCATGGCCGGCCAGCGCGGCCGCCTTCATCGACAGGATCGGGAAGACGCAGGGCATCAGATTGAGGATCAGGCCCCCGAGGAAGGCCCCACCGACGGCCAGCAACAGGCGGGCGCCGGGGAACGCGCTGGTCTCCGGCGGGCCCAGACCGCCAGAGCCTGGCGGGAAGGGCCCGGGCTCTGCGCTCACCTCATAGGCCCTGCCATCCAGGGCCAGCACGCCGACGGCGGCGGCGGGTCTGGCGCCCTTGGCGAAGGCCGCGCCCGCGGTCATCGACAGGGTCAGGCCCCGCGGGCCGCGATCGACCACCTCGGGCTTGCCGTGGTCGATCAGGGTCTCGTCATACGGATAGAAATAGGCGTCGCGGGCAGCGCGGCCGGCCAGCGTGTCGCCGGCGATCGCCAGCCTAAGGCCTGCCGGAGTCACCTGATAGGCGGCGGTGAGGCCTGCCGGTTTGGGCGCGCCTGCCAGGGTGTCGGCGATCACCGGACCCCAGACCGGGTCGGCCGTCGGCGTCCCATTGGTGACGGGCAGACTCAGGTTCACTGTCGCCGTTCCGGGAACGCAGACCTCGGCGCAGACCAGATAGTCCACCACCGCGGTCAGCCGGGCCACCTCGCCGGTCTTCGCCGACGCCGGAACCTGCAGCGGCACCGGCAGGGTCACCTTGCCTTCGTAGCCATAGTTCATGATCGGCCCGACAGGCAGGCGATGGGGCGTCGGCCAGGTGGTATCGCCGGCCCGCCAGTCATCCGGCAGGGTCCATTTGATGGTCGTCGGTTCGCCGGCGTCGCCGGGGTTGCGCCAGTAGGTATGCCAGCCCCTGTCCAGGGTCTGGGTAACGGCCACCCAGATCGTCGAGCCCGGAGCGGCCGCAGTCGTTTCGGCGACCAGTTCGGTGGCGGCGTGGGGCGTAGAGACCGCAACCGCGCCGGCCGGCGCAGTCGCGCCGAGGGCGACGAGCAGGGTCAGCAGGCGGGCGGCGAACAAGGTCATAGGCCTCCCTTTAGGCTGCGAAACGCGTTTGGGGAACGACGCCTGCTGCGTGGCGCCCGTCTGGTGACACTGGTGCTTGCTTCGGCGGATGCAGACACCGCATGATCAGCGCCCCGCCCGTTCCGGGCTCCACGGAGTCATTCATGCCCGCCGCCTTCGATGATCTGCAGATCGGCCTTGTCACACACCTGGGCGCCACGGTGGTGGATGAGCGGGCGGTCGCCGCCTTCATCGACGCCTTCGCCCCGGGTTGGACGGTCGATCGGGGGGCTCCGGACGCCATGGTCTTCGCCATCTGGTCACGCCTTGACGCCGACGCCGCCGCCAACTGGCCGCAGACCAAGCGCGTCGGCGTCGACGCCCTGCGCTGGGCGCGCAATCCGCCCGTGGGCGAGTTGCTGCGGGGCCGGATGACCATCATGGGCAAGGATCCCGTTGGCGAGGGCAAGGGCATCGTCATCGCCCAGCACGACCTGCTCGATGAAGCCGGCCGACTGGTCTTCTCCTGTCTGACGCGGAGCGTCTTCGCCCGTTAGCTCCTGAGGCGCCTGGCCGAAACGACGCCGGACGTCAGACCGGCCCTGTCGCGGCTAGTTCAGGTTCGCCGCCGGCGGGGCCGCGTTCTGGCGGGCCAGGGCGATCGAGATCAGCTTGTCCCATCCGGCGAGTGAGTGCAGGTGGGCGTAGATCTGGTTCAGGGCGCCGTTGTCCAGCAGGGCACGGATCTTGTCGTCCGGGAGGGCCTTCAGACGTTCCTCCGACACCGCGTAATATTCAGCGATTTCCTGTGGCTGGCCCGGGCTGCCGTCCGGATTGGCCGGCGTATAGGTGGTCTTTCGGGTCTCGAAGAGGTCGAGTTCGGTCAGCAGGCTGATGAACGACTCGGTGCGGCGGACCTCGGTCTCATAGTCGTTGCAGAATTGGATGCAGTTCTTGGTGTATTCGGTGGGCTGGCCTGACGGGTCGAAGAAGGGCAGGTCGGGAAGGTCGCCCAGCATCGGGGCGGCGCGATCGATGCACACCACCAGCTGTTCCCGGGCCGCGTCATTGGCCAGCACGAAGGGATAGCGGCGGATGTAGGCGGGCACATAGACCCCGACTTCGAAGAAACCGTTGGGCTGGACGAACATGTTGGCGTCGCCACTGACGCCCATGACGGCAAGGGCCTGACGACGTTCGCCGGCGAAGATGATCGGTGAGGTGAGGGCCGCGACGCCAAATTCCGTCACCGTCAAAGGCACCGCCTGGGCGGCGGCGGCGAACGCGAAAGGCCGGTCGATGCGGCGCAGGCCGATCTTGCCATGGGTCTCGTTGCTCAGCGGCTCGGGCTGCGAATAAAACAGAACATTGCCGGAGATCTGCCCGTTTTCGGGCTGTGCAGTCGTGACCATGTCGTCAATCCAGGGGAAGGGGTGGAACTCCGAGCGCGCGCTGCGTCCGGGGCGGCGCGCGCTTCTAGCCGATTGCCCGGGAGGCGGCAATCCATGGGCCTCGCCCGTACGATCCGCGAACTCGCAGGCGGCGTGACTGCGAGGCTTGCCGCCGACCCGGACCCGCGATGACTTCGACGGCGTGTGATTCTGCGTTAGTGAGGAAACCCATGGCGTCTGATCCGTCCCCTAGAAACGTGTCCAATGCTCTGGGTGGCCTCGGGCTGGGCGTCGCCGTCATAGCCGTGATCCTCACCGCCTTCGCGCTGTGGGCTCTGCGACACGTCCTCACGCCGCTGATTCTGGCGATGTTCCTGTTTCTGGTGATCGGTGGCCTCGAGCGGTCCCTGCGTACCCGCACGCGGTTGCCGGCCCGCGCGGTGCTGCCGGCCGCCATGATCGGGGTGGTGACCCTGTTCGGCCTGGCGCTCTGGCTGATCGCCGACAACGGCGCTCATATCGTCGCTGAATCGGGCGGTTACACCGCGAAACTGGACGCCATGCTGAAAGTCGCCGCGGGGCGGGCGGGCCTGCAGGCGGCCCCGACGATCGATCAGCTGTTTCACCAGCTCAATCCCGAACACTATATTGCCGCAGTCGCTTCCGCCGTCGGGGATGTGGCGGAAAAAGCGGTGCTGGTGCTGATCTATCTGGGCTTCCTGTTCGCCTCGCGGGCCGGGTTCGGTCGCAAGCTCGACGAGATGTTCGAGGCGGGCCGCCAGGCCGAGGCCCTGGTGGTCATGGCCCGGATCCAGAACGGCGTGGAAGGCTATATCTTCCTGCAGACGGTGGTGGGGCTGCTGGTCGCGGCGGGTTCGGCGCTGATCATGTGGATCATGGGGCTTTCCCATGTGATGTTCTGGGCGTTCCTGATTTTCCTGGGCAACTATATTCCGGTCATCGGTGTGGCGATCGCCGTGCTCATCCCCACGGTTTTTGGCCTCATCGAGCTGGATGCCATCTGGAAGGCGCTGGCGATCTTCATCGCCATGGAAGTGGTCCACTTCGTCGCCGCCCACGTGATCTTGCCGCGCATGCAGGGCGAGAGACTGAACATGGACCCTCTCGTGGTGCTGCTGTCCCTGGCGTTCTGGGGGGTGATCTTCGGTGTCGCCGGGGCGTTCCTCTCCACGCCTCTGACCGTCATGGTCATGGCCGTCTGCGCGGAGTTTCGCGCCACCCGCCCGATCGCGGCTTTGCTGTCGGCGGATGGTCGGCCTTTCGACGGAGAAAAGCGGAAGGCCTGAGCGCCCGGTTCCCAGCGGCGACGGCGGACGGCCCTCCGGGGCCGTCCGCCTTGTCAGGATCAGCCGGCCCGGTTCTTCACCAGGTCGTCGACCACCGACGGGTCGGCCAGGGTGCTGGTGTCGCCCAGGCTGGCGAGGTCGTTCTCGGCAACTTTCCGGAGGATTCTGCGCATGATCTTTCCCGACCGCGTCTTGGGCAGGCCCGGCGCCCACTGTATGGCGTCGGGCGCGGCGAACGGGCCAATTTCACGGCGGACCCAGGTGATCAGGTCCTTGCGCAGCGATTCACTGGGCGTCTGGTTGGCGGTCAGCGTCACGAAGGCGTAGATGCCCTGGCCCTTGATGTCGTGCGGAAATCCGACCACGGCGGCCTCCGCCACGCTGTGGTGAGCCACCAGGGCGCTTTCGATCTCGGCGGTGCCCAGGCGGTGACCAGAGACGTTGATCACATCGTCTACGCGACCGGTGATCCAGTAGTAACCGTCCTCATCCCGCCGGCAGCCGTCGCCCGTGAAATACTTGCCCGGGTAGGTGGTGAAATAGGTGGTGATGAAGCGTTCGTGGTCGCCGTAGACCGTTCGCATCTGACCCGGCCAGCTGTCGGTGATGCAGAGGTTGCCGCTGACCGGACCCTCCAGCACCTGCCCGTCGGCGTCCACCAGTTGCAGTTTCACGCCCGGCAACGGCCGGGTCGCCGATCCGGGCTTCAGCGCCGTGGCGCCGGGCAGCGGTGCGACCAGACAGGCGCCCGTTTCGGTCTGCCACCAGGTGTCGATTATGGGGCAGCGGCCCTCGCCGACGACGCGGTGATACCAGAGCCAGGCTTCCGGGTTGATCGGTTCGCCGACCGTGCCGAGCAGCCGCAGGGACTGACGTGAGGTGGCCCTCACAGGCTCCTCGCCGTCCCGCATCAGGGCGCGCAGGGCGGTCGGGGCCGTGTAGAAGATCTCGACCTGATGCTTGTCGATCACCTGCCAGAACCGCGAGACTGTCGGATAGTTGGGCACGCCCTCGAAGATCAGGGTGGTGGCACCGTTGGCCAGCGGGCCGTACACGATGTAGCTGTGGCCGGTCACCCAACCCACGTCGGCTGTGCACCAGAAAATCTCGCCCGGCCGGTAGTCGAAAACGAGTTCATGAGTGTAGCTGGCCCACACCAGGTAGCCGCCGGTCGTGTGCAGCACGCCCTTGGGCTTTCCGGTCGAGCCGGAGGTGTACAGGATGAACAGCGGATCCTCCGCGTTCATCGGTTCGGGGGGGCAGTCGGCGGACACCTTGGCCGCCTCGTCCTCATAGGCGAAGTCCCGGCCCGCGTGCATCAGCACCTTGGCGCCGGTGCGCCTGACCATCAGGACGGTCGTCACCTCCGGGCATTGCAGCAGGGCCAGGTCGACATTCTGTTTCAGGGGCACGATCCGGCCGCCGCGCAGACCCTCATCGGCGGTGATCACGATGTTGGACCGGCAGTCCTGGATGCGCCCGGCGATGGATTCGGGCGAGAAGCCGCCGAAGATCACGCTGTGCACGGCGCCGATGCGCGCGCAGGCCAGCATGGCGAACGCCGCTTCGGGAATCATCGGCAGATAGATGGTCACCCGGTCGCCCTTGGCCACACCGTGAGCCTTGAGCACATTGGCCATGCGGCACACTTCGGCGTGGGCCTCGGCGTAGGTGATCCTGCGGCTGTCGGCTGGATCGTCGCCTTCCCAGATGATGGCCACGTCGTTGGCCCGGGCGGGCAGGTGACGATCGAGACAGTTGGCCGAGACGTTCAGCTCCCCGTCAGCATACCAGCGGACATGAAAGTCGTTGCGATCGAACGAGACGTCCTTGGCGGTGGTGAAGGGCTTGATCCAGTCCAGCCGCGCGGCGACGTCGGACCAGAAACCCTGGGGGTCCGACTCCACCCGCCTGACCGCGGCGTCATAGCCGGCCGCGTCCATATGAGCGCGCGCCGCCCAGGCCTGAGGAACCGGAAACACCTGACCTTCGCTCACGCCGCAACTCCCTGATCGTCAATTTTGCGGCGAGTATGCGGAGAGCGGGCGCGATGGCAAGGAAGCAGGCGGCCCATCCGGACCCGAGGACCGTCGAAATGGCCATTGTTCGCTGCTGCGGGGGCGTCCAAAGACGTATGGCGCGGTCGACGTCTGCGGCCGGCGCCGCGGCGGTTCAAACGCAAGGGGGCCTCATGCTGCTTCACCTGTCCACCTGGTCCGAGATCGAGGCGTATCTGGCGCGGTCGACCGCCATCGTTGTACCGATAGGCTCCAACGAGCAGCACGGCCCCACCGGGCTTCTGGGGACGGACTGGCTCTGTCCGGAAATCATCGCCCACGAGGCGCAGAAGGCGGCCGACATTCTGGTCGGTCCGACGTTCAATATCGGCATGGCGCAGCATCACCTGGATTTTCCCGGCACCATCGCCCTGCGCCCCTCGACGTTCATGGCGGCGATCGGCGACTGGACCCGGTCCCTGACCCATCACGGGTTCACAAGAATTCTCTTCCTCAACGGCCATGGCGGGAATGTCGCCACCATTGAGGCGGCGTTCTCGGAACTGTACGCGGAAGCCAGCTATGCCGGTCGGCGCTCAGGGTTCGCCTGCCGGCTGAAGAACTGGTGGGACCTCAAGGGGGTCGGCCGCCTGGCGCAGCAGCAGTTTCCGGTGGGTCATGGCAGTCACGCCACACCTTCGGAGATCGCGGTGACCCAATGGGCCTATCCTGATCACATCAAGGCGGCCAACTATGCGCCTCAGATTGCGCCCACCGGCCCGATCCGCGAGGCCAGGGACTTTCGGGCGCGTTATCCGGACGGGCGGATGGGTTCCGATCCGGGCCTGGCGACACCGGAAAAAGGCGGGGAGCTGGTCCGGCTCGCCGCCGCCGGACTGATAGAGGCTCTCGCCGAGTTCGCGACTGAACCGACCGTCTGAGGCTATCGATTCACTCTATCGCCGGCATGCGTTCAATCGATTGGACGCCGCGTGACCGAGGGCCTATTTACCCGCCTCGTGAACGGCGGAGGCCTCCGGCCGATACGCCCCAACGAGAGAAGGAATCCCCATGTCGCTGGCCAACAGCAAGACGCTGCAAAATCTGAAGGACGCCTTCGCCGGCGAGAGCCAGGCGAACCGTCGCTACCTCTATTTCGCGCAAAAGGCCGATGTCGAAGGCTATAATGATGTCGCCGCAGTGTTCCGCTCCACTGCGGAGGGCGAAACCGGTCACGCGCACGGCCACCTCGAGTTCATGGAAGGCGTGGGCGATCCGGCCACCGGCCTGCCCATTGGCGCCACCGATCTGAACCTCAAGGCGGCGATCGCTGGCGAGACCCACGAATACACCGACATGTATCCGGGCATGGCGCGCACCGCGCGCGAGGAAGGCCACGACGAGATCGCCGACTGGTTCGAAACCCTGGCGAAGGCCGAGAAGTCACACGCCGGCCGTTTCCAACGGGCGCTCGACAGCCTGGACTGAGGAGTCCGCTCCCTGTTCAGGGGAGACCGGTCCGGAGGGCCGGGCGGCGCGCCATCCGGCGTCCCCCGGCCCCGAGGGAGCCGCCGCGCCGCCTCGGCCGCCGTTCCGCTCCGGCCAGTTCCAACGCCGGGAGGGAGAAGGATTTGCGATGACAAAAGCCGCCGCCCCCTCCGATCCCCGTCGTGAGGGTAGTCTTGACGCGCCGTTCCGCCATGCCCTGGCCTGGCGGGACCCCGAGTTCTACGACATGGCCGCCGTTGAGGCCGAGATGGAACGGGTCTTCGACATCTGTCACGGCTGTCGCCGCTGTTTCAATCTCTGCGACAGCTTTCCCAGACTGTTCGACCTGATCGACAACGGACCCACTGGCGAACTCGACGGTGTTGACAAGGCCGATTACGCCCAGGTCGCCGACGCCTGCACGCTCTGCGACATGTGCTTCATGACCAAATGTCCCTATGTGCCGCCACACGAGTTCAACCTGGATTTCCCACATGTGATCCTGCGCCAGCGCGCCGCGCGTCGGAAAGCCGAGGGCGGTGACTTCGTCCGCGAACAGCTGGGCGAGACCGATCGCAACGGCAAGCTGGCCAAGCCCATCGCGGGCCTCGCCAACTGGGCCACCAGTCTGAGCAACACTCCGGTCCGCGCCCTGATGGAGCAGGTGACCGGAGTCGATCGCAACGCCGAGTTGCCCCTGTTCCACGGCAAGACGGCTGGTGACCTGCTGCGTAAGCCTGTGGCCCCGGACCCGGCCGGTCCGGCGTTCGGCCTCCGCAAGGCGGCGATCTACGCGACCTGCTTCGTCGACTACAATGCGCCCGACACCGCTGTGGCGGCCGTGGCCGTTCTGGCCAGGCAGGGGGTCGAGACTCGCTTCGCCTATCCAGAATGCTGCGGCATGCCCCAATTGGAGGCCGGCGACATCGCCGAGGTCGCCCGCCGGGCGGAACGCGTCTCGGCTGAGCTGCTCCCGCTGATCGACCAGGGCCATGACATCATCACCCTGACGGCCAGCTGTGGCCTGATGATGAAGTTCGAGTGGCCGCTGATCCTGCCGGAGAACGAGGCGGTCAGGCGTCTGGCCGCCGCCACCCGCGACATCAGCCAGTATGTGGTGGAGATCAACAAGGCCCATGGCCTTGCGCCCGGCCTGGCGGCGCCGGAGGGCGGCGTCACCCTGCATCAGGCCTGCCACTCGCGAGCCCAGAACATGGGCGCCATGTCGGCGCAGATGCTTCGTTTGATCCCCGGCGCCAAGGTCGACGTAGTGGAACGGTGTTCGGGCCACGGGGGCACCTTCGGCGTGATGAAGGCTACCCGGCCCATGGCGGTGAAGGTGGGCAAGCCCGCGGCCAAACAGGTCGCCGCCAAAGGCAACGCCACCCTGTGCTCCGACTGCCCGCTGGCCTGCAAACATCTTGGCCACCTGGTGCAGGCGGATCTGCCGGCCGGGACCAAGCCTCCCCGGGAAGCCCATCCCATCGAGGTCTTCGCCCGCGCCTACGGACTTCTCTGACACGGGGCTGACCCCCGGGCCCCTTTCTGGAAAGCGCGTAAACCCATGCCCGCATCGTCCCGCCAAGTGACGGCGCAAGATATCCTTCCGCACTCCGACTACGCCTTACAGCGCAAGGCGCGCCGGGCGGCCCTGCTGCCCGCCAAACGTCTGCGGCGCATCGCGCTGGGTCCGCACTGCACCTTCTATTTCGAGTGCTATGAGACCATGCTGTTCCAGATCCAGGAGATGCTGCTCACCGAAAAGGGCGGCCCCGAACAGCTGGCGGACGAACTGGCCGCCTACAATCCGCTGATCCCCCAGGGCCGCGAACTTGTGGCCACGGTGATGTTCGAGATCGATGATCCCCTGCGGCGCGCCACCATCCTCGGCCAGCTCGGCGGCGTCGAAACCCATCTGTTCCTGCAGATCGGCGAAGCGCGCGTCGCCGCCGCGCCGGAAACCGACGTTGAACGCACCCGCGACGGCAAGACCTCGGCGGTGCATTTCCTTCGCCTTGGGCTGACAGACGCCCAGGCTGCGGCGTTCCGCGATCCGGCGGTGGTGGTGATGGTCGGATGCGATCATCCGCGCTACGGTCACCTCGCCGTTCTCGCCCAGGACACCCGAACGGAGCTCGCCAAGGACCTCGACTGATGGCTGACACGCCGGCCCTCCTGCCGCCCCTTCCCGTTCAGCCGGCGGACACGCCGTGGCCGACGCGGGACTGGCCCAGAGGGGATCTGCCGGCCGGGGGAACGGCGCGGCGGGTGGAGGCGCTGCTGGAGGGGGCCTTCACCGCCGACCCGGCAGGGGATCTGGGGGGCACCCACGCGGTGGTCATCGTCCAAGGCGGCCGGCTGCTGGCCGAACGCTACGCCGACGGCTACGGACCGGATGTGACCTGCCGGTCCTGGTCGATGGCCAAGAGCATCACCCAGGCCTTGGTGGGTCTGGCGGTGGGCGACGGCCGCGTCGACATTCACGCCCCCGCCGATGTCCCGGCCTGGCGAGGGCCAGGCGATCCGCGGGCCGAAATCACTCTTGACCAGCTGTTGCGCATGTCCAGCGGCCTGGCCTGGATCGAGGACTATTCGCCGGAAAACCCGTCCGACGTTATCGCCATGCTGTTCGGCGAGGGCCAGGATGACGTAGCCGCCTACGCTGAAGCCTTGCCCCCGGCTCATCCGCCGGGGAGCTTCTGGTCCTATTCCAGCGGTACGACCAACATCGTTGCCCGCTGTCTTTCGAGGGCGCTGAACGCCCAGGGCCCGGCCCTGGAAGCCTTCATGCGCGAGCGCCTGTTCAACCCTCTCGGCATGTCCAGCGCGACGCCGAGGTTCGACGCCGCCGGGACCTTTATCGGTTCCTCGTTCTGCTTCTGCACGCCGCGCGACTTCGCCCGGTTCGGCTTGCTGTATCTGCGCGACGGCGTCTGGGACGGGTGGCGGCTCCTGCCGGAGGGCTGGGTTGACTACGCCCGCACGCCCACCTGGCAGCAGGCCGACGTCGAGCCCGACAGCGCCTATGGCGCCCAGTGGTGGCTCGGGCTGGCCGGACCGGGCTCGTTCTCCGCCAACGGCTACGAAGGACAGCACATCGTCCTGTGTCCGAGGCGCGACCTGATTCTGGTGCGCCACGGGGCGACACCCACGACCACCCAGCCAGCGGTGAAGGCCTGGCTGCGCGACCTGGCCGACGCTTTCGTCTAGAGTTCGCCGATGGCCTCCTCCGCCGGACCCGAGATCGAACGTCTGATCACCCTGCTCGCGCGGCTTCCCGGGCTCGGACCCCGGTCGGCGCGCCGCGCCACCCTGACCCTGCTGAAGAAACGCGACCAGCTGCTGTATCCCCTCAGCGAGGCGCTGGCCGAAGCGGCCGCGCGGGTGCGCACCTGCGGGGTCTGCGGCGCGCTCGACACCAGCGACCCCTGCGCCATCTGCAGCGACCGCACCCGGGACCCGACGCTCATCTGTGTGGTCGAGGAGGTCGGAGCCCTGTGGGCGATGGAGCGGGCCAGCGCCTTCAGGGGCCGCTACCACGTCCTGGGCGGTCTGCTCTCGGCGCTCGACGGCGTCGGCCCCGAGGCCCTGAGGGTGGGCGCCCTGGTCACCCGGTCGGCCGCTGAGCCGATCCGTGAGGTCGTTCTGGCCCTGCCGGCCACCGTCGACGGCCAGACTACCGCACACTACCTGGCCGACCGTCTGGCCGGGGCGGGGGTACAGGTGACGAGCCTCGCCCGGGGCGTTCCCGTGGGCGGGGAGCTCGACTGGCTCGACGACGGCACCATCGCCCAGGCCATGCGGGCGCGGCGGCCGGCCTGAGGCGCCCCAGGCCGTTGGCGACGGCGCGCGACTCCTGATACGAACGGACCATGAACGCCCTTGCCATCCTCACGCCCCTGGTCCTGGCCGCCGCCGCCGTGGCCCTGGCGGTCTGGGCGATGGCGGAGCGGGCCAGGGCCGGACGGGCGGAACTGGAACTTCGGCTGTTGCGCGAGCAGGCGGTGTCGGGAGCCGACACCCTGCGGGCCCAGGCCGCGCAGTCCGCCAACGCCGTGGCCGAGGAACTGGTCAAGCGCGCCACAGAAACCTTCGCCGCCCAGGACCGACTGGTTCAGGCCAAGCTTGAGGCCCAGCTCAAGCCGGTGGCCGAGACCCTGGAGAAATTCCAGGTCCAGGTGACGGCCGCCGAGAAGGCAAGGGCCGAGGAGACGGGCGGCCTGAAAGCGCAGATCGAGCAACTGCTCCTCGCCTCTACCGCGACCCAGGACGAGGCTCGCAAGCTCTCCGCCGCCCTGCGCCGGGGCGCCGGCGTACAGGGCCGCTGGGGTGAGCAGATGCTGCGCAACGTGCTGGAGATGGCCGGCCTGAAAGCCAAGGTGGATTTCGAAGAGCAGGTGTCGGTAGATTCCGGCGCCCTGCGTCCGGATGTGGTGGTGCGCCTGCCTGGCGGCGGGGTGTTCGTGATCGACGCCAAATGTTCGCTCAACGCCTTCCTTGAGGCGCAGGACGCCCCGGACGACGCGGCGCGTGAAGCAGGCTACCTGCGCCACGCCCAGAGCGTCCGCGCCCATATGCAGAGCCTGGCCGCAAAGGCCTACTGGGAGCAGTTCGACGCCTCGCCCGACTTCGTGGTGATGTTCGTCCCGGGCGACGCCTTCCTGGCCGCCGCCGCCGAGCGCATGCCTGATCTCTACGCCCAGGGTATGGACCGGCGGGTCATCCTGGTGACGCCCTCCAGTCTGTTCGCCCTCTGCAAGGCGGTTGTCTATGGCTGGCGTATCGAGGAGCAGAACCTCAACGCCAAGGAAATCGTCGGTCTCGGTCGCGAACTCTACAAGCGCATTTCCACAATGGCCGCTCACGCCCAGGCGATGGGCAAGGGCCTGGAGACGGCGGTCGGACGTTACAACCAGTTCGTCGGCTCTCTCGAAACCCAGGTTCACACCCAGGCCCGCCGCTTCGAGGATCTCAAGGTCGATCACGAGGGCAAGGAAATCCCCCAACTCGCTCCAATCGAGGTGGCGGTGCGGCCGCTGACCAAGCTTGCCCCCTCCTTGACGCTTGCTGACGTCGGACCTACCTCCCCGTCATGAGCCTTCGCCGCATCCTCACCGTCGACGCCGATATGGCGGTCCTCAAGCAGGTCTCCGAACCCGTGGCCGTGGTGGACGACGATCTGCGACGCCTGATGGACGACATGCTCGAGACCATGTATGCGGCGCCGGGCATCGGCCTGGCGGCGATCCAGATCGGTGTGGCCAAACGGGTCATCGTCATGGACCTCGCCGGCAAGGGTCAGCCCCCCGCGCCCCGCTATTTCGTCAATCCGGAAATCCTTTGGTCTTCCGAAGAGACCGGCCCCTGGGAAGAGGGCTGCCTGTCCGTGCCCGACATCTATGATGATGTCGAACGTCCGATCCACGTGCGCCTGCGCTACCTGGACTATCACGGCGCCGTGGTGGAAGAGGAGGCGGAGGAACTCTACGCCGTCTGCATCCAGCACGAGATGGACCACCTCAACGGCGTACTGTTTATCGACCACCTTTCCCGCCTGAAGCGGGAGCGGGCGGTCAGCAAGGTCAAGAAGGCCGCACGCGCAGAGGCGTAGGGCGGCTCCACGTTTTCTCATGCTCCCGATGGGGAGGGCGGTAACCCACCCATGCGTCTGGCCTTCCTCGGCACCCCCGTCTTCGCCGTTCCCACCCTCGCCGCCCTGATCGAGGCCGGTCACGATATCGCCTGCGTCTATTCGCAGCCCCCGGCGCCCAGAGGGCGCGGCCAGGCTCTGCGGCCCTCCCCGGTGCAGGCCTTCGCAGAGTCCCGCGGGCTTCCGGTGCGCACGCCGGTCTCGATGAAGGCTCCCGACGAGATCGCCGCCTTTGCCGCCCTCGATCTCGATGCGGCGGTGGTGGTCGCCTTTGGTCAGATTCTCACCGCCGGGGTGCTCGAGGCGCCTCGTCTGGGTTGCTATAACCTGCACGGCTCGTTGTTGCCGCGCTGGCGCGGCGCCGCGCCGATCCAGCGTGCGGTCATGGCTGGTGACCGGGTGACTGGCGCCCAGGTCATGCGGATGACCGAGGGCCTGGACGAGGGTCCGGTTCTCGCCTCGGTGAGCGTCGACATTGGCGCGCTGGACACCGCCGGAACCCTGCACGACCGCCTCGCCCCGGCCGGCGCGGCGCTCATGGCGTCGGCGATGGCCGCCGTCGCGCGGGGCGACGCTCGGCCCGTGGCTCAGTCGGCTGACGGCGCCACCTATGCGCGAAAGGTCCGGGCCTCTGAGGCGCGGGTCCGCTGGGATCGCGCCGCCTCCCGGGTGGACCGCCAGATCCGCGGCCTGTCGCCCTTTCCCGGCGCCTGGTTTCTCGCGCCTTCGGAGCGCGGACCGGTTCGGGTCAAGGCGTTGCTGTCGACGACCGAAGCCGCACGTGGCGAACCGGGATTGGTGCTCGACAACGGATTGCTGATCGCCTGCGGCGACGGATCGGTGCGAATCCTGCGGGCGCAGCGGGAAGGTCGCGCACCGCAGGATGCCGAGGCCTTTCTGCGCGGCTTCCCCCTGGCGGCCGGCCAGAGGCTCGGCTGATGCCTCGTTACCGCCTCACCGTCGAGTATGACGGCGGCCCATACCGGGGCTTTCAGGCCCAGGCGGCCCTGCCGACGGTCCAGGGCGAGATCGAGCGCGCCGTGAAGGCCTTTTGCGGCGAGAGCCTGCGTGTGCACGCCGCCGGGCGGACCGACACCGGGGTCCACGCCATGGGCCAGGTCGTGCATGTCGATCTGGCCAAGGACTGGCCTGCGTCCGTGGTCATGCGGGCGATCAACGCCCATCTGTCCCCCGCGCCCATCGCCGTCCTGAACGCCGAGGCGGTGAGCGATGACTTCCACGCCCGCTTCTCCGCGGTCGGTCGCCGCTATCTCTACCGCATCCTCAACCGGCCGGGACCGCCGGCCCTTGAACGGGGCCGGGTATGGCATGTGAAGGCGCGCCTCGACGCCGGGGCCATGGACGCCGCCGCCCAGCGCCTGATCGGGCTGCATGACTTCACCACTTTCCGCGACGCCGCCTGCCAGGCCAGATCCCCGGTCAAAACCCTGGATGAGGCCCGGGTGGAGTGCGAGGGCGAGGTGCTGTTAGTGAGATTTTCGGCCCGCTCGTTCCTGCACCGGCAGGTGCGCTCCATGGTCGGATCCCTGGCGGAGGTCGGCCGGGGCGCCTGGGCCGCCGACGACCTCGCCGCGGCCCTGGCTGCGTGTGACCGCGCCGCCTGCGGTCCGGTCGCGCCGCCACAGGGGCTTTGCCTGATGTCGGTGGACTACTGAGCGCGGCGTTTCAGGCGAAGGCGGCGAAATAGCCTTCGATCAGCTGCTCATAGATGGTTGACAGGGTGAGAATCTCGGCAACCGGGGCCCGCTCGTCCACCTGGTGCATGGTTGCGCCGACCAGGCCGAACTCGACGACCGGGCACAGACTGCGGATGAAGCGGGCATCGGACGTGCCGCCGGTCGTGGACAGCTCCGCGGGCCGGCCGGTCACGCCCTCCACCGCCCGCGTCACGACATCGGTGAAGGCGCCCCGAGGCGTGAGAAAGGCTTCCCCGTTTATGCGGATGTCGACGGTCACCGCGCCGCGAAAGCCCTCGGCCGCGCGCGCGCCTTCGGCTTTCAGCCACGCGGCAAGGGTCGCCCCCGTGTGGGCGGGATTGAAGCGGATGTTGAGCCGGGCGACGGCCCTGCCCGGAATGACATTGCTGGCCGCGTTGCCAACATCAATGGAGGTGATCTCGAGGTTGGACGGTTGGAAGGCCTCGTACCCCTGGTCCAGCGTGCGTTCCTGCAGTCGCGCCAGCAGGCGCACCAGCACCGGCACGGGATTGGCGGCGCGGTCGGGATAGGCCACGTGGCCCTGGACCCCCTCGACAGTGATGACCGCCCCGATGCTTCCGCGCCGTCCGATCTTGATCATGTCGCCCAGCACGACGCCGGAGGTCGGTTCGCCCACGATACAGTGATCGATGACCTCGCCCTCGTCTCCAAGGGCCGTCACCATCGCCTTGGTGCCATATTCGGCCAGCCCCTCCTCGTCGCCGGTAATCAGGAACGAGATCGAACCAGCTGGCGCGCCCCGCGCGAGGACCCGGCGAACGGCGCAGACGAAGGCGGCGATCGCGCCCTTCATGTCGACCGCGCCGCGCCCGGTCAGGATTCCGTCCTCGAGCGCCGCCTCGAAGGGCGGCCGCGACCATGCGGCGGGATCGCCGACCGGAACGACGTCGGTGTGTCCCGCGAAGCAGAGGTTGGGACCGCGCGTGCCGAGCCGCGCATAGAGATTCTGAATATCGCCGAACGGCATCGGCCGGCAGGCGAAACCCAGGGTTTCGAGGGCGCGGGTAAGCACCGCCAGGGCGCCGGCGTCGTCCGGAGTCACGGAGGGCCGGCGGATCAGGTCGCGGGCGAGGGCGATGGGGTCGAGAACGGTGGCGTCGGACATCAGGCTTCCTTAGGCTGCCGGACGAAGCGTCGCAAATGCGAGGAAATCACCTTGAAGAAGATCGATATCGACGCCCTGCCGGTTCGCCGCGGCTCGGCCTATCCGCCGCCCCATGGCGCGCCCGTGGCGGCCCGGATGCGCCGGCGGCTTGGCGAGGCGGGCGGCCTGACCGCCTTCGGAGTCAATCATCTCACCCTGCCGCCCGGTTGCTGGTCGAGCCAGAGGCACTGGCACAGTCACGAGGATGAGTTCGTGGCGGTTCTCTTCGGCGAGGTCGTTCTGGTGACCGACGCCGGCGAGGAGGTGCTGCGCGCCGGGGACTGCGCGGCCTTCCGGGCGGGGGATCCCGATGGCCATCATCTGGTCAACCGGTCGGGCGAGACCGCGGTGGTCCTGGAGGTCGGCAACAACGCCCCCGACCGCGACCGCACGGTCTACTCCGACATCGATATGGTCGCTGAACCGGCGGAGGCCCACTTCCGGCGGCGAGACGGATCGCCCTACCCGCCAACCGAGGCCTGACAAAGGGCGCGTGCAGGATGTAGCCCCCGGACCTTGAACGCGCCGGTCAGTCCCGCAGCAGGTCGTTGATGCTGGTCTTCGACCGGGTCTGGGCGTCGACGGTCTTGACGATGACCACGCAGGCGAGGCTGGGACCGACCCCGTGCGGGTCGGGCAGGGCGCCGGGAACGACCACGGAATAGGGCGGCACATAGCCGCGATGGGTCTGTCCGGTCTTTCGGTCGACGATCTTGGTCGAGGCGCTGATGAACACGCCCATGGAGAGAACCGACCCCTGGCCGACAATCACGCCCTCGACCACCTCCGAGCGGGCGCCGATGAAACAGTCGTCCTCGATGATCGTGGGATTGGCCTGCAGGGGCTCAAGCACGCCGCCGATTCCCACCCCCCCGGAGAGGTGAACGTTGCGGCCGATCTGGGCGCAGGAACCGACCGTAGCCCAGGTGTCGACCATGGTGCTCTCGCCCACGTGGGCGCCGATGTTGACGAAGGAAGGCATCAGGACGGCGTTGCGGCCGATGAAGGCCCCACGCCGGACCACGGAGCCCGGAACGGCGCGGAAGCTGGCCGCCTCGAACTGCGGCGCCTCCCAGCCCTCGAACTTCGACGGGACCTTGTCCCACCAGGGGCCGACGCCATCGCCCATGGCGCCGGCGCGCATGACGCGGTTGGGGTTCAGCCGGAACGACAACAGGATCGCCTGCTTGAGCCACTGCCGTACGACCCACTCCCCGTCCATCTTCTCGGCCACCCGGGCCTCGCCGCTGTCCAGTCGCCGCAGGGATTCCTCCACGGCCGTGCGGATCGGACCATGGGTGTCGGCGCCCAGGGTGTCGCGCGCCTCCCAGCCGGCCTCGATCTCCATCTGAAGGTCGGCCAGTGTCGGTTCTGGGGACGTGGTCATGGGGAAACGGCCTCCTGGACCCGGGCGCTCTCCAGGAACGGCGCCAGGGTTGTTGTGCGGTGATGGACGAATGGCGCGACCGAGGCCGGCGCATGGGCGCCGACCAGGACGGTGGTCATCCCCAGGTCGGCGGCGGGCGCCAGGTTGTGTTCGGCGTCCTCGAAGAAGGCGGTGGATGAGGGGCGGAGCGCATGGGCGTCGACGATCCGCGCGAAGGCGGTGGGCGAGGGCTTGGGCGCGAAGCCGGCCGAGCCGATGTGAAACACATCGTCGAATAGGCCGGCAAGCCCCAAGGCCTCCACGACCCGGCGGGTGTGTACGGCGTCTGAATTGGTGAAGATCAGCCGACGACCCGGAAGCCGCGCCAGGGCGGCCCGCAGGGCCTCGTCCGGCGTAAGGCAATCCAGGGGCACGTCGTGGAAGGTGGCGTGGTAGGTGTCAGGATCGACCCCATGGTGATCCATCAGGCCGCGGAGCGTCAGGCCATGTTCGGCCAGATAGCGCTTCTGCAGGGCGAGGGCGTCGGGCCGGGACAATCCCGTCAGGGTCTCGACGAAGTCGGTGATCCGCGGCGACATGCGCGCGGAGAGCCCCGATTCCAGCGGATAGAGGGTGTTGTCCAGGTCGAAGAGCCAGGTGTCGATGTGGCGCAGATCGGCTCCGCCAGGCTCCCGGCCTAGGGACATATCAGGGTCCCCGCCCCGTGTTCGGTGAACAGTTCCACCAGCATCGCGTGCGGTCGCCGGCCGTCCAGGATGACCACGCCCGCCACACCCGCCTCAACCGCGGCGATGGCGGTCTCCAGCTTGGGGATCATGCCGCCGGTGGCGACGCCGTTGGCGATGGCGGCCCGGGCCTCGGCCACCGTCAACTGGCGGATCAGGTCACCATCCGCTCCGAGCACGCCGGCGACGTCGGTGAGAAGCAACATGCGCCGCGCTTTCAGCGCGCCGGCAAGGGCGCCAGCCACGGTGTCGGCATTGATGTTGTAGGTCTGGCCGTCGTCGGACACCCCTATCGGCGCGATGACCGGAATGTAGTCGTCTTCCTCGGAGTCGATCAGGCTGCGGATCAACTTGGGGTCGATGCGCGTCGGTTCGCCCACGAAGCCGAGGTCGACGACCTCTTCGCTGTCCGCGTCAGGCCCCTGACGGGTGCGGGTGGCCTTTTCGACGTGGATCAGTCCGGCGTCCTTGCCGGACAGCCCCACACCCCGGACATCCGCCGTGGCGCCGGCCTGGGTGATCCAGCTGGCGATTTCCTTGTTTATCGCTCCGGAGAGGACCATCTCGGCCACCTCCATGGTGGCCTTGTCGGTCACCCGCAGCCCGTCGATGAAGGTCGATTTGACGCCGGCGCGTTCCAGCATGCGGGATATCTGAGGCCCGCCGCCATGCACCACCACCGGGCGCACGCCCAGAAGGCGCAGCAGGACGGCGTCGGCGGCGAAGAGACGCGCCAGCCCTTCCTCGCCCATGGCGTGGCCGCCGTACTTGATCACCACCGTCTGGCGGTCATGAATCTGAATGTAGGGCAGGGCTTCGGCCAGGGTCTTGGCGGTCACCCAGCCCGCTTCCTCGGGGCTGTCGGTCAAGGCGTTTCCAGGGTTTTCGGGGCCGGTCGCCGCGAGATAGCGAACGGCGGGCGGCTTGTCATGCGAAAGCGGCGGCGATGATCTCGGCGCGCAGTTCGGGCAGGCCGTCGCCCTTCTCGGCCGAGGTCGCCAGCACCCGGGGATAGGCGGCGGGTCGCCGGGATATGGCGGCGAGGGTGGCGTCCGCAGCGGCCCGGGCCTCGCCGGCCTTGAGCTTGTCGGCCTTGGTGAGAACGATCTGGTAGGACACCGCGGCCTTGTCCAGGGCGTCCAGCGCTTCGGCGTCGGGCGGCTTCAGGCCGTGCCGGGCGTCGATCAGCAGATAGACGCGCTTGAGATTCGGCCGCCCGCGTAGATAGGCGCGTCCCAGATCCTGAAACTTGCGGGCGGTTCCCCGCGAAACCTTGGCGAAGCCGTAACCGGGCAGGTCCACGAGTCGCAAGCGTTCGTCGAGCACGAAGAAGTTGACCTCCCGCGTCCGCCCTGGTTCCGTCGAGGCGCGTGCCAGGCGGTGACGACTGACCAGGGCGTTTATGAGCGATGACTTGCCGACGTTCGAGCGGCCTGCGAAGGCCACTTCGGGCAGGTCCGGAGCCGGCAGGCCGTCCATGGCTGCTGCGCCCATCATGAACTCGGCCTGTCGGGCGAAGATCACCCGGGCCGCCTCGAGCTCCGCCGCGTCGAACACCGGCCCCGGCGTCGAAGGCGACGGCGGCGGGGCGGCTTCGGGATCGCTCACCCGGCTGTCCCGGGCCGGGCCGAGAACCGATGCAGGAAGTCGTCGATAGGATTGTCCACCTTGTAGCGACGCATCATGACGTACTGCTGAAGGATGGTGATCAGGCTGCTCCAGGTCCAGTAGATCAACAGGCCGACCGAATACTGCGCCAGGATGAAGGTGAACATGATCGGCATGAGCTTGAAGATCATCTGCTGGGTCGGGTCGATGCCGGTCTGCGGGGTCATCGACTGGCTCAGCCACATGCTGGCCCCATAGAGAAGCGGCCAGACGCCGACGTGCAGAAAGCCCAGCAGGCCGCCGACGGCGAGCAGGCCGCCGATCAGCGGCGTCGTCGCCGGATCCCACGGAATCAGGCCGAACAGATTGAGGAATGTCGTCGGGTCAGGCGCCGAGAGGTCGTGGATCCAGCCGAAGAAAGGCGCATGACGCATCTCGATGGTCACGGTGAACAGCTTGGTGAGTGAATAAAACACCGGAATCTGGAACAGGATCGGCAGGCAGCCGGTGACCGGATTGACCTTCTCCCGCGCGTAGAGCGCCATCATCTCCTTCTGCTGCGCCGCAGGATCGTCCTTCAGGCGTTTCTGGAGGGCCTGAAGTTCGGGCTGGATCTTCTTCATCTTCACCCCCATCTCGAAGCCCTTGTTGGCCAGCGGGAAGGTGATGAGGCGGATCACCACGGTCGTCATCAGGATGGCGACGCCGAAGTTGCCGACGATGGAATAGAAGAACTGGATGAGTGTGAAGATGGGTCGGGTGAGGAACCACAGGTTTCCCCAGTCGACAGCGTCATCGAACAGGGGGATGCCGAGGGTCTTGGCGTAGCCTTTCAGCATCGGCACCGTCTTGGCGCCGGCAAACAGATGATTGACCTCGGTGATCTGCCGGCCCGATCCGATGACGCGGCCCTGGCTGGCGTAGGTCGTCTCATAGATGTCTATGCCGGTGGTGGCGTCGGTGGTCACACGGGCCTTGGCGTCGATCGTTTCGGACTGCGCCGGGATGAAGGCGGTCATCCAGTACTTGTCCGTGACGCCGAACCAGCCGCCGCGGGACTGCCAATCGATCTCGCCCTTCTTCTTCCAGTCCTTGTAGGCCGCCAGCCGCAGCTTCGGCCCATCGGTCCCGAGGATGCCGATCGCGCCCTCGTGGACGATATTCGACCGCGCCTGGCCGGCTGGCAGGCCCTGGCGTTGCACCGAAACATAGGGCGCCAGGGTCACCGGCGCGGGGCCGAGGTTGCTGACAGTGTCGGTAAAGGTGAACATCGACTGGCTGTCGACGTCGATGCGCCGGCTGAAGCTCAGGCCGCCGACCGTCGCATAGGTGAGGACGACGGGGTGTCCGGGCGACAGGACGCCCCCGGCGGTCTGGGTCCACAGGCTCTGAGGTGTGGGCACGCCGGGCAGGTTCGCGCCGACCCAGCCCTGTTCGGCGAAGTAGGCGGCGGCCATGCCTTCCGGACGCAGGAGTTCGACCTGCGGCGAGGTCCGGGAGACGGTCTCGTGATAGTCCTTCAGATAGAGATCATCCAGGCGCGCGCCGCGCAGGGCGATGGAGCCGCGCAGCGTCGGGGTGTCGATTTGGATGCGGGGACTGATGGCCAGGGCCACCGGCCGGGAAAGATTCGGCTGGGCGGGGCCGACCGGGGTCGCCGTCGAGGTCTGGAATTGGGTCTGTGAATGCTGGGCCTTGGCGCGCGCCGCAGCAAGCTTGGCCTGGGGCCCCAGGATGAACACCTGGTAGGCCATCATCAGGAGTCCCGCGATGACCGCGAAGGCGATCATATTCTTGGTTTCGTTCTGCATGGCGGCTAATCTGGCCTGGTCAGGAGGCGTTGAGGCGGAGGCTCGCCCAGGCTGGCGCTGAGATCGGCGGCGAGCCTTACCAGCGCGCTTTTCATATCGTCAAGCAAGGCGTCCCAGGAGCGTGACGATGTCCCCCCCCTGGCGATGAATACATAGTCACAGCCTGCTCGCGCATGAAGGGGGGCGATGATCCTCGCCGCTTCCCGCAGGCGACGTTTGGCGCGGTTGCGAACCACAGAGCCGCCGATCCGGCGGGTCGCGGTGAAGCCGATCCGGATCGCAGGCGAGCCATCCCCGCGGTTCCGAGCCTGAGCGACAACCGCCCCGCGGGCGCAGTGCAGCGCCCGGGCGGCAGCCAGAAAGTCGGGCCGGACCTTCAGCCGGGTGATCTCCGGCCGTTGCGGTTTAGGCTCTGGAACTGGCCCCTGAGGCATGACCCCGCCAGAAACAGGGATGTCCGCCGGGGCCGGAGATCCCGTCGGAATTCTAGGCCGTCAGGTTCTTGCGGCCGCGGGCGCGGCGGCGGGCGACGATCTTCTGGCCGTTCTTGGTGGCCATCCGCGAACGAAACCCGTGACGGCGCTTACGCACCAGTCTGGACGGTTGATAGGTCCGCTTCACGGCGAGGCTCCAGGGCGAATAGGGTATTGGCTCTGGAACGGACCAGAGCGCGAGAGGGCGGGCTGATAGGGGATGCGGCGGCCGGAGTCAATCGCGAGCGAGCGGGCCAGCGCCACCCAGCGGCGCGGGCGGGCGCCCGACGGTCGTGCAATTCCGGTCTCTGGCTACTGGTCCGGGCGAACGACAGCCTTGCCGACGACCTGTCGATGCCCCAGCAGGTCGAAGGCCGATTGCCACTCGGCCAGGGGGAATTCGGCATGCACCCTCGGACGTATGCGCCCTTCGGACGCCAGCGCCCAAACGGCCGCGAGGTTTTCGGCGCCTTTTTCCGGGAACCGTCGACCGTATTCGCCGGCGCGCACGCCGATCACGGCGAATCCCTTGATCAGGGGCATATTCACCGAAATGGACGGAATCCGGCCCGAGGTGAAACCCACCACCAGCAATCGGCCGTCGAAGGCGATGCAGCGGACACTCTCGTCGAAGACATCTCCGCCCACCGGGTCATAGACGACGTCGGCGCCACGCCCTCCGGTGATCGCTTTCACCTGTTCTCGAAACCCGCCGGTGACATTCACACACGCGTCCGGAGCGTATTCCTTGGCGATGACCGCCAGCTTCTCGTCCGACGCGGACGCCGCAATCACCCGGCACCCCAAGGTCTTGGCCAGGTCGACGCAGGCCAGCCCCACCCCGCCCGCGGCGCCATGCACCAGCACCCATTCGCCCGGTTGAACCTGCGCCCGGCGGACCAGCGCCACATAGGCGGTGATGTAGGCGGCGTTGTAGGCGGAAGCCTCGGCGAAGGAGAGCCGCTCGGGCTTGGGCCGGATGGCGGCTGCGGCGGCGAGAGCATATTCGGAAAAGCCGCCGGTCTTGGCCCCGCCGACGACCGCATCGCCCACCACCCAGCGGGTGACGCCCTCGCCGACGGCCGCCACCTCGCCCGAAAGCTCCATCCCCGGCGTGAATGGAAGGGGCGGCTTATGCTGGTACTCGCCCCGGGTCATCAGCAGGTCGGGGAAGTTCACCGCCGCGGCGCGAACGCGAATCTTGACTTCACCGGGTCCGACCGACGGTTCGGAAATCTCGCGCACAGTGCATCCCGAATAATCCGTGGAAAGGTGGTCCACGATGAGGGCGCGCATGTCAGCCGGTCCTTTCGGCAAAGGTGTCGCGAACGAGCGCCGCGCCAGAGCGCCACGGCCTGATGGTGTCGGAGGCCGTTGCCGTGTTCAGGGCGACAGCCGGGGCAGGTTGGGCAGGCCGCCAAGGATCAGGCGGACGACGAAGTCCGTAGCGGCCGGCACATCCACCGGCTGGCGCTCGATCATCCGGTCGCCGATTTCGCGCGCCACGGCGATGCAGCTGGCCGCCAGATAATCGATATCGACCTTGGCCGAGAGGTCCCGGTCCATGATGCCGGCGAACACCCGGCGCACCTCCTCGAAGACCGCCAGAATCTCGGGGGTGTTGCGAACGCTCGCCAGCGTCTCGGCCTCGGGTAGGTCGACGAGCCACGATTGCTGTTCAGCGGCGATGAAGTCGAAATAGGCCCTGACCGCCGCGCGCAGATAGGATTCGAAGTCGGTGGCCTTGGCCGACTGGGCCTGCAGTATGGGTTTGAAGCGCCGCGCGCCGTCGTCGGCAAGGGCGTCGAACACCTCCTCCTTCGAACGGTAGTAGTTGTAGAAGGCCCCCACCGAGAGACCGGACCGGCGAACGATGTCGCGCACCGTGGCGGTCTCGAAGCCAAGTTCTCCGAAGACTTCCCGGGCGGCGTCGAGGATGGCCAGGCGATTGGCGGCCTTGGTCTGTTCGCGTTTGCCGGGGGCGTAGAGGACGACCTGTGACATTCTTACCAGTTGTGAGCGTCGCGCGGCGCGGCCGTCGGATGAGGATAGGGCCCTAGGATCGGACACCGGCCGGGTGAAGTCCACCCGCCTCTTGATGTCATCGGGTCGCAGCCAGTGTCTTGCTCGCCGCCAGTGTCTCCAGGCGCGCCGCCAGGACGCAAGCGGCGGCCGGCGCCCGCAGCTTTCCGGTGTTTATGAATAGCGCTAAGACGTCGCGACCGCGGCCGGCGACGCCGGGCCACGCGCAGGCGCCCAGTCGGCGAGCCCAGATGTCCAGCTGATCGGCGGGGTAGCCGGTGTCGATGTCATCCTCTCCCCGCATCAGTCTGGCGTAGGTGAAATCCGCCGTCACGGCGTCGATCATCGGGTAATCGGGGCTGTCGACCAAACAGATGGCGACCCCGTGGGCCGCGCAGAGGTCGACGAACGCAGGATCGGCGAAGCTAGCATGCCGGACCTCCACGCAATGACGCAGCGTCTGTCCGTCCAGGGTGGTCGGGAGCATGGCGAGGAAGGCGGCGAAATCCGTGGCGTCAAACGTCTTGTTCGGCATGAACTGCCAGAGAATTGGCCCCAGCCGGTCGCCGAGCCTGGTCAGGCCCTGGCCGAGAAAGCGCGTCACCCATTCGCCCGCGTCCGCGAGGCTGCGCCGGTTGGTGCACAGGCGCGACGCCTTGACGGTGAACAGGAAGTCTTCCGGTGTCTGGGCCGCCCAGCGTGCGAAAGTCTCGGGTTTCTGGAAGCCGTGATAGGTGACGTTGATCTCGATGACGCCCAGGTTCCGGCTGGCATAGGCGAGCTCGTCCGCCTGTCGCAGCCCCGTCGGAAAGAACACGTCGCGCCAGGGCGGATGGATCCAACCCCCCACTCCCGTGCGTATGACCCCAGTCATGGCGTTGCCCGTCCATCGCCTTTCAATGTGAACGATGTTTAACTTGTATGCCGCGCTGCAGCGAGGCGTTGGTGACAGAGTCGGTGGAACACGGCTAAGAAAGCCTTTCGCCGGGGGATAACCGCACTGTTATGGAACGCATGAGACACCTCGCGCCAGTGATGGTTCCGATGATCGTGCTCGCGACGGCGTTCGCCTGGGCCGCGGACGCGAAGACGGTGATCCCCGACGCCCGCCTTCCTCTGGCCTATGACACGCCGTCCGGCGGGACCCCGTTGCCGGTCGCCGAACTCGATCGCTGGTGGCTGCTGTTCAACGATCCTCGGCTCAATGCGCTCGAGGACGAAGCTTTCAGGACCGGTCCGGATGCGCGCACCGCGGCGGCCCGCGTGCTGGAGGCGCGCGCCACCCGTAGCAGTCTCGTCGCCCAGACCCTGCCCACGGGTTCCATCGCGGGCAACGCCAGCCGGCAGCACGAATCGAACATCGGCGGCAGCGGCGGCTCGCTGTTCCCCATCGGCGGCGATATCGAAAGCGAGACCGCGAATCTGAAGGTGTCCTGGGAGATCGATCTGTTCGGGAGGCTCAGCGAGGCCCGAAAGGTCGCCAAGGCCAACCTCGCCGCGACCCGGTTCAATGTGGAAGGCGCCCGCGCCAGTCTCGCGGCCGGAGTCGCCGACAACTATTTCCTCGCCACAGGCCTGACCATCCAGATCGCCGACGCCCGCGAGACCGTCCGCATCGAGACGGAACTGCAGCGCATCGCCCAGGAAAAGGCCGACCTCGGCTTGGCCGCGACCTCGGACGCCGACCGTGTGGCCGGGGATCTTGCCCAGGCCCGCGCGCAACTCGAAGACCTGCAGTCGCAGCGGCATGCGGCCGAACGGCAACTGCTGATCCTCATCGGTCGCGCCGGCGCTCCGGCCGACAGCCTCAACCTGGCCGCTGAGGCCGCTGAGGCGCCGCCGCCGCCGGCGGCCCTGCCTGGCGAACTGCTCGCGCGTCGTCCTGACGTTCGTGAGGCCGAGGCGCGGCTCAGGTCGGAAGCCGGGACCGCCCGGTTACGCCATCTGGCGATCTACCCCACCTTCACCATCCTTCCGCAGCTGGGCCTGTCGCGCAGCGTGCAGCCGAGCGTCGCCTACAATCCCTCCACGAACACGCTGTCTCCGTACCAGCAGACCACCAGTCTGGGTCTGTGGAGCTGGGGCGGCGGCGTCACCGTGCCCGTCTTCAACATTCCGCAGTTATTGTTCGACGCCAAGGCCGAGGACGCCCGCACCCAACAGGCAGCCGTCGCATACGAGAAGACCGTGCAGGTCGCCTATGGCGAGGCAGAGAACGCGCTGGTCAGTCTCGCGGCCGGTAAACGCGCCGCGGTGCTGCTGGCCGACGGGGAGGTGCGCGCGCACCGTGCGTCGGACGCCGCCAAGACCCGCTACGCCATGGGGCTCGACGATCTCACGACGGCGCTGTCGGCGGAACAGGCCTGGCGTGGCACGCGGGCCGCGTTGACGGCCGAGCGCGTGCAGGCGTTGCGACGGGCGGTGGCCACCTACAAGGCGCTCGGCGGTGGCTGGTCCTTTGCAAACCTGGCGAAAGCCCGATGAGACACTCCTCGATGACGAAGTTCAGAGTCCCGATCGCCATCGCGTTGGCTCTTGCCGCCTCAGCGGTTCTCGCAGGGTGCGAAAAGAAGATCGCCGAGCCAGTGAAGAGCCAGGCGCGCACGGTCAGCGTGGTCACCATCGACGCTCGGGAAATCCAGGGCGGTCTGGTTGCCTCGGGGGCGCTCATCCCGCGTGAGGACACCGCGGTCTTTCCACAGATCAGTGGCTACCGCGTCGCCGAGGTTCTGGTTGACGAAGGCGCGACGGTCAGGGCCGGGCAACCGCTGGCCAGGCTGGACGACACCCTGCTGCGCGCCCAACTGGCCCAGCAGGTCGCCCTGGCCAATCAGCAGAACATCGTGGCTGAACGGGCCGAGACCGAGGCGGCCCGTGTCAGGGGCCTCGACACCAAAGGCATTCTCTCGCAGGAACAGATCGACGCGCGGCGGTTCGCCGCCCTCAGCGCCCGCGCGCAGGCCACCGCCCAGGCGGCGGCGGTGAACGACGTGAAGACCCGCGAGAGCCTCATGGTCCTGCGGGCGCCCTATAATGGCCTGGTCATCGAACGCACCGTCCGGCCAGGGGACCAGGCCGCCGGCGCCAGTCCGTGGTTCCGCATCGCCAAGGACAGCCAGATCGAGCTGTCGGCCGATGTCGGTGAGGACGCCCTGGGCAAGATGACGGTCGGGGCGCCGGTACAAGTGACCCTCGCCGACGGCGCCAGGGTCGAGGGGCGGGTCCGCCTGATCAGCCCCCGCGTGGATGCGAACACCAAGCTGGGCCATGTCCGGATAAGCCTGCCGGTCCGCGCTGACATCCGGGCCGGCGGATTCGCCAGCGCCTCCTTCACCGGCGCCAGCCGGTCGGCGCCGGCGGTGCCCGAGACGGCCGTGCGCTATGACGCCGACGGGGCGGCGGTGATGGTGGTCGGGTCCGACGACAGGGTCACCCGCGCCCCGGTCACCACCGGCCAGCGCGGCGGCGGCTATGTCGAACTGATCACCGGACCACCCGCCGGGACGCGTGTTGTCCAGCGGGCCGGGGCCATGCTGGTGCCCGGCGACGTGATCCGCCCGACCAATCCCTCATGAACGGCTCCAGACACTTCCGGATCTCCGAATGGGCGATCCGCAATCCGATTCCGATCGCCGTACTCTTCATCGTGGCGGTCCTGGCGGGGCTGATTTCCTATTTCGCCCTGCCGATCAAGAACTATCCGAACATCGAATTCCCCGCCGTGCTTGTGCAGGTCACCCGCAACGGCGCGGCGCCGTCCGAGATGGAAAACCAGGTCTCCCGTCCGGTGGAGAACGCGCTTTCGGGCCTGGCCAACGTCGAGGGCATCAGCACCTCCATCTCCCAGGGCGTCTCATCGACCTTCATCCGCTTCGAACTCGGCGTGAACCTTCAGAAGGCCACCGACGACGTCCGGTCGAAGGTCGACCAGATCCGCAATGATCTGCCGCGCGAAATCGACCCGCCCATCGTTCAGCATCTCGATTTCGACGACCAGCCGATCATCACCTACGCGGTGACCGCGCCGTCGATGTCGACCACGGAACTGTCGTGGTTCATCGACAACACCATCTCCCGAACCCTTCAGGCAGAAAGCGGCGTCTCCAAGATCAATCGCCTGGGCGGGGCGGATCGAGAAATCAACGTTCTGGTCAACCCTGACCGACTTGCCGCCCAGGGGCTGACGGCGGCTCAGGTCAACGAGGCTCTGTCCGCCGCCAATATCGATGCTCCCGGCGGGCGGGTCGCCATAGGCGGGCGTGAACAGACCATGCGCGTCCTTGGCGCCGCTCTGTCGGTCGACCAGATCCGCAAGCTCACCATCCCCACCGGAGGCGGGCGCTTCGTGCGTCTCTCCGACGTCGCCGACGTGGGCGACGGGTCGGCCGAAGAGCGTGGTTTCGCCCTGCTTGACGACCGGCCAGTGGTGGGTTTCGAGGTCAGCAAGACGAAGCTCGCCAGCGAGGTGTCCACCGAGGACAACGTCGACGCCGCGATCCGTCGCCTCGAGACCGAGCATCCCGAGGTGAAGATCCACAAGATCGTCTCGCAGGTCGATCAGACCCGGGACGCCTTCTCTGCCACCCTGCACACACTCCTCGAGGGCATGGCCCTGGCCGCCCTGGTGGTCTGGCTGTTCCTGCGTGACTGGCGCGCCACGGCGATCACCGCGATCGCGATGCCCGTGTCGTTGATCCCGACATTCGCGTTCATGAACCTCAACGGCTTCAGCCTGAACACGGTGACCCTGCTGGGTCTGACTCTGGTGATCGGCATCCTGGTGGATGACGCCATCGTCGAGATCGAGAACATCGAAAAGCGTGTCTACACCGGTATTCGTCCATTCGAGGCCGCCATCGAGGGCGCCGACCAGATCGGCCTGGCGGTGGTGGCCACCACTGGCGCCATCGTCGCGGTGTTCCTGCCGGTCGGCTTCATGGCTGGCATACCCGGTCAGTTCTTCCGGGAGTTCGGCCTGACGGTGTCGGTGGCGGTGCTGTTCTCGCTGGTCGTGGCCCGTCTGCTCACCCCCCTCATGGCGGCCTATTTCCTGACGCCAAAGGTGGCCCGCGAACGGCCGCCGCTTCCTCGATTCTATACGACATCCCTGACCTGGGCCCTGGATCACCGGATCCTGTCGGTGATCATCGGCGGCGTAATTTTCGTCCTTTCGGTCTCCCTGGCGGTGCCGCTCAAGAAGGGCGTCCAGCCGGAGGCCAACCCGAACTACTACTACATCAACATCGAGGGGCCGCCCGGCTCGACGCTGGCCGATATGCGCAAGACGATCGACCGGGTTGACGCCCTGCTGAAACAGCAGCCGGAAACCGCCACGGTGTTCGCCCAGGTGGGCGGCGGTGGAATTTCAGGCGGACCTGGCGGATTCGTCAACACCTCGGGGGTGACCAACGGCGCCGTGGTCGTGGTCATGAAGCCGGACCACAAGGCCAAGGCGACGCAGATTCGCGATCGCCTGCGGCCCCTGCTGAGGGCGATCCCCGACGCGCGCCTCTCCTTCGACATCTCCGGTTTCGGGGCCGGCGGCGTGCAGGTCATCCTGACCAGCGAGACCGGCGTGGGGTTGGAGAACACGGCCCTGGAACTCCAGAGGCAGATGCGAACCGTCGAGGGGCTGGCCGACCCAAGGCCGGCCACGCCGCCGAGCAGCCCCGAACTTGTGGTCAAGCCGCGGGCGGACGAGGCGGCCCGCCTCGGCGTCGCGGTGACGACGATCTCCCAGGCCGCACGGATCGCCACGCTCGGCGACATCGATGCCAACGTCTCCAAGATGGACGACGGGGAGCGGCGGATTCCCATCCGCGTGCGGCTCGCGGCGCCTGACCGAACGGACCTCTCGGTGATCCGCAACATGCGCCTGCCCACGGCCAGCGGCGGGGTCACCACGCTCGACAGCGTCGCCGACGTCTATTTCCAGGCCGGTCCCGGCCAGATCAACCGCTTCGATCGCAAGCGCAACATCACCATGATGGCCGACACCACCGGTGACACCCAGGTCGGCGACGCCATCGCCCGGGTCCACAAGCTGTCGATCATGCAGAAGCTGCCGCCGGGCGTGGGCATTGCCAACCAGGGCCAGGAGAAGGCCTACGCCCAGCTTTTCGGCGGGTTCGCCATCGCGATCCTTTCGGCCGTAGGGCTGGTCTACGCGGTCATGGTCCTGCTTTTTGGCAGCTTTTTCAAACCGTTCGTCATCTTGTCGGCCCTGCCGACGGCTATCGGCGGCGCCCTGCTGGCCCTGCTGGTCTCCGATCTGTCCCTGTCGATTCCCTCGCTGATCGGCTTCCTGATGCTGATGGGTCTGGCGGCGAAGAACTCTATCCTGCTGGTGGAATACGCCATCGAGCGCGAGCGGGCCGGCGCGTCGCAACGCGCCTCTCTTCTGGAGGCGTGCCGAGAGCGGGCCAGGCCGATCGTGATGACCACCATGGCCATGGCGGCGGGCATGCTGCCCACCGCCCTGACGCTGGGCAAGGGTTCGGAGTTCCGCCAGCCCATGGCCGTGGCGGTCATTGGCGGGCTGATGACCTCGACGGTTCTGTCGCTGCTGCTGGTGCCGGTCGTCTATGAGTTCATCGACGACTTCGAGCAGTGGATCATGCCGAGGCTCGGACGGCTGGTCACGCCGCGTGAGCCGACGCCGGCCGCCGCGGAGTAGCAGCCGGACAAGCCCGGACATCAGGCGGCGCTTTCAGGACCGCCTGAGCGCCGCCTCGGTCTCTTCCAGGCCACGACGCGCCAATCTGTCAGCGCGTTCGTTCATTTCATGGCCAGCATGGCCCTTCACCCACCGCCAGTCGACAGTGTGGCGCAGGCGGGCCTCGTCCAGCCGCCGCCACAGGTCCTCGTTCTTCACCGCGCCCTTAGACATGGTCCGCCAGCCGCGGGCCTTCCACAATGACAGCCACTGGGTGATGCCGTTCCTGACGTACTGGCTGTCGGTGTGCAGCTCGACGTGACAGGGACGCTTGAGGGCGTCCAGCGCCTCGATGGCGGCGGTCAGCTCCATGCGGTTGTTGGTGGTGGCCGGCTCGCCGCCCCAGATCTCACGTTCATGGGCGCCCGTCATCAGGATCGCGCCCCAGCCGCCCGGGCCCGGATTCCCGCGGCAGGACCCGTCGGTGTAGATGACCACCGCCGTCGTCATGACCAGGATCCGAAGCCCGGCAGGCCCTCGCGGTGGACGGCCATCTTGCGTTCGTACTCCAGGGGGTCCTTCGGCCGGACCAGGGCGCCGGCCGGGGTGGCGTCCCAGTCGTGCAGGCGGGTGAGGAAGAAGCGCAGGGCCGCGCCGTGGGCCAGTACGGGCAGGGCCGCCTTTTCGGCGGCCGACAGCTTGCGTCGCCGCTCGTAGCCCTCCAGGAAGGCCTGGGCGCGGGTGAGGTTGAAGCTCCCGTCGGCCTCGAAGCACCAGGCGTTCACCGCTGCGCCGATGTCATAGGCCAACTGGTCCCAGGCGGCGAAGTAGAAGTCGATAGTGGCCCCGAACCGCCCGTCGATGAAGAAGACGTTGTCGGGGAAATAGTCTGCGTGGACGATGCCTTCGGGCAGGCTGGAGGGCCAACGTTCGGCGAACCGGGCCAGGTCGCTGCGGATGACCTCGGCCAGGCCGGGCTTGAGGGCGTCGGCGGCGGGGCCGAGGGGGGCGAAGAGCTCGCCCCAGGCCGCGTGCCCCAGGCGGTTGACCCGGCGGCCCGGGAAGCCGTTCGCGGCCAGATGCAGCCAGGCCAGGCCCTCCCCGGCCTCCAGGCAGTGGGCGACGGTGGGGCGGCGCACCGACAGGCCGGGCAGGAAGGCGACCAGGGCCGCGGGCTTGCCGCGCAGGGTACGCAGCAGGGCCCCGGACCGGTCGGCGATCGGCGCGGCGCTGGGATAGCCCTGCGCCGCCAGCCACTGCATCAGGCCCAGGAAGAAGGGCAGGTCCTCGGCCTTCACCCGCCGCTCATACACGGTGAGGATGAACCGCCCGGCGGTGGTCTCCAGCATGAAGTTGGAGTTCTCCACCCCTTCGGCGATGCCCTTGAAGGCCAGGGGCGTCCCGACGTCATAGTCGCCGAGAAAGGCCTCGAGCTCCGCGTCGGTGATGTCGGTGTAGACGGCCATCCCCCCTGATCCGCGAGGCCGGGCCCACCGTCAAGCAGCCCTTCGTTGCGGCGCCCCGGATATGCCGCTATCACGCTGCCTAGATGGCCCAGGCCCGATCCCGGCCGGCCCCGCCCCGGACAGTCCATGCCCCGTATCCGTTCCCTGCTCTTCACCGCCTGCGCCAGCCTCTCGCTGCTGTACGCCCTGCCCACCCACGCCCAGATGGGCGGCGGCCGGGGCGGCGGCGGCGGTCAGGAGCAGGACCAGGACGACGCCAAGCGCCGGAAGCGGGAGCAGGAGTTCGGCAACCTCAATACGCCCCTGCCGCAGCTGAAGAACGCCGGGCCCTGCCCCTATGTGAAGGTCCTCTACGACGCGGCGCGCTACATCGACTTCAAGGACAACGTCCAGGGCTCGGCCGCCGTGCGCTACAGCGGCGAGATTCAGAACATCTCGTCGGTCTGCGCCTACAAGTCCGACCAGCCGATCACCGTGCAGGCGCGGGTGCTGTTCGAACTGGGTCGCGGGCCGCAGGCGGAGGGGCGCAGCCGCACCTATCGCTACTGGGTGGCGGTGACCGACCGCAACCATGCGGTGCTGGAAAAGACCACCTTCGACCTGCCCGTGTCGTTCCCGGCCGGACAGGACCGTGTCTATGCGACCGAGAACATCTCCAGGATCGTCATCCCCCGCAAGGACGCCAATGTGAGCGGGGCGAATTTCGAGATTCTGGTGGGTTTCGAGGTGACGCCAGAGCTCGCCGCCTTCAACCGTGACGGAAAGCGGTTCCGTCCCAACGCCGGGCAGACGCCCCAGGCCTCAACCGCCCAGCCATGAGCGATCTGGCCTCGGGCCTGGGCGAAGCGGTGGCCGCCGCTTTCGTCTCGCTAGGGCTGCCCGGCGAAAATGGCCGGGTCACGTCCTCCGCCCGGCCAGACCTGGCCGATTTCCAGTGCAACGGCGCCCTGGCCGCGGCGAAGGCCGCGCGGCGCAACCCGCGCGAGATCGCCGCGGCGGTGGCCGGGGCCCTCGGCGACAATCCCGACATCGCCTCGGTGGAAATCGCCGGACCGGGGTTCATCAACCTCAAGGTGAGCGCCGCGGCGCTGTCGGCGCGCGCCGACGCCCTGGCGGCCGATCCCCGCGCGGGCGCCGCGCCGGTGGCCGCGCAGCGACGGGTGCTGGTCGACTACGGCGGCCCCAACGTGGCCAAGGAGATGCA
>CAIXWN010000173.1 GCA_903923135.1 uncultured Caulobacteraceae bacterium | reverse complement strand
CTGCGAAAGGCCGCCGAGAGAACCGTCGGCGCTCTGTGGGACCGCATCGGCCAGGTCCTTGAGGCCTTCACGCCAGAGGAGTGCGCCAACTACCTACGCCATGACGGATACGTTGCAGCTTAGGCGGCGAATGCTCTAGCCTGCCGCCGCGCCGGCAGGCGGCCGATCTCCAGGGCTTTGCGATCTTGGCGAAGAAGACCCGGCTGACAGGCGGTCGGGCCTCGGGTCTTCGCGACAGATCAGCCGAACGTTTCGGTGAAGCGGATGTTTCCGGCCTGAAGGCCTTTCACAACCACCTCGAGCCCCCCCGACTTGATCATCCATTCCAGGCGGTGGTCGCGATATTCGCGCTTGAACAGGCCCAGGGCGACTGCCTCGGCCACGTTCGAGGAACCGCGGTCGAAGGCCATGGCCTCACCGACGGTCTGTGACACGGCTGGACGGGCCATCACGCGTTTGAACCAGGCGGAGAGCACCGAACCTTCGGCCGGGCGGTTGCCCATGCTGATGGCTCCGGCGACATAGGGCGCCACGCACAGGTCACCCCAGCCGAAGGACTCGCCGTTGAACCATGGAGAGTCGCCCAGTTTGCCTTCAAGCCAGGCGTAGTAGCCTTGTATCTGTCGCGCCGCGTTCGCCAGCAGGGTCTCGGCCAAATCGCCGGTGGCCCGCTTGAACCAGCCGATCTCGCCCAGTCCCCAGGTGATTGCCTCGAAGTGGGTGTCCATCACCTCTTCGATCATCCGCACACGGGCCCTGGCGGCCGGTGTGGCCGGAAGCAGGGCCGGGCTTGGCCATCGGTCTTCGATGTATTCGAGGATGATTGTGGAATCGAAGATCTCGGTGTCGCCGTCAATAAGAACGGGCACCTCGGCGCGAGGATTGGCCCGCACGAAGTCGCCAGCGGCGCCGCCGGCGCCGAGCCCGCCCGGCAGGGCCAGATCGAAGGCGACGCCCTTTTCCCGCAGGGCGATCTTCACCTTCTGAGCGTAGGGCGAGAGCGGATGTTCGTAGACGGTAACCATGCTGGCGGGCCCCCTCTGGGTCTAGGATTCGTTGCCGAAGATGACTGTGCCGGAGGCCGCGAACATGCCGCCCACGCCATGGCTGACGGCGATCTTCGCGCCCGGCGCCTGCGCCGGAGCGATCCCGCGCATCTGACGGACGCTCTCCTGCAGAGCATACATGCCGTACATGCCCGAGTGCATATAAGACAGCCCGCCGCCATTGGTGTTCAGGGGCAGCACGCCGCCCGGCGCGGTGTTGCGGTCGCGGATGAAGCCCGCCGCCTCGCCCGGCTTGCAGAAGCCAAGATCCTCCAGCCCGTAGAGCGGCAGATGGGCGAAGGCGTCATAGATCATCAGGTGATCGACATCGGCGGGGGAAATACCAGCCTCATCGAACGCCTTGCGGCCGGACACTCGAAAGGCCCTAGAACTGGTGAAGTCTTCCATCTGGCTCACCATGGGCGTCTCCACACTCTCACCCGTACCCAGGATGTAGACGGGTTTCTGGGGGAAATCCTTTGCCCGGTCGGCGCTGGTGAGAATCAGGGCGCCGCCTCCGTCGGTGACCAGGCAGCACATCAGCATGCGAAACGGCCATGCGATCATGGGCGAATTCAACACATCGTCGACGGTGATCGGGTCCTTGAAGCTGGCGCGTGGGTTCAGCGCCGCCCACTCCCGCTGGATAACCGCCACCGTGGCCAAGTCTTCCTCAGTGTAGCCGCGCGCCTTGAGGTAGCGCATCACCGGGATGGTGAACATGGTCGGAGGAGAGGTGACGCCGAAGGGCATTTCGAACTGGCCCATCAGGCTGGATGGCGCGCGGCCGAACCCGCCGGAACCGACCCGCGATCGACCGCTTTCGCCATGGGTGATCAGCACCGTCTTGCACAGACCCTCATTGATCGCCGCCGCGGCGTGCCGGACGTGTAGCATGAACGAGCAGCCGCCGACGGCGGTGCCGTCTGCCCACGTCGGGGTGATGCCCAGATAGTGGGCAATGGCCACCGGGCTTTCCCCGGCGGTGGCGACGCCATCGATGTCCTTGGCGGTGAGCCCGGCATCGGCCAGGGCGTTCAGAGCCGCGTCGGCGTGCAGGCCGATGACCGACATGTCGGGAATACGACCCAGGCGAGTGGTCTCGGCGGCGCCGACAACGGCGATTGAGCGGGGTTTCATGGTCTCAGGCTCCCGCAGGCTTGAAGAAGGGCAGGGCGATGGCCCCGAAGGTTTCGAAGGTCACTTCCAGGGGCATATCCAACTGCAGCGCCTCCGGAGTCTGGGGGCAGCCGACGATGTTAGTCATCATCCGCGGACCTTCCGCCAGGGCCACTACCGCGATGGAATGCGGCTCGGCTCCCATGTCCGGACGTGGCCGGTGATTGATCACGAAGCTGTACAGTGTGGCCTTGCCACTGGCGGGGTAGATTTCCACGGCGCGCGATCCGCAGGCCGGACAGAAGGGGCGAGGCGGAAAATAGCTTTCCCGGCAGGCGGTGCACCGCTGCAGGCGAAGCTCGCCGACCTTGCAGCCATCCCAGAAATGCTGGGTCTCCGGCGTGGGCTGGGGAAGGGTTCTGTCCATGAACGGCGGATCCTCTGAGGGGCGATGACGGCTTTTGAATCCGTCTCGAACCCATTCCCGGCGGAAAGGCAAGGGCCTCGGTCGTCGCCATGCGCCCTGCGGCGCGACGGGCCTTCCTTAGTCCAAGAGGATGCTGCTAGGCTCGCCCCTTGGAACCGCCGTCAAGGCGGCCAGGGGTGAGGACCAAGGGTGATGGGCGCAGCGGCGGCCGAAGCGGAAACCCGGACGCCGGTCGAAGACTGGTGGCGCGGCGCCGTCATCTATCAGATCTATCCACGCAGCTTCCGAGACACCGACGGAGACGGCGTCGGCGATCTTCCGGGCGTCCTGGAAAAGCTGGACTATGTCGCGAGCCTCGGCGTCGACGGTGTCTGGCTCTCGCCCTTCTTCCGTTCGCCGATGAAGGACTACGGCTACGACGTCAGCGACTACTGCGACGTCGACCCCCTGTTCGGATCTCTGGCGGACTTCGACGCGGTTCTCGTCAGGGCTCATGCCCTGGGACTGAAGGTGATCATCGATCAGGTGTGGTCCCACACCTCGAACCAGCATCCCTGGTTCGTGGAGAGTTCGGCCTCGCGGGAAAATCCCCGATCCGACTGGTACGTCTGGGTCGACGCGCGGCCCGACGGCGCGCCGCCGAACAACTGGCAGGCCTCGTTCGGCGGTCCGTCGTGGACTTGGAATCCCCGCCGCCGACAGTACTACCTGCACAACTTCCTGAGTGAGCAGCCGGACCTGAATTACTGGAATCCAGAGGTTCAGGACGAGATCCTGAAGGTCGCCAGGTTTTGGCTGGACCGTGGGGTGGATGGCTTCCGCCTCGATGTCATCAATTACATCTTTCACGACCGCGCCCTGAGAGACAACCCGGTGGCGCTCTACGATCACCCACCGCTGATGACCACGCGGTTTCAGCGTCACCTCTACGACAAGTCCCGCCCAGAGGCGCTTGAATTCCTGGGCCGGCTGCGCGCCCTGACCGACAGCTACGACGCCCGCATGATGGTGGGCGAGGTGTTCGACGAGGCCATGCTCGAGCGGCAGCAGGAGTACACCGCGCCGCCACATCGGTTGCACACCGCCTACAGTTTCTTCCTGTTGTACGCTTCGGAGGCCTCGCCGGCCCTGTTCGCGGAGGCGTTGACGGCGTGGTCAGGGGCAGCGGGATGGCCATCCTGGTCGCTGGGCAATCACGATGTTGACCGGGTCGCATCCCGGCTCGCCGCGGCCGGGGGGGGCGCGCACGCCGAGGTGTTGCTGGCGGTGCTGATCTGCCTGCGGGGCACGATTTTCCTCTATCAGGGCGAGGAACTGGCGCTTCCGCAGGCGCGGGTGCCCTTGGAGAAACTTCGCGATCCTTTCGCCATCGCGGCTTACACGGGCGGGTCAGGCCGTGACGGCGCCCGCACGCCTATGCCCTGGACGCCTGAGGGGGCGTCCGCCGGCTTCTCCGCCGGGGCGGAGACATGGCTGCCTGTCGACGAAGATCACAAGCCGTTGGCCGTGTCCCGCCAGGAAGCCGATCCGGCGTCCACACTCGGCGTCACCCGACGGCTGATCGCGCTGCGCCGCGCGCTGCCCGCGCTGCGCCACGGCAGGGCCGTCGTTGTCTCCGCGCCCCCCGGGTTGCTCGCCTTCGAGCGCGGCCAGGGTGAGACGCGCCTTTTCTGTCTGTTCGAACTGGCCGGCCAGGAGGCCAGCATCCCCGTGGACGCCGGCTGGGCGCCGGCGATGACCCTTCAGGGGGCCAGCATCATCTCGGCCGCGGTGAATCTCCCCCCGTACGGCGCGGCAATCCTCCGTCGGGAGACCGGAGCGTCGTGATCACCGGAGAGGCTGTATGACCGCTGTCACCCCCACCGACCTTGTCTCGTCAGTCGACGACGCGGTTGCGGTTGCGCCCATGCGGCTCACGGTCGGTATCAAGGCCAACGCCGGGGCCGGCCAGTTGGTGGAGAGCGTCAGTTCGACGGTCTTCAGCACCTTTCTGTTCTTCTACTACACCGCCATCCTCGGCCTGCCGGGTTCGCTGGTGGGCGCGGCGACGGCGATCAGCCTGGTCATCGACGCCATCGCTGATCCGCTGCTGGGATCCCTCTCCGACAATGCCCGGTCGCGGTGGGGGCGCCGGGTGCCGTTCATGTTTGTCGGCGCGCCTCTTGTCGCCCTGGGCCTGGGTCTGGTGTTCTCTCCCCCGGCGGGCCTTTCCACGCCCGGCCTGTTCGCCTGGCTGGTGACGATGTCGCTGGTGATGCGCTTCGCGGTCTCTACCTTCCAAGTGCCGTTTCTGGCCCTGGGCGCGGAGTTGTCGACCGACTACGCCGAGCGCTCCAGCGTTGTGGCCTACCGCACGGTGTTCTCGATCTTCGGACCGCTGGCTGTCCTCATTCTGGGGTACGGAGTCTTTCTGGGCGGCAAGGTCGGCCTGAGGCACGCGGAGGGCTACGCTCCCCTCGCCTGGTCCGCCGCGGCGTTGATCGTTGCTGGGGGGATGGTGGCGGTGCTGGGAGTTCGCCGGTTCGCCGGCGGTCTGGCGGTCAGCGCGCCGGACAGCGGCGCGTTTCACCGGCGGCTGTTCGACGAACTGCGGGAGATATTCCGCAATCCGTCATTCAGGGTGATGTTTTCCTGTTCGGTGCTGTTCTATGCGGCGCAGGGTCTGGCGGCGAGCCTGGGCCAGTACATGAACGTCTTTGTCTGGCGGATCAGCTCCGAACAGATCCTGTTCATCACCCTTTGCCTGTTCGTCGGCCTGATCCTCGGCGTGCCGGTGGCCCCGGTTCTGGCCCGCCGTCTGGAGAAGAAGGCGGTGGTCATCCTGGGCCTGTTGATGTTCTGCCTGGCCCAGGGCGGCCTCTCCAGCCTTCGCGCCCTTGGACTGTTCACACCGACCGGTGCGGCCACGGTGCTGCCTCTCGGTCTCAACAGCGTGATGGCCGGCGTCGGACTGACGATCACGGGAATTTCCATCGGTTCCATGATGGCCGACGCCGCCGACGAGCATGATTTCCTGTTCGGCGCTCGCCGCGAAGGCCTGTATTTCGCCGGCCTCGGGTTCGCGGGGAAGGCGGCCACCGGAATGGGAGCGCTGCTGGCGGGCCTGGCGCTCGACGCGATCCACTTTCCGAAGATGGCGGCCGTCGCGGGGGCGACAACGCAGCTGTCGCCGGCGATGCTCAGCAATCTGACCTGGGCGACCGGCCCGACCGCGGCGGTGGTGTCGGCTGCGGCCACCTGCATCCTGTTCCTCTACCGCATCGACCGAAAGCGCCATGCCGAGATCTCGGAGGCCCTGCGCGCCCGCTCGGCGAAGGGCGGTTCATAGAGGCGGTCTAACGCGAAAACGCCATTGCCATGTCACGCGACCAGAGGGAAAGCTGCGGGCGCATCCAGGCTGCGGGCCAGCCCAGAGGACATCGATCTGACGTGCCGAGTGTGACCGATCTCGCCCTAACGCTCTGGAGGCGCAAGCGGGACTCCTCCACCCTCGTGATCGGCCTGACCGGTGGCGTCGCGTGTGGCAAGAGCACGCTGGCGACTGCGTTGGCCGGGGAACTGGCCGTCCTGCCGGGCCGTCCCCAGGTGGAGCGAATCGGCACGGACGGCTTCCTGTTATCTAACGCCACGCTTTCGCAACGGGGCGTGCTTGAGCGTAAGGGCTTTCCGGAGACCTATGACAGGCCGGCGCTCAATGGCGCTCTGCGTCAGGCCCGCCTGGGACCGACCCTTATCCCCGGCTACTCCCATAGCCTTTACGATGTCGATCCGGGTCTGGCGCGAACCATCGCCAGACCGGACGTGCTGATCGTCGAGGGTCTGGGTCTGGACCGCCAGGTACCGCTGGACGCCCTGGTCTATCTTGACGCCGATCAGGCCGATCAGAAGGTCTGGTACGTGGCCAGGTTTCTCGAGTTCTGGGAACTTGGCCGGCAGGACAGCCACTCCTTCTATGCTCGTTTCCGGGAGATGGAGCGGGACGCGGTCGCCGCTCTCGCAGCGATGGTCTGGGGCCAGGTCAACCTGCCCAACCTGACCGCGCACATCGAGCCTGTGCGGGCCGAAGCCGATGTGGTGGTCCGCAAGGCGGCCGACCATCGCCTTTTGGCGATCGTCGACAACGCCGACGCCCGCGCCTGAGGGCGACCGAACCCGTCGGCGCTGGTCGGGGCGTGATCCTCGTCAGCACCGCGCTTGGACCAGCCGGGCGCGGCGATTTGAACGTGGGGGACGGACAGCTTGGTTAATCGGGTCCCGGGCCCGCATCGGAATCCTGCGCAGCTGCCTTGGAATCGGTTCAACACGCCGAAACCGGATGGCGTTGCAGGTTTTGGCCCGCGAATTAGGGAGCGCACGGTCGAATTTTGCACAGAACGAGGCTTGGCTTTGTCCGAGAAAACGCCATTGTCGCGGAATCACCCTGCAGAGTGTGCGCGGGTGCCATACAGGGAGGTTATGGAAAAAAAGATGACGGACACCGCTCCAAAAAAACCAAACGGGTTGCAAGCCGTTCTGCAACCTTCGGCGGCCCTGGCGGGCGTCGTCGGTTCCGCAAAGCTCTCGCGCGGTGAAGTCGTTTCGAAAATGTGGGCTTACATCAAGCAGCACAACCTTCAGAATCCGGCCAACAAGCGCGAAATCATTTCGGACGACAAGCTCCGCCCAATTTTCGACGGCAAGGACAGTGTCAACATGTTCGAGATGAACAAGCACCTCGCCAAGCATCTGTCCTAGGGACGGTTCGGGGGTCTGGGCCGACTCTGAACGGGGTCGGCCCGGTCCTCGAGGGAATCGTCTGGGCAAATTCCCGGACAATCGCCTATAGCGGACGCCGTCTGGCCTCTCGTACGAACGAGTGGCGTGTCGGATACCGCCAGAGAGGGGCGTGAATGGCTGTCGCTGACGCCCTGCCGTCGGATATCGAGTCGCCCTCCCGGCCGGTGTCGGAGCGACCGCTGCGCGTCGCCCTGGTGACCGGCTCCTACAACTATATCCAGGACGGCGTGGCGCTGACGCTGAACCGTATGGTCGGCTTCCTGGAGTCGCGCGGCGCAGAGGTGCTCGTGTTCGCACCGGTCGGCAGGACGCCAGCCTTCGCTCACAAGGGCGAGGTGGTTCCGGTCTGGTCGATCGCCGCTCCGGGGCGCGGCGAATATCGGGCGGCGCTCGGCCTTCCGCGGACGCCCCGGGACCGGTTGCTGGCCTTCCGTCCTGATATCCTTCACATTGCAACGCCGGATCTGCTTGGCCATGCGGCTCTGCGCCTGGGCCAGAAGATGGGTTGGCCGATCGTCGCCTCCTACCACACCCGCTTCGAGACCTATCTGAAGTACTACGGTCTGGATTTCCTCACGCCGGCGCTGACCGGTGTGATCCGGGCGTTCTACGACTCTTGCCGTGAGATCTATGTGCCGTCCGACTCGATGATCGATGTGCTGCGGGCGGATGGTGTGACCGGGGATATCCGCCTCTGGCCGCGCGGTGTGGACACCGACCGCTTTCATCCTGGCGCACGCTCGGCCGCTTGGCGCGCTGAACGGGGCGTGGAGCCGGACGAGGTGGTTATCGCCTTTATCTCGCGTCTGGTGAAGGAAAAGCGGGTGGCCGAGGTGGCGGCGGTGCTTGGTCGCCTCAAGGCGGAAGGTGTCCGGCACCGGGCGCTTTTCGTCGGCGACGGTCCGGAACGCGCTTTTCTGGAACAGGCAGCGCCGGACGCCCTGTTCGAGGGGTTTCTCTCGGGCGACGCCCTGGCGATGGCCTACGCCAGTTCGGACGTGTTCCTGTTTCCCAGTGACACTGAAACCTTCGGCAACGTGACTCTCGAGGCCATGGCCTCGGGGCTGCCCACCGTCTGTGCCAACGCCACCGGCAGCCGTTCGCTGGTCGATCCGGGGGTCACCGGCTTTCTCGCTGAAGTGGGCGATGACGAAGCCCTGTACGCCGCGGCCGCCCGCCTGAGCGTCGACGCGGAGTTGCGGTCGCGCATGGGCGCGGCCGCCCGGACGCGCAGCCTGCTTTTTTCCTGGGACGAGGCGATGGGCGGTCTGCTCGCCCGCTACCAGGCGCTTGCGGGGACATGACTGCGCCACTGATCCTGTTGCGCGCGCCGGGTTGTCACCCGGGAAGCCGGCGGCGGAACGATCCCATCTCCTATGAGGCGTCATGAAAATCGCGGATGTTTCGGGCTTCTACTCCGAGACCGGCGGCGGGGTCGCCAGCTATGTCCGGCAGAAGCTTGAAATGGCGGCGCGCTGGGGTCACGAGATCGTGGTGGTCGCGCCGGGGGCTGAGAGCCGAACCGAGGAGCGCCGGGGCGGCAGGATTGTCTGGGTGAAAAGTCCGGGCATGCCGTTCGACGCCAACTACCACATGTTCTTCGGCGGCGAGGAGGTCTGGCGGGTGCTGGACGTAGAGGCGCCGGATGTGGTGGAGGGGTCCTCGCCCTGGCGGGGCGGCTGGCTGGCGGGGCATTGGGCTGGGAAAGCGGTCAAGTCCCTGGTTTTTCACCAGGATTTCATAGCCGGATATCCCTACACCCTGCTCGGAGGCTTCCTTTCAAGGCCAACGATAGATCATCTGTTTGGCGCGTACTGGTCCTATGTCCGTCGCCTGAGCGAGCGTTTCGACGTGACGGTAACCGGCGGCGACTGGCTCGCCGAACGACTGAAGAGCTTCCATCTCCACCACCCGGTGTCCGTACCGCTGGGCATCGACGCGGGCATCTTCTCGCCGGATAGACGGGACGAAGATCTGCGTCGCTCCCTGCTTGCGGCATGCGGTTTGTCGCCTGACGGGCGCCTGCTGTTGGCTGTCGGCCGGCTGCACCCCGAAAAGCGCCAGCGCACCATAATCGAGGGGGTGTCGTTGGCCCGCGCCAGTCGACCGGATCTGGGTCTGGTGATCATCGGCGACGGACCACTTCGCAGCAGTGTCGAGACCTGGGCGCGACGGGCGGGACATGTGCACATGCTCGGCGCCGTCAAGGACCGCGCGCGCCTGGCGAGCCTGTTTGCCAGCGGCGACATGCTCGTGCATGGCTCGGGCGCCGAGACCTATGGCCTGGTGGTCGCCGAGGCCATCGCCTCGGGCCTGGCGGTGGTGTCGCCAGACACCGGCGGCGCCGCGGACCTGGCGAGGCGGGGCCTTTCCAGGGTCTATCCCACCGGGGATGCGGCGGGGTGCTCTGCGGCCATTCTTGACCTGCTCACGACGATCGAGGCGCCGGGTGAGCGTCCCCCGGCGCCCCCGCCCGGCACGGCGGAATCGCATTTCGCGGCCCTGTTCGCGCTCTATCAGGGCCTCATCGACGCTAGGCGCTCCGCCGCTCGATCGCCGCAACCCGCGCTGGCGCTCAGCGCGACTTCCTCCTAACCTGCAGGACTTCCGGCGGCCGTCGCCGACGGACCAGGGTCCTGTGGCGACGGCGGATTCAGAAAGCGGCGAACCCGTCGACGATGAGTAGCGAACACCTGAACGACCGCCGCAAGGCCCCGCGTCGCGCGGGTTCGGGCGAATGGACCGCGTTTCCCGAATGGTCGCCGGACCTGCTCAAGTCGCAGGTCTATGAACAGATTCTCCTCGACGTGATTCTCGGTGAACTGGCTCCAGGGAGCCGCCTGGATGAACAGGACCTGACGCGCCGCTACAACGCCGGTCTCGCGGGCGTGCGCGAGGCTCTGGGCCGGCTGGCTCTGGAGGGCCTGGTCATCCGCCGCGCCCGCGCCGGCACCACGGTCTCCCCGCTGGATCTGCTTGAGGTCCGCCAGGCGGTGGAGGCGAGGCGACTGATCGAGCCGCATTGCGCGGCCCTGGCGGCGCTCAACGCCACAGCCGATGACATCAGCCGCCTGCGCGGCGCGTTCGACGGCGCCGCAGAGGCGATCCGCGAGCGCGACGCGCGGGTCCTTGTTGGCATGGATCAACGGTTCCACGCGGCCATCGCGCGGGCCAGCCGAAACGCCACCTTGGCCAGAATCCTCATTCCGCTGCAGCACAAAGCCACGCGGTTCTGGGTCTATTCCATGGGCGTTGACACCGAGGCTGAGCGGGAGGCCGAGATTGCCGGCCACCTGGCGATCGTCGATTGTATCGCCATGCGGGACCCCGAGCGCGCCCACGCCGCCGTACTGCGGACTCTGGGAGAGTTCTCCGACGACGTCCGGCGTGCGGTGAACGGCCCGGGCGGCGATGCGGCGGTCTCGCCACGGCTGTCCCTGGCCTGAGGACCGGTCTGCGGCGCCGTGCATTCGGAATTCGTCCGATATTTCAGCATCCATCGACGATGAGCCGGACGAGGTGTAGCGTCCGGTCCGGATTTACAGCGACTTCTCAGGAGAGGGATGCCGAACCACCCGCTCAGCCCGGGCCCGCCAGCGGTCGCCGACCCAGGTCGGGCGGTCGCGATGACGCCTGCGATATCAAGCGGCGGTCGGAAGGCGTTCGGCGTGTTTCTGCCGGTGGCCAATGGCGGCTGGATAATCTCCAGCGCCACGCCGGCCCTCGACGGGCTCTGGCGGCAGAACCTGAGCGCGGCGACCGCGGCCGAAGCGGCCGGCCTGGACTTCGTGATGTCCATGAGCAAGTGGCGCGGCTTCGGCGGGGTCACCGATCACTGGGGCACGTCCATGGACTCGCTGACCATGATGGCCGGCATCGCCCAGGCGACCTCGCGCATCAAGATCTGGGCGACTCTTCACACCCTGCTGCACAACCCTGCTGTGGCGGCCAAGATGATCACGACGCTGGATCATATCAGCGGCGGCCGGGCGGGGCTGAACATCGTCGCCGGGGCCTACAAGGCGGAATTCGACCAGATGGGCGCCTGGGATGACAGCCTCGATCATGACGCTCGTTATGAGTTGGCCGAGGAATGGACAACCGTGGTCAAGCGGCTGTGGGCCGAGCATGCCGTGGATTTCGACGGCCGCTTCTTCACGATGAAGGGCTGCGTGTCAGACCCCAAGCCCCTATCGAGGCCACGCCCGGACCTGATCTGCGCCGGGATGTCGGACCGCGGTCTTCGCTTCGCGGTTCGCGCCGCGGATGTCTGCTTCATCGGCGGCCGCACCGAACAGGAGCGCCGCGACGCCAGCCGCCGTGCCAAGACGATCGCCGCCGAATCCGGCCTGACGACGCGCACCTACATGATGTGCACGGTGATACACGCCGACACCGACGCTGCAGCCGAGGCGCTGGCGGAGACCTATCGCGATGGTGTCGACATGGGTGCGGTGATCGAGATGTTGAAGAGCTGGGGGGTGCCCCCGGAACGCCTCGTTCCGGTCGCCCAAGCCCAGGGCGCGTTCATGACCAAGACCGTCGTCGGTGCGCCTGCCACATGCGCCGCCGAGATCGAGACTTTCCTTTCCTATTGCGAGCTCGACGGCGTCATGTTGATCTTTCCCGATTATGTGACGGGCCTGAGGATGTTCGGCGATGAAATCCTGCCCGGTCTGCGTCGGGTGTTCGCGTGACCGGTCCCGCCGACATGGGCCTCGGGAACTGGATCGACCCCTGCCGCACGGCGCTGTTGATCGTCGACATGCAGGCCGATTTTGCCTCTCCGAACGGCGCCCTTGGCCGAGCCGGTGTTGACATTTCGGCGACCTCTGCGGCGCTGGACGCCGCCGGGCGCTTGGCGTCCGCCGCCCGGGCCGCCGGCGCGGCGCTGGTGTTTGTCGCCTTGCGGACGGCCCCGGACAGCGACTCAGCGGCCTGGGCCGAACGACTTCGTCGCCGTGGTCAGGGTGAACTTGGGGGCGGACTCTGTCGGGCGGGCGAGGCCGGCGCGGCGTTCGTAGGCCCAGTCCCGGACGCCGACGACCTGATCGTGGCCAAGACCCGCTACAGTGGCTTTTTCGGCACGGATCTGGACGCCCAGCTCCGCCGCCGCGGGATCGACACCCTGGTGATCTGCGGCCTGACCACGGAGTGCTGTGTCGACAGCACCGTGCGCGACGCCTTTCAGCTGGACTACCACCTGTTTCTGGTCGGTGACGCGTGCGCAGCCTACGAGGCGGACCTGCATCGGGCCGCCCTCAGGGCCCTTGAGATCAACTGCGCCATCCTGGTGACCACCGACCAGATCGTCGCGGCCTGGGGCGGCGGCGACTTGGGCTGAGGCCCTATGATTTCCCCAGCCGGGCATAGGTGTCGGCGCGGAGGCTCGCGGGGGCGAAGGCGCCGGGCCGCTCCGTCGAGACCGCCGCGGCGCCGTTGGCCCAACGCAGGGCCTCCTGCAGATCAAGGCCCTGACTAAGAACCGCGCCCAGGACACCACAGAAGCAGTCTCCTGCACCGGTGGTGTCGACGACCGCGGCCGTGTGGCCATCGACGACCGTGCGTCCGCCGGCGGTCACCGCCATGGCGCCCCCGGCGCCCAGGGTGACGATCACGGCCTGATCCGCCCGGCGGATCAACTGCCTCGCCAGGGGCGCCGAGGCCGCAGCCGAGACCGGCGATGCGTCGCCCGTGTACAACGCCAGTTCGCTCTGGTTGACGACGATCACGTCGGCCAACGCAAACAGCTCTAAGCCCTCGACCGTTGCCGGGGCGGCGTTAAGGATACGCAGCGCGCCCAGCGCTGAGGCGCGCTCGAACAGGGCGCTGACCGCCGTGATAGGCGTCTCCAGCTGGCTCAGCACGACCGACACCCCCGTCAGGTCCGCGGCGGCCACGTGCTCCGCCGACACGCCGCGATTGGCGCCGCCGATAACCACGATCATGTTTTCGCCGCTGTCAGCGACGCAGATATGGGCCTGTCCGCTGGGTGTTTCCGCCAAAGCGGCCACGGCGGAGACATCCACCCCCGCGCCCTGCAGATGTTTGCGCAGGAACGCTGCGGCCTCGTCGGTTCCGGTGGCGCCGATCAGCCTGGCCGTTGCCCCCCAGGCGGACGCTGCGACGGCCTGATTGGCGCCTTTGCCGCCGGCGAAACGCTGCAGCCCGCTAGCCAGTATGGTCTCCCCCGCCACCGGGATATGGGCCACGCGGCAGACGTTATCGAGATTGATGGAACCCAGCACGCAGACGCTCATTGGACCTGTCTACACCGATCCGGACCAGTCTTCCAAAACGCCCGGCCGACGCATTCGCGCGAGGTGCCGGGCGATACCCACGTCGTCTTGGGCGAGACCCTCAGGGCTGCTGTGTCCGGAATGAAACCCAGAGAACGGTCGTGGGGAAGCTTCACCGCCGAGCCCCGGACGAAGCCGGTTTCGGTCGTGCCGTCGAAGTCGATGTCGCCGCCCGCTTCGGCGAACACGGCCAGATCGCCCTCGCTGACGAGCCCCGGCGTGCTGAGCCGACCCTCGAACGCCGATATCTTGGCCACCGGATGCCCGGCTGGCTTCTGGAGCCCCCGTGGTCTCCGGCTCTCAATGAGACCGCCAGAGGGGCCATGTCCGAGGGGGCAACGATCGGGCGGACCGCGTCTGGCCCGTCGGGCGCCCATCGCGCCAGGAGAGGCGCGTGACCACGCACAGTTGGTGCTCATCGGCGGCTCACCGCTGACACAGGGGCAGGACTTCGGAGTGCTCGCCCGCAACACCTGGCGCACAGCCGATCTGTCGGCCAGGCACGTCCTGCTTCAGGCCGGCGTGGGCTGGGGCGCTGAATGATCAAGGCCGACCTGCAGGCGGAGTGGCTCGCCGCGTTGGCGCTGCCGGACTCGCCCCGCCGCGTCTGTCCGCTCAGTCTCATCGATCGACCGGCTCTCTTGCCGGACCGGCGTGCCGCTGGCTGATCGAACGGCCCGTCGGCCAGCACAACTGAATCGGGTTTGGCCGGTAACCAAGACCCGCCCTGGGCGTTCCCGTGGGGACAGACGCCTGATCTGTCGGTGTTTGCAGAGGAGAAATGTCGTGCAGCTTCCCAGAGGCGCCGTCGTCGCCGTGGCCGACGGCCGCAGTCTCCATCTTTACCGCAATGCCGGCGACGAACTGCGCCCCGAGCTTGAGGCGCTTCCAGCGCCGCAACTCGGCGTCGCTCGAGTTGGCTCGCCGGCGCCGCACCTGAACGGCGCGTCCACCAGTTCCGATCGATCAGGCGAGGAATCCGGCTTCGCCTTCGATGTCGCGGACTTTCTTAACCGACAGGTGCTCGACGGAGCGATCGCCGAACTGGTGATCGTCGCTCCGCCACGGACCCTTGGCGAACTGCGTCGGCACTATCACAAGCAACTGTCTGCACGGCTCATGGCGGAGATCGGCAAGGAACTCGCTGGCCACGGGGTGGCCGACATCCAGACGGCCATCTCCTCGGCCTGACGATTCGGCGCGCGCGGTCTCGATTGACCTTTGCGCCACGGTCGAGGCCGCGCTAGCTGCGCGCCCGGAACCATCAGGCGGACAGTTGGACATGCAGGATTTCGGGCGGCGCGGCCGGGAATGGGTCGACGAGGCGGTGAAGAAGATTGAGGCGGATTTTGCCCGCTCGGCCGACACTCACCTCCTGCACATACCCATGCCCGCCATGCCCCGCATCGCCCTGTACATGAAGGACGAGTCGACCCACCCGACGGGCAGCCTGAAACACCGGCTCGCCCGTTCACTGTTTCTCTACGCCCTGTGCAACGGCTGGATCGGACCGCGCAGCACCATTGTTGAGGCCTCCAGTGGTTCGACGGCTGTGTCCGAAGCCTATTTTGCCCGTATGCTGGGACTGCGGTTCATCGCCGTGATGCCGCGGGGCACGTCCCAGGAGAAGGTGAGGGAAATCACTTTCCAGGGCGGGGAGGCGCACTTCGTCGACAGCGCCGCTGAAATGTATGGCGAAAGCGCCCGCCTGGCCACTGAACTGGGTGGCCATTACATGGACCAGTTCACCTACGCCGAGCGGGCGACGGACTGGCGCGGCAACAACAACATCGCCCAGTCCATCTTCAGCCAGATGGCGGCGGAGCCGTCAGCCACTCCAAAATGGATCGTCGTGGGCGCCGGCACGGGCGGCACATCGGCGACGCTGGCGCGATATGTGCGTTATCGCCGGCTGGATACGCGCATCGCCCTCGCCGATCCGGAGGCCTCCGTGTTCCACCGCCACCTTGCCGATCGCAGCATAACCAGCGTCGCGGGGCTGCCCTCGGTGATCGAGGGGATCGGCCGGCCCCGGCTGGAGGCCTCGTTCATCCCTGATCTGATCGACAGGGTCTATCCCGTCGCTGATGTCGCCAGCATCGGCGCCGCGAGGGCCCTCTCGCGGCACATCGGCCGGCTGTGCGGTGGATCGACCGGCTGTAACCTGGTCGCGTGCATGACCCTGGTGCGGGAGATGGCCTTCAACAAAGACTTCGGGTCGGTCGTGTCGCTGCTGTGCGATTCGGGCGAGCGCTACCGCAGCACCTACTACAACGACGCCTGGCTTGCCGAGAACGGTCTCGACACGACCGGCGTTGAAGCCGACGTAAAGCAGTTCTTCGAGGAGGGGATCTGAGATCCTGTTGCCATGGCGGTCGCGCCGCGCAAAGATTCTCGAAACAGGGGAAACGAGACCATGGCGCGTGATCTGGGGCCGGCGCGACCGGAGGAGGTGGGACTGTCGGGCGACGGCCTGGCGCGGATCGACGCAGCGATTGTGAAACTCATCGACGGGGGCGAACTGGCCGGAGCCGTGACCCTGGTCGCCCGTCACGGCAAGATCGTCCACGCCAACGCCATGGGCGCCAAGGATCTGGCCAGCGGCGAACCGCTGAGTATCGACACACTGTTCCGCATCTTTTCGATGACGAAGCCGGTGACGGGGGTGGCGATGATGATCCTTCATGACGAGGGACTCTGGCGTCCCGAGGACCCGATCTCACGCCATCTGCCGGAATTCGCCGGCGTCAAGGTCTGGGCCGGGCGCAACGGCGCCGGCGACGCGGTCCTGGAGGCGCCGCACCATCCGCCCACGCTGGGCGAACTGCTGACCCACACGGCAGGATTCAGCTACGGCTTCAATCCCGAAAGCCCCGTGGACCTGATCTATCAGGCCGCGGGCGTCTGGCGCTCTGCGACCCTGGCCGAGATGTCGGCGAAACTGGCCACGGCGCCGCTCGCCTACCAGCCCGGCGCCCAGTGGCTCTACAGCCTGTCTATGGATCTTCAGGGAGCCATCATCGAGAAACTGTCGGGCCAGACCCTGCCCGATTTCATGCAATCACGGATCTTCGGTCCTCTTGGCATGACCGACACCGCCTTCCACACGCCGCCGGAAAAGCAGCATCGCCGCGCGACGGTGTATCGCATGAGCCAGAGCCGGGGTCTCGTGCCCGTCGAACAGCCGCTGCTGCCGGAGTACGAAGCCCCCCCCGGCATGGCGTCGGGCGGCGGTGGTCTGGTGTCCACGGCCCACGACTATGCCCGTTTCGCCCAGATGCTCCTCAACCGGGGCGAGTTCGGTGGGGTGCGAATCGTCAGTGAGGCGGCGCTGGCCCTGCAGATGTCCAACCACCTTTCGGACGAGATCATCGCCGGGGGCTTCGGGATCGGACTTCAGCAGATCCGGCCCGGATATGGCCACGGCTTCGACGGCGCGGTGTTCACTGACCCCGTGGCGGCGGGTATCCCAGTGGGGAGGGGGACCTACCAGTGGGACGGCGCGGCGGGCACCTGGTTCTGGGTCGATCCGGTCAATGACCTTCTCTATGTGGGCCTGATCCAGAGGATGGCGGAGGCGTCTCCACATCTGCAGGCGATCACCCAGACCCTGATGGCGGGGGCCATCCTGGATTGATCGCGCCTTGCCGCTCGCCATGTGAGGATTTGCTTGCAACCAGGGTCGGGGACGCTGGTCACCGAGCGGCCCTGAGCCTAGCATCGACTGATATGAGGAGGCGCTGAGGTTCGAGCATGGCCAGTCCAAACACCCTGATCTTCGTCGATCTGACCTCTGACGATCCGGACGCGGCGGCGCGCTTCTACGCTGAGGTCATGGGCTGGGAGGATGATCCGCGTGGGAAGGGTGGATTATTTCACCGGTTGATCCCGGGCGGATTTTTCCCCAACAAGGACGGGTCAGACAGCCAAGTGGGCAATCTCCATCTTGGGATCCACAAGGCGTCCAACGCCCGCCCGCATCCCGACCCGGAGGGCGTCGGGCCCCGCCACCTCTCGCCGGATGGTCGCAAGGCGCGGATATGGATCCTCGTCGGCGAAGGCCAGTCGGACGGCGACATTCTGGACAAGGCTTCACGACGCGGCGCGCGGATTCTCTGGCGGAACCACTACTGGGCCGAGTTCAACGGCTACAACTCGGCCTTCGCGGACCCCTGGGGCAATGAGATCATCCTGTGGACCCGGGCGGGGGACCATCCGAAGGTGCCGCGGAACTTCACACGCGAGTAGAACCCTTCATTCGAGGTCGCGGCGGGGCGCTACGCCTTGACACCCCCGCCCGTGCGCCCGAAGAGTGATCACAGATGACCAGCCTTTCCCACCCCATCGCCCACCCCGACGAGGCGCGCCGCTTCCTGGACGCCCATCCGGAGGTGCAGTTCTTCGAGATTCTGTTCACGGCCCTCTCAGGGGTGCCGCGGGGCAAGCGCCTGCGTCGGCACGAACTGATGGCGATCTATGAATACGGCCGCTTCCTGCCCGGTTCGGTGCTTGTCTGCGACGTTACCGGCCAGGACTGTGAGGACACTGGCCTGGTTTGGGAGGACGGTGACGCCGACCGCCTGGCGCGTCCGGCGCCGGGAACCTTGGTCAAGGCGCCCTGGCTCGGTGACGACGTCGCCCAGGTGATCACCTCGATGTACGAACTGGACGGAACGCCCAACGACCTGGACCCGCGCCACGTGCTGCGCCGGGTTCTGGACCGGTTCGCCGCCGACGGCCTGACTCCGGTGGTGGCCTGCGAACTGGAGTACTATCTGATCGATCCTCGTCGCACGCCAGCTGGGGGCGTCGAGTTGGCCGGGGCGCAGGGCGGAGGCGACAGGCCCACGTTGCATGGCGTCTACGGCCTGCGCGAACTGGAGGATTTCGCGCCCTTCCTGCGCGACCTTTGGGCGGCCGCGGACGTCCAGGGTGTGCCCCTTGAAGGGGCCATTTCGGAATATTCGCCGGGGCAGCTTGAACTGACCCTGAAGCATGGTCCCGACGCCGTGCGGGCGGCCGATGAGGCGCTGATGTACAAGCGCATCGCCAAAGGGGTCGCCGTGCGGCACGGCGCCGAGGCCACCTTTATGGCCAAGCCCTTCTCGAACCGGGCGGGCAACGGATTGCACCTCCACGTCAGCGTCAACAACGCCGAGGGCGAGAACATCTTCGCCAGCGAGGATCCGGCCGGTACGCCGGCGCTGAGGCACGCCATTGGCGGCATGAAAAGCCTGCTGGCGGACTCCATGGCCATCTTCGCGCCCAACGCCAATTCCTATCGCCGCTTCCGCGCCAATTCCTACGCGCCGGTGGCTCCGACCTGGGGCGTGAACAACCGGACGGTTTCGCTGCGCGTGCCGGCCGGTCCGCCAAAGGGCCGCCACGTGGAGCACCGCGTTGCCGGCGCCGACGCCAATCCCTACCTGGCTCTGGCGACGCTGCTCGCCGGCGTGCACTACGGGATGGCCAACGCCGTCGATCCCGGCCCGGCGGTGGTCGGCGACGGCTACGCGGCGGCGGCGGCCCTGGACCTCCGCCTCCCCGCCAACTGGTTCGCCGCGGTCGATCACTTCGACGCCTCGGCCTTGCTGCGCGACTATCTGGGCGATCGTTTCGTCACCATGTTCAGCAAGGTCAAGCGCACGGAACAGGACCGCTTCAACGAAGTGGTCTCGTCGCTCGACTACGACTGGTACCTGAAGAACGCCTGAGGCCACGCTGCAGCCCATGCGCCTTTCCCCCAGCCCGCCCGGGACGAACCGCCGCTCTCTGCTGTCCGGCCTGGGCGCGGCGGCGGCGGGCCTGAGCTTCTCCGGACTGGAAGGTTGCGCCCAGAAGGGGCCGGTCGGCCCCAACGGGGAGGAATTGAAGCTCAATCTCTACAATTGGGACACCTACACCGGCAAAACCACTCTGGCCGATTTCAAGGCGGCGACGGGTGTGAACGTGAAGATGAGCCTGTTCGCCACGAACGACGAGCTGTTCGCGAAGCTGAAGGCCGGAAATCCCGGGTTCGACGTGATCGTGCCGTCGAACGAATATGTGACGCGGTTTCGCATCGCCGATCTGTTGATGCCTCTGGACCTGGCCAAGATCCCCAACCGCGCCAACCTTCTGCCGGCCTTCCGCGATCCGCCGTTCGATCGCGGGCGCCGGTTTTCGATGCCCTACACCTGGTTGGTGCTGGGCATCGGCTATCGAAAGTCGAAGGTGAACGGCGTCCCGGACAGCTGGAAATGGGTTATGGACAGCGACCGCTACAGCGGTCGTATCGGGGTTTTCTCCGAGGCCGACGACATGATCGAGCTGGGCGCGAAGTACCTCGGCCATTCGGTCCGCCGAATCCCTCTGGATGTGATCGATCGCGTGGCGGAGATGTACATTCGCCAGAAGCCGCACATAAAGATATTCCACCACGACGAAGGCCAGGATCTGCTCCTGTCCGGCGAGGTCGACCTGGTGATGGAGTACAACGGCGACATCGCCCAAGTGATGCTCGAGGATCCGGACCTGGACTTCGTGGTGCCCCGCGAGGGCAGCATCATCAATTCGGACTCCCTGTGTATCCCCCGGGGCGCGCCGCGCCCGGACAACGCCCACCGCTTCATCAACTTCCTGCTCGACGGCAAGACCGGGGCGGGGGTGTACAACACCATCAAATACCCCACGCCCAACGCGGCGGCCCTGGCGCTAATGCCGCCCGAATACCGAGACAATCCGGTGATTTTTCCGCCGTCGGCGGCGATGGCCCGGTGCGAATACGCCGACTTCGAAGGGCTCGAGCGGGCGCATCTCTTCGACGAAACCGTGACCCGGATCTTCGCGGCGTGACCCGGACGAGGCGACGCCATGGATGAAAGCTGGCGCAAGGCCAAGGGGGTGTTCGCCGCCCTCGCCACTCCGCCGGTGTTCTGGCTGGCGGCGTTCTTCCTGATCCCGCTGGCGGTGATCTGGGGCTACAGCTTCGGTGAGAACAAGAGCCTCACGGAGATCGCGGTCAACGGCACATTCAGCAACTACGTTCACGCCATCAAGCCACTCTATCTGGGCATCATTCTCAAGTCGTTCTGGTTCGCCCTGCTGACCACGGTTCTGTGCCTGATGGTGGGCTTTCCCGTGGCCATCGCCATCACCTTCGCTTCGGAGAAGGCGAAGGCCTGGCTGCTTCTGCTGATCATGCTGCCGTTCTGGACCAACCTGCTGATCAGGACCTACGCCTTGATGGCGGTGTTGCGGACCGAGGGCTACATCAACTTCACACTGGCCTTCCTGTGGAACGGCCTCGGTGACCTGACGGCGCTGTTCGGCCATCCTCTTGCGCCCTTCGTGCCCCTGCAATTGCTGCACAACAACTTCGCCGTGGTCTTCGGCCTGGTCTATGTGCAGCTGCCGTTCATGGTCCTGCCGCTCTACGCCGCGCTTGACCGCCTCGACCGTTCGCTGCTCGAGGCCAGCCTGGATCTGGGGGCGGGGCACCTGACCACCTTCCGCAGGGTGGTGATCCCCCTGGCCATGCCGGGCATCGTCTCCGGTGTTCTCGTCACCCTGATCCCCTCTATCGGCGCCTATCTGACACCCGATCTGCTCGGCGGGCCGTCGAGCCAGATGATCGCCAATGTGATCGAACGGCAGTTCAAGACCGCCAACGACTGGCCCTTCGGCGCGGCGCTTTCCTTTCTGCTGATGTACATGACCTTCCTCGCCATCGCCGTGCAGGCGATCGTCTCGCGTGGCCGCCGGGAGCGCGACCGGTGAGCGGGCGGGTAACCTCATCGCCTCCCGGACCGCTGGAGTACCTGCGGCGCTGGCCGATCCGCGCCTGGCTTGCGGCGGTGGTCATCTATCTCTACGCGCCTCTGGTCACCCTGATGGTGTTCAGCTTCAATACCTCGAAGCGCAACATCGTCTGGCGGGGATTCACCCTGGACTGGTACAGGGCCGCCTTTCAGGATTCCGACCTGATCGTCGCCTTCGGCAATTCCCTGACCATCGCGGCGGTGTCGACCCTGATCAGCGTCGCCCTGGGCGCCCTGACGGCTATGCTGCTCTGGCGGTTCAGGTTTCCGGGCAAGCCGGCGCTGGAGGGCGCCCTGGGTCTGCCGATCGTGGTGCCGGAAATCTGCATGGGTGTGGCCATGCTTGTGTTCTTCACCCAGATCATGCCCTGGCCCACCGACCTGATCTGGCCGCTCAACCTGGGCGCGATCATCATTTCTCACATCTCCTTTTCGTTCAGCTTCGTGGCCATCGTGATCCGTGGGCGGCTGGCCTCGTTCAACCGCGAACTTGAGGAGGCGGCCAAGGATCTCGGCGCGGGGGAGTGGCGGATCTTCTGGGACGTGATCGTGCCGCACATGCGTCCGGGCCTGCTTGCGGGGGCCCTGCTGGCCTTCACCCTCAGCCTCGACGACTTCGTGATCACTTTCTTCACCTCCGGGCCGGACACCACCACCTTCCCGGTAAAGGTCTATTCGATGGTGCGCTTCTCGGTGACGCCCGAGGTGAACGCCGCCTCGACCATCCTCATCGTGCTCACCGTGGCGCTGACGGCTCTGGCCCTGCGCGTTTCGGGCGGAGCAGTGGCCACGCTAGAAGCCGGGGAGGGCCTTTGAATGACCGCCGCCAGGACGATCATCCGGTTCGAAAACGTCACCAAGCGCTACGGCAAGGTGCTGGCGGTGGACAATGTCTCTCTGTCCATCGAGGAGGGCGAGTTCTTCGCCCTTCTGGGGCCGTCGGGCTGCGG
>CAIXWN010000172.1 GCA_903923135.1 uncultured Caulobacteraceae bacterium | reverse complement strand
GTCATCTCGATACGGGCGATGCCGTTCTCGACCTGCTGGGTGTAGCCGGAGAACTCCTGGCCGAGGGTCAGGGGGGTGGCGTCCTGGGTGTGGGTGCGGCCGATCTTGATGATGCCCTTCCAGGCCTGGGCCTTGTCGTTGAGGGCGTTGCGCAGGGTCTGCAGCGCCGGGATCAGCCGGTGGACCACCTCCTCGGCGGCCGCCACGTGCATGGCGGTGGGATAGGTGTCGTTGGACGACTGGCTCATGTTGACGTGGTCGTTGGGGTGGACCGGCGACTTCGAGCCCATCACCCCGCCCAGCATCTCGATGGCCCGGTTGGAGATCACCTCATTGGCGTTCATGTTCGACTGGGTGCCCGACCCGGTCTGCCACACCGCCAGGGGAAAATGGTCGTTGAGCTTGCCCTCGATCACCTCCTGGGCGGCGGCGATGATGGTGGCGCCGATCTTCGCGTCCAGCCGGCCCAGGGCCATGTTGGTCTCGGCCGCGGCGCGCTTGACGATGCCCAGGGCGCGCACCACCGGGGCGGGCTGCTTCTCCCAGCCGATGTCGAAATTGGCCAGGCTGCGCTGGGCCTGGGCGCCCCAGTAGCGGTCGGCGGCCACCTGCACGGGGCCAAAGGTGTCGGTCTCGGTCCGGGTCTTGGTCATGGTGTCAGTTCCCCCTCTTGCGATGGCCGGGGCGCACCGCGGCTCCGACCGCGCCTATAAGCCCACACGGGGGCCGATTGCCAAGATGGCCCGTGCGCGCGGGTGGGGCCTAGGGCGCCGCGGCGAGGCGGGCGAAGGGCGGCTCGGCGGCCCGGAAGCCGCGCCCGACGTAGAGCTGGGGGTGCGAGCGCGGCCGCATCCCCTCGCTGTCCTCCCGCGCCGCCACGCAGCGCTTCACCCGGCCGGCCAGGTCGATGAAGTCGCGCGCCGCCGGCAGATCCTCGATCACGCAGCCGTCGAAGAAGGGATAGCGGTCGTTCTCGCTGCAGCCGAAGCTGGAGCGGTCGCGCCGCGCGGCGGTGAACACCAGGCGGTTGGGCGCGGCCAGGGCCGGCAGGAACACTCCCGAGAAACAGGCCGACAGGATCACCGCCGTGGGCCGCCCGCCGCAGGCGTGGCGCGCCAGCGAGGCCATGACCGGCGGCGGCAGGATCTGGTCGTCCACCACCACCCCGTCGGGCGAGCCGTGCGAGGTGACATAGATCAGGCAGCCCGCCGGGGCGCCCGCCGCCAGGGTCCGCAGGCGCAGCAGGATCGGACCGACGGCGGTCTTCTCGGCGTGGTCGGCCGGGTAGCGGTCCGGATGCAGCGAGAACTGCGCGATGTTCGCGCCCGCGAAGCCGCGCCGGGCGAAGGCGGCGGCCACGTCGCGGCGAGCGTTGTCGAAGGCCTCTGTGGGCGTGTCGTCATGGGCGGCCTGGTCGTCGCCGGCCACCACCACCGCCGCCCAGCCGGACAGGGGCTCCGCCGCCCGCGCCGGCGCCGCGCCCGTCGTCAGGGCGGCGGCGAGCGCCGCGAGCCAGGCCGGCAGCCGGGCCCCTCTGCGGCCCATGGCCTATTTGTACGACTTGAACGGCGTCGGCACGGCCGTGCCGGTGGCCTTGGCCAGCAGCCGGCCCTCGGCGTCGAACAGCTCGCCCTCGGTGAAGGCGATGGTCTTGCCCCAGCGCACCACCCGGCCAACCCCCCGCAGCGCCCCGGGCTTCGCCGGCCGGAAAAAGCTGGTCTTCATCTCGGCGGTGGGGGCCACGGCGGTCATGCCCGAGGCCACCATGCAGGCCACCGACATGCACTCGTCGAGCATGGCGCACAGATAGCCGCCCTGGATCTGCTTCATCGGGTTGAGCAGCAGGTCGGCCCGGGCGTCGAAGGCCACCTCGACGCTGCGGTCGGCCTGGCTGACGCTGACCAGCCGGAAGCCCAGGGTCTGCGAGCCGGTGGGCTGGTTCCTGGTGCGCAGGAACCGCTGCAGGATCTCCTCGTCGGTGAAGACGGGGGCGGCGTCGGCGGCCCGTTCGGGGAGGGTCTCGCTCACGCGGTCATTTCTTGCGGAACTGGTCGAGCGAGACCACCTTGGGGCCCTCCGGCGCGTCGGCGGGCGCCTTGGCGGCCGGCGCGGGCGCCGGGGCCGGGGCGGTGTCCGCGGG
>CAIXWN010000171.1 GCA_903923135.1 uncultured Caulobacteraceae bacterium | reverse complement strand
TCTATCGGCACGGACTGGGAGCAGGGCGGCGGCTCGTTCCCCTCGACCTACAACGACGGCACGCACGGGTCGCACACGCTGATCCCGGTGCTCGAGGTGTCGGCGAACTCGACCAACACCACCTTCATCAACCCCGGCTTCGCGGGCATGTACCTGCTGGATTTCGGGGTGAACACCCGGGTCATGGGCGAGAGCATCGGGCCGGCCGCCTATGACATCCACGGCGGCAACGGCTACGAGCTGGGCAACGAGGGCCACCTGGGCAACCTGTTCGGCTTCACCGACCTGTCGAACTGGCTCGACTACAGCACGACGGGCACGTGGAGCATCATCAGCTCGACCGGCGTGGCCAACTTCCTCGGCGAGGTCATCAAGCCGGCGTCGGACGGCGCGATCCTGACTATGGAGAAGGCAAACGGCACGGTCGTCGCCACCATGGGCACGACGGGCACGCCGACCTTCAACGTCACCGGCCTGGTGCAGTCCAACCAGATCAATCTGCAGCCGGTGACGGACGGGAACGTCAACACGGTGCTGAACGCCGCGGGCACGCAGCTTTTCAACTTCGCCACGAACGCGACCGCCTCCAGCAGCCAGGCCAACTACGCCAACGGCGTGACGGTGCAGGGCTATTCCGACAACTTCACCACCCTGACGTTCAACATCAACGCGGCCAACGGCTACGCGGCCTTCCAGGGCCTGAGCGTCCAGCCATCGGCGGACGGCGGCGTCTTCGTCGTGCACAACCTGGCCGCGGCCAACGCCTTCAGCGTCACCACGGCGGCGACGGCTGCGGCGACGGCGGTGGCGACGCCTGGCTCCTTCTCAGCCGCTGGCAGCATCCTCTCGTCCGGCGCCACGGGCATCGGCTACGCTACCGGCGCGGGCGGTACGGTCGCGCAGGGCACGAACCGGACTACCGGCGTCACCCTGAACAAGACCAGCGGCGCGATCACGATGTTCAGCGCTGCCGGATCGGCGACGGCGGCGACGTTCACGGTGACGGACAGCACCGTGGCCGCGACCGACACGATCATCCTCAACCAGAAATCGGGCACGAACCTCTATGTGCTGCTGGTGACGGCCGTGGGGGCCGGATCGTTCAACGTGACGTTCTACACGACAGGCGGCACGGCCACCGACGCGCCGGTGATCAGCTTCGACGTGGTGAAGGGGGTCACCTCCTAGTCATCGACCTGCCGGCGCCCGGGATCGCCCCTCCTTCAGGCTGTCGGCCCACTGCGGGTGCTGGCGTGGGATATCGATGGCTCGGGTACCGGGCCGAAGCTATGTTTGGCGCATGAGTGTTTCGCTGATCGAAAAGACGCTTGCGTGGCTGACGGCATTCGCTGTCGTGTTTTCGCTCTACGCCCACACCTTCTTCGGTTTGCAATCGTCGCAGGTGACGCCGATTATCGCGATGGCGATTGCCGCAGGCCTGAGCCTGATCAGCCTTTGTTTTCTGCCACGCGCAACATTCAGCATTCCGCACGGCGTAGTGCGGAAACTCGCCGCGTTTCTTTTCGTCGGCGCGTGGTTGTGGTTTGCGATTTTTGGTTTGTTGGCCTTCGTTGGCCGTGCGCCGACCCCGAATGACTGGGGCCTATATTTTCTTGAAGTCGGCGTCCCGGTGTTGCTGCTGTTCAGCCACGCGAGACTGGACCTTTTGCGCGCGATTGGATGGATATGCGTGGGGTTCGCTGTTCTCGACGCGGTGGTCAATCTCGCTGACGTCAGCGGGTTTCACATTCTTGGCTCGCAGGGGGGCCGGTATACCGCGTTTGGCCGCGTGGATCGTTACCCGGGTCTGACTGGAAACAGTCACGCGGGCGGGCTCGTGGCACTCGTGGCTGTGTGCATGATCGCGCCTCGAATGCGACAACCCCAAAGGTGGGTCGGTTGGCTCGCAGCGGCGCTGCTTCTCGGGCTTATCGGTGCCTCGTTGGTCTTGATCGACGCCCGGCGCTACACCGGCGAGGCGGTCATGGCAGCGGTCTTTCTGGTGGTGCCGCTTTGGAGGGTCATCCCACTTCAACTCATCGGCCCGGGTGTCGCCGCTTGGGGCCTGTATTTCACGTTCAATCGCTTCGACGCGGACAATTCCCAGCGCGGCGACCTGATGGCCGACGCGTGGCGGGAGGCGTCGCATAACATCTGGAGTGGTGGCGGTCTCTTCTATCGGGCACCGCCGGATGGATCGGATTTCAGCAGTTTGTGGGCTGCTGGGGTGACCGAAAGCGGCGTCCTGGACCTCGCAACGGCCTTTGGCTGGATCGCAACAGTGGCCTTTCTCGTCGCAGTCTTCCTGGCTCTGTCCGCCCAACGGACGCGACTAGCCTGGCCGGCCGCGTTGTTGGCCGTGATGGCCGGTGAACTAGCCTACGGCGATCCGCTGAACGGCTTCCTCGGCGCAACCCTGTTTTACGCCTGCCTGATCTTCACCCTCTGCGACGAGGGCCTTACGGGAGCCGCGCATGCCCCTGACCGTTCTCGGCGTGATCTCGCGTTCGTTCCGGCTGCTTGGCACGCTGGCGGCGGGGGAGGCACCTGACGCCGACGACGCTGCGATGGCGCTGATCGCCCTGAACGCCATGAAACGGGCGTGGTTCGGAACCCTGATCGGCCCGCGGCTTTCACCGATCGGCCTGTCCGGCGCGTCGGGCCAGGCGGAAAACGGCGGTGAATACATGATCCCCGGCGGCGCGGCGTTCACCCTGGCGGCGCCGGCCGGCCCACGCGCCGGGTCGCGGTTCGGGGCCGTGGACGCGACGCTCGGGTTCGGGGCCAACAGCCTGACCATCACCCATCCGGGACGGCTGATGAACGGCTCGGCGGCGCCCTATGTGGTGGCGACACCGGGGCGGAACACGCGCTGGTGGTATCGTGGCGATACGGGCAACTGGGTGCTGGAGGCCGACTACGCCACCCTGAACGACGCGACGGAGTTTCCCGATTCCGTCGTCGCGTACATGCCCTACATGCTGTGCGTCGCCATGGCCGCAGAGTTCTCTGCGGAGCTGACGTCGGAGGTTCTGGCCGGCGCGCTGGAGGGGCGCGCGGTGCTGGTGCGGATGTACGGGCGGCGCGGCCGGGCGGGGCTGGACGGGCCGATCGGCCTGCCGCCGGCGACGGGCTAGATGCCGCCCCGGGGGCGGCGGTAGAGCGGTTCGGGCATGGGGGAATAGGCGCGGACCGAGCCGCGGTCGCCGCCGAGGCTGGTATCCTGCTGCTTGATCTTGTTGACCTCGCTCTTCAGGGCGCGGACCTCCTGCGTCAGCAGGCGGATCTGATCCAGCATGGCTTTCTCGAACGGCGTCAAAGCCCGTGTCTCCCGATCCGGCGTGGGACGTGTTTTCGACAATTTGAGGACAAAAGTCCATGCCGACCGTCCCGGGCTCCGCCCCTTCCAGCCAGATTGCCCAATTCCGCAGCGACGGGGTGACAGCCAGCACCGGCCTGCGGGTGCCGTTCTTCAGCGACGGCTTCAGCCGGGCCTATGGTCTGCCGCAGACCCATCTGGTGAATCTGATCACCGAGGCCACTCCCCTGCGCGAGGAGCGCCCCTATACGGCCCTGGTCGGCCTGCGCGAGGTTCACTACACGCGCCCCGCCCTGGCGGCCGGGTCCAGCCTTGGCGCCGGGCCGATCCGGGGGGTGTTCAGAGCGCCGCCGATCTTCGGCGGGGGGCTCTTCGCGGTCTCGGGCACGACGGCGTTCAACGTCACGACCGGCGGGAGCTGCGGCACGATCCCGGGCGCCGGCGCCGTGCGCTGGGCGGCGTCCGACGGCCAGATGGTTCTGGTGGCCGGCGGCCAGGCTTTCCTTTTCGACGGGGCGATCTTCAACCCCATCGTCAACCCGGTTCTGCCGCCGGTGTCGGATGTCGCCTGGCTGCGCGGCCGGTTCGTCTATCTGGCGGCCGGTTCAGGGATGTTCTGGTATTCGGAGATCAATGACGCGGCCAATGTGACGGGCCTGGACTTCGCCACGGCGGAGAGCGCGGCCGATCCCAACGTCGCCGTCGGCGTTCTGAACGACGAGCTGGTGTTCTTCGGCCGTCAGAGCGTGGAATTCTGGAGCGTCTCGGCCGACGCCAGCGCGCCGTTCCAGCCGAACGTGGGACGTGGGTTCCAGCGCGGTTGCGCGGCGCAGGGTTCGGTGGCGTTCGCCGATAACGCCCTGTTCTGGGTGGGCGACAACCGGGTGGTCTACCGGGTGGGCAATGCGCCACAGCGGGTGAGCTCGAATTCGATCGAGGACAGGCTGCGCCAGTGCGCCACGCCCGCCGACATCACCGCCTGGACGGCGACGTTCGAGGGTCATGAGCTCTATGTGCTGACAGCGCCCGGCGTGGGGACCTATGCCTATGACATCAGCCGCGTCGGCACGGCGGCGGGCGCCTATGGCGACAGCTATCAGCGCGGCGAGTGGGCCGAGTGGCGCAGCTGGGGCCGCCCGGTGTTCCGCGGGTGGTGCGCGGCGGTGGTCGACGACGTGACCTGGCTGGGTGACGACACCACGGGCGATCTGTGGCCGTTGCGGACCGGCCTGTGGACCGACGCCGGCGGCCCTCTGACACGAATGGCCAGCGCTTTCATCAAGGTCGAGGAGGGCACGCCCCGCTGCAACAACCTCGTTCTCCACGGGGCGATGGGCGTGGGGAACGCCGTCGATCCCGGCGCGCGCCCGGTGGTGGAGATGCGATACAGCGACGACCAGGGCCGCACCTTCAGCGACTGGCGCAAGGCCGGCCTGGGGCGCGCCGGCCGCTATCAGACGCGGGCGTTCTGGCAGAGGCTGGGCTGCATGCGGGCGCCGGGACGGCTGGTGGAGATCCGCTGCAGCGACCCGGTGAACGTGGTGTTCAGCCACCTGGAGCTGAACGCGGCGCGGCCGGCGACCTAGACATCGATGGTCCAGCGATGACCGCGACGCCTCTGCCGCCGCCGCCCTATGCCCAGCCGGTGCAGGAGGGCGGCCGCCTGACCCAGGCCTGGATGGTGTGGTTCCGCAAGCTCTATGACCGCACCGGCGGGGCGAGCGACAAGGTGGAGGCTGCGCACGCCCTGGCCGCCGGCGCCACGCCCCGGACGACGCAGGTGCTCGGCGTGGGCGGGCTGCAGGTGGGCGGAGCGCTCTCCGACCACGTGGCGGTGGCGCTCTACCGGACGATGGCGGTCGTGGCCTCCCTGCCCCTCGCGGGGAACGCGGAGGGCGACTGGGCCTGGGCCCTCGACGGCCGCAAGCCGGGCGAGGGCGCGGCCGCCGGGACCGGCGTTCCCTGCTTCTGGTCGAACGGACAGTGGATCGCCGCCACCAGCGGCGCCGCCGTCACCGCATAAGGACAGCCAGAGATGACCGGAACCCTTCTCGCCATGCCCGTGCTGCGGGCCGTGGACGCCACCGGCGCGCCGATCGCCGGGGCGCTGCTGCAGTTCTACGTGACCGGCACGACGACGCCGACGCCGGCCTACACGACCTCGGCCCTGGGAACGCCGCTGAGCAACCCGGTCGTGGCCGACGCCGGCGGCCTTTTCGCGCCGATCTACCTCGACCCGGCGGTGGTCTATCGCGTGCAGCTGCAGACCGCCGGCGGCAGCGTGATCCGCGACATCGACCCGGTGAACGCGATCTTCACGCCGGGCGCCAACACCATCACCAACGCCATGCTGCAGGCCGGCGTGGCCGTGGCCAACCTGGGCTACACCCCGGCCAACAAGGCCGGCGACACCCTGACCAACTCGCTGCTGGCGTTCTCTTCGCTGGCGGCCAATTCCAGCGGCTACCTCGGCCTGCCGGTGAACGAGCAGGACGCCAGCTATACGACCGTGCTGCTCGATGCGGGGAAGATGGTCCGGGCCACTTCCGGATCGGGCATCGCCTACACGATCCCGCCGGTGGCGGCCGTGGCCTGGCCGGTGGGGACGGCCATCGGCTTCCGCAACGCGGGCGCCGGGGTGGTGACGATGACGCCCGGCGCGGGCGTGACCTTCATGAAGTCCGGCGCGACCGCCACGGCCGCGACGATCGCGCTCGCCCAGGGGGCGATGGTGACGGCGGTGATGGAGGCGACCAATGCCTGGGTGTTCAGCGGGAGCAACATGACTTGAGCGGCGTGACCATGGCGCTGTCGGGCGCGGGCACGGGTTCGGGCGGCGGTGGAGGCGGGGGAGGCGGGACGATCATCCCGTCACCCGCTCCGGTCTGGTCGAACTGCTACGGCGACGCGGCGGTATCCACCAACACCGTCACGATCGCCGCCATCACGGGCCCGATCTCGGTCAGCGCCACCAACAGCGGCACGGCGGGGCTGTTCTACAGCCTGAACGGCGGGTTCACGCCCTACACCGGGGCTTTCACGGTGAGCGCCGGCGACGTGCTGGGCTGGACGATCGTCAACACCGGGCTGAGCCGGAAAACGGGGACCATCACGGTCATCAACGTCACCAACAGCCACAGCACCATGGCGACCTTCACCTACAGCGTGACCAACCTGTGATCCGCGTAGAGCGCGACCCGGCGTTCTGGGCGGCCGTGGCGGGGCATCCAGCCTTGCGGGCTGTCATGGGCCGGATGGACCCCGCGCAGATCGCTGCGGTGGCCGTGAACCCCCTGGCGCTGCCCCTGGCGGCTGAGCACGGCGGGTTCATCTTCCTGCGGGCCGATGCGCTCGGCTTCGTCGCCGATCTGCATACGCTGTTCACCCCCGAAGGCTGGGGGCGCGAGGCGCTGACGGCCGGAATCGAGGCGATCAACGCCGTGTGGCTCTGCGGGTATCAGATCATCACGACCTTTGAGGTGAAGGCCAACCCGCGTTCCCGGCCGCCGCGCTCATTCGGCTTCAGCCAGGCCGGCGAGTGGCGGCAAAGCCCGATCGGCGAAATCCGGCTCTGGTCGCTCTCGGTGAGCGCCTGGGCCGCATCCCCCGGAATCCAACGACGGAGACTGAAATGCCACTAGCCATCATCGGCGCTGTCGCGGGCGTGGCCGGCGCGGCCATCAGCGCCGGCGCGGCCAACCACGCCAGCAACGTCGCGGCCAATGCGGCGGCGCAGAACAACGCTCTGCAATCCCAGATCTACACGTCGAACAAGGGGCTGGAGCAGCCCTATATCGACGCGGGGAACACGGCCAGCACGGCGCTTCAGGGCTTCCTCGGCCTGGGCGGCGACCCGGCGGCGACGCAGAAGGCGTTCGACAACTACCTCAACTCGACCGGCTATCAGTTCACCCGGCAGCAGGGCCTCGACGCGGCGACCCAGAGCAAGGCGGCGGCGGGGATGCTGGGCAGCGGGGCGACGCTCAAGGCCCTCGACGCCTACGGAACCGGCCTCGCCAGCCAGTACGGCCAGCAATACGTCGACAATCTGGGCAGCGTGGCGAACCGCGGCGCGAACAGCGCCAACGCCCTCGCCGGCCAGGGCCAGGCCTATGCGAACGCGGTGAGCGGCAACACCAACAGCGCCGCGACCACGAGCGCCAACGCCGCGCTGAGCAACGCCAGCACGACCAACGCCCTGATCGGCAACGCCCTGGCGGCCTATGGCGTGAGCCGCGGGCAGAGCAGCTATGGCGGCGGCGCCAATGCGTTTGGAGCGGCGCAGAGCGGGATTGTGACGCTGTAGGGGAGGGGAATACGACGGCGGGGCCGGTCCAATAGCGCGCGATTCCGCCGTCCCGGGCCGCGCCGTGAGATGGACATTAATTCACGCTGGAGGGCTCAAGACCCGTTGTAGGGTGTTCGTGAGGCGGGCTGAGAGAAGCGCCGTCATCGCTCTGGGGCCACGATGACCGACGTTCCCGCCAAAGTGGCGCCGCGCGCGCTCGCCCGACTGACGGGCGTTCTCTATCTGTACATCATGGTGGCCGCGATGTTCGCGGAAGCCTTCGTGCGCGACAGATTGATCGTGTCGGGCGACGGCGCAGCGACATTGCGCAACATCGCATCGTCTGAGCCGCTCTGGCGCTGGGGTGTCGCCGCCGACGTCTCGACAACCTTGTGCGACGTGGCCGTCGCCATCCTGCTCTACTACCTCTTGCGTCCGGTGAGCCGGGTGGCCGCTTTCGCCGCGGCCTTTCTCAGGCTGACCTATGCGGCGGCAATGGCGGCGAGCGCCGCGCTTCTGGCGGCCCCGCTGTTCCTGCTTCATGCCGCCGCCGGCAAGCCGGCGTTCGAGGCGTCGCAGGCGCCCTCGCTGGTGATGTATTCGCTCGGCGTTCATGGGGCCGGCTTTGACATCGCGCTGGTGTTTTTCGGGGCGCACCTCGTCCTTGTCGGAATCCTGATCGCCCGCTCTGGTTTTCTCCCCCGCGCGCTGGGAGCGGCGCTGGGCGTAGCCGGGGTCTGCTATGTCGCCAACACCTTCATCGGCCTGGTGGCGCCGGCCCTGGCTCCCGCCCTCTTCCCCTGGATCCTGCTGCCGGGATTTCTTGCGGAAGCCGGACTGACTCTTTGGTTGCTGATCGTGGGCGTAGACCCGGCGCGTTGGGTGGCGAGCCAGCCAACGGTTGGCTCCTGACGGCAAAAGGCTCGCGGGCTCCATTCCCCTGATCGAGACCGGGGAAACCTGCTCCCGCCGGCGTCAAGCCGACGGCGGCGGGCGCCTGAGCGGGGCGTCGCCGAAACGCCCTTTCACCTTCCATCCCCCAGGAGCCTGATCCATGACCGACGGCGTCGCCATAGACTGGTCGCTGCTCCGGCAGCCCGACCCCCTGAACCGGTTCGTCAACGCCTTCGAGGCCGGGCGGCGGCTGGTTGTGTCACCATCGGAGGCGCCGACTGGGAACGCCTTCGCCCTGACGCCGCCCGCGCCCGCGCCGGCC
>CAIXWN010000170.1 GCA_903923135.1 uncultured Caulobacteraceae bacterium | reverse complement strand
CAAGGACTGGCCTCGCACCGAGATCATGGTCAATCTGGCCCACCCGGACCTCGCCTTCCGCGTGGCGCAGCTGCCGGTCGACGGGGTGGGCCTGGCCCGGCTCGAGTTCATCATCGGCGAGCAGATCCGCCTGCACCCCATGGCCGCCGCGCACCCTGACCGGGTGACCTCATCCCGCGAACGGGCGGCGATACTGAAGCTTTCCGGCGGCGATCCGCGCGGCTACTTCGTCCGCGCCCTCGCCGAGGGCGTGGGGACCATCGCCGCGGCGTTCCATCCCCGGCCGGTGATCGTGCGGCTGTCGGATTTCAAGACCAATGAATATGCGCGGCTGCTCGGCGGGGCGGCCTTCGAGCCGGCCGAGGAGAACCCCATGCTCGGTTTCCGGGGCGCCGCGCGCTACGCCCACCCGGCCTACGCCGACGGCTTCGCCCTGGAATGCGAGGCGCTGCTCTATGTCCGCGATGTCATGGGCCTCACCAATGTCCGCGTCATGGTGCCGTTCTGCCGCCGGGTCGACGAGGCCGAGCGGGTGCTGCAGGCGATGGCCGATCATGGACTCGGCCGGGGCAGGAACGACCTGCAGGTCTATGTGATGTGCGAGATCCCCAACAACGTCATCCAGATCGACGCCTTCGCCGCCCTGTTCGACGGTTTTTCCATCGGTTCCAACGACCTAACCCAGCTGGTGCTGGGCGTGGATCGCGATTCCGGTGTGGTGGCCTTCGAGTTCGACGAGCGGGATCCGGGCGTTCTGGCCATGCTGCGCATGGCGGTCGAGGGCGCGCGCCGCAACGGCCGGCATGTGGGTATCTGTGGTGAGGCGCCGGCCACCTATCCCGAGATCGCCGACTTCCTCACCCGGCTCGGTGTCGATTCCATAAGCGTCAACCCGGACAGCGTCCCGCGCACCCTGCGCACCGTCTTCGAGTGCGAGGCGACCATGGTGCGGGAGACCGGCGACTGACTCACCCCCCGGATCCGGTCCGCCCGTTCAACTCGCCTGGGCCAGACGAGCGCCCAGCGGAATGACGCTGGCCGCCGGGTCGCCCCAGGCCCGGCTCGCCGCCGGGGCGAATTCGGCGATCACCCCCGGGCGGAAGATCAGGCAGTGGGTCGAGCCGCCGAACTGGAAACAGCCCAGCTCATCGCCTTTGGCCACGCGCCGTCCGGGCGCGATGTCCGCGCCGATCAGGCACGAGGAGACCTCACCCATGCCCACCGGCAGCACCGCCATCAGGCCAATGACCGGATCGTCGGCCTCGATGAGGATCAGCGCCCGGGTCGCCACGTGGGTGATGTAGGCCTGTGAGTTGTTCGGCCCCGCCGGGTCCTCGCCCTCGCTCTCCAACTCCGAATAATAGGTTCCCGCCAGCACCGTCGCCGACCGGATCGTTCCGCTGACCGGGCTGTGCCAGCGGTGATAGTTGAACGGGCTCAGATAGGCCTGATAGACGACGCCCCCCTCGAAACGCTCGGCCAGGGCCGCGTTCCCCAGCATGTCGCCGAGCGAGTAGGGCTGGCTCTTCAGCCAGAACCGGTCGCTGCGCCTCACGTTGCGGCCGATGCGATAGGGCGTCGACTCACAGGCGTTGGCGATCGCCTTGCCGTCGTCCGGAGCGTCGACGGGCCGCCGGCCGGCCTTGAAGCGGCGGGTGAAGAAGTCGTTCCATGACGAATAGCCCCAGCTCGGATGGTCCGGGTCGTGCTCGAAATCGTCCATGCCCAGCGCCGCCCGGGCGGCCGGCGACTTCCAGCCGCCGGCCGACTCGTTGAGCACGTACAGGGACTGCGGGCTGTTCAGGAAGTTCCGCCAGACGCCGAGGATCTCGCGCAGACTGGCGTTGACCGCCGGCAGGCGGAAGGCGGCGAAGCCGGCCGGCGTGCCCATCACCCAGTCGAGCACCGCGTTCAGGGGGGTGCCCACCAGGGCGCTCTCGTCATAGGCCGGAGCCTGGCCGATCACGGCGTCGATCACCGCCAGCATGTGCCCGACGCTCTTCAGGTGGTTTACCCGGAAGGGTCCGCGATGCGGGACCTCGTCGATCATGCGCGTGACGTACAGCCGCACGATGGGGTCGGAATCGATCAGCCGGCCGAACCGCGCCACGACGGGATGAAGCTGTGTCGAGGGCGCGTCCGCCACGCGCCGGGCCAGGTCGCCCACCCAGGCGTCCAGCGGCGCGTGCGGGGGCAGCCACGCCCCGGGTCGCGAAGATCCCCCCCTATGGTGTGTCGTCTGGGTCATTGCGGCCTCGCCTAGTGTGCGCGTCTCACCCCCCTCCAGTCTAACGGAAATCCGTCCGCGGCCGCAGGCCGCGTGATCTTCCCGTTTGGCGCCGCCCGGCGAGCGGGGTAGGGATGCGTCGGCACAGTTCGAAGGTGCTCGCCCTCCACGCTGGCGGCGGACCTCAAGGCGTCATGGCCCGACCCTCCCTCCTCACTATCGCCGGGCTGCTGCTCCTCCCCGTCCAGGCTGGCGCCGTCAACGCTCCGGCATCTGCGCAGGGGGATGTGGCGATCGCTCCGATCGTCGTCGTCGCCGCCTCGCCTCTCGGCGGCGGTGTCGATATCGACCGGACGCCGGGCGCCACCCAGGCGCTCTCCGCCGACGACCTTGTCCGCGGCGGCTCGCCCAACGCCGCTGGCGCGCTCTCGGAGCAACTGGCCAGCGTCACCATCAGCGACAATCTCGACGACGCCTTCCAGCCAGACATCCTGCTGCGCGGCTTCGCCGCCTCACCGGTGCTGGGCACGCCCCAGGGTCTGGCGGTCTATCAGAGCGGCGTGCGCATCAACGAGGCCTTCGGCGAGACGGTCAACTGGGACCTGATCCCCGACATCGCCATTCGCCGCATCGAGGTGTTGGGCGCCAATCCGGTGTTCGGCCTCAACGCCCTCGGCGGCGCCGTGGCGGTGAGCATGAAGACCGGCTTCACAAGCCCCGGGGGCGACGCCTCGATTTCCGGCGGGTCGTTCGGGCGACGCGACGCCGTGGCCGAATCCGGCGTCAACAACGGCGCTGTCGCCGCCTATGTCGCCACGCGCGGCCTCGATGAGGACGGCTGGCGGCGGAATTCGCCCAGTCGGCTGCGCGAGCTGTATGGCGACCTCGCCGTGCGCGCCGGCCCGCTCACCGGTGATCTCGCCGTGACGGTGGCAGACAACCGTCTGGACGGCGAGTCCGCCGCCCCCGTCCAGGAACTGGCGGTGAGCCGCGACCTGGTGTTCACCAGTCCCCAGCAGGTGACTGATCGCCTGATTTTCGTGACCCTGAACGGCGCCTGGGCGGCCACGCCCACCCTGTCGCTGCAGGGCGCGGTGTACTACCGCGGGTTCCGCCAGAACGTGATCAACGGCGACACCACCGGCTATGGCGCCTGCGCCGCTCCGCCCGATGCGGGGTTCCTCTGCCAGGCGGACGGCCTCACCCCCCTGACCGACGCCGCCGGTGGACGTTTGCCCGACATCTCCGGCAGCGGAACGCGGCCGCTGGGTCAGATCGACCGCGAGCGTATCCGCTCCCGCGGACTGGGCGGCTCTGCGCAGATCACCGTCACCGCTCCTGTCCTGCGCCGCGAGAACCATCTGGCCGCCGGCGTAAGCCTCGATCAGGGGCTCACCCATTTCGACTCGACCGCCGAGGTGGGCGTGATCGACGCTGGCCTGCAGGTCGTTCCTTCCGGACTCGTCGTGACGACGCCGCAGAACACCCCCTTCACCGCCTCCCCGGTGGCCCTAAGGGCGCTGTCGTCCTATCTGGGCCTCTACGCCACCGACACCTTCAACCTGACCCCGAGTCTGGCGATCACCGCCAGCGGCCGTTTCAATTCCTCCGTCATCGCTCTCGCCGACGGCGTCGGCCGGAATCTCGACGGCCGCAGCGTCTATCAACGCTTCAACCCCGCCCTCGGCGCCACATGGCGATCCGGGTCCGGTCTGACCGCCTTCGCCGGCTATTCCGAAGGCAGCCGGGTGCCCAACGCCAGCGAGATCGAGTGTTCCAATCCCCTGATCCCGTGCCTGCTGCCTTCATCCCTGGCCAGCGATCCGCCCACTCTGCGCCAGGTGGTCTCGCGCACCGCTGAGGTCGGCCTGCGCGGCCACGCGCGCCTGGCGTCCGGCGCGCTGACCTGGAACGCAGGGGCCTTCCGCACCGATGTCACCGACGACATCTACGCCGTCGCCACAGCGCTCAGCGCCGGCTATTTCCAGAACATCAGCGGCACGCGCCGCCAGGGCGTCGAGCTGGCGGCGCGCTACGCGGGGGGGCGCATCGCCGCCTTCGCCAGCTACAGCTATGTCGAGGCGACGTTCCGCTCGGACTTTGCCCTGCCGTCGCCCTCCAACCCTTTCCGCGACGCCGCCGGCGACATCCATGTGCGCCAGGGCGATCGTCTGCCCGGCGTGCCGCGGCACCGGCTCAAGGTTGGCGCCGACTATGAGATCCGGCCCGGATGGCGGCTCGGCGGCGGTCTGGCGTGGGTGGGCGATCAGATCTATCGCGGCGACGAGAGCAATCAGATGGCCCCGCTGGGGGCCTACGCCGTGCTCAATCTCCATGCCAGCGCCCAGATCACGCCGCGGCTGACGCTGTTCGCCAATGTCGACAATGTCGCCGACGGCCGCTACGCCACCTTCGGCGTCCTGGGCGATCCGACCGGAATCGGCGCGGCGGGCGTGCCGGCGGGTCCGGCCGGAGTCGACACCCGCTTTCAGTCTCCCGCCGCGCCGATCGCCGCCTACGGGGGATTGCGGCTGCGCTTCTGAGGCCATAGGCCCGCGTTACAGACCTGAGGATCGCCCAGCATGTCCCGAATCCGCCGCCCCGGCCTCGCCATCGCCGTCATCCTCGCCGGTTTGGCCCTTGCGCCCGTGGCCACCGCCACCCCAGGCCCCCACGCCGACACCGGCGCCCTGCGCGTCTCCCACGCGTGGATCCACCTGCCGCCGCCGGGCGCCGCCACCGCCGCCGCCTATCTGACCGTCAGCAACCGCGGCCGCACGCCCGAGCGCCTTCTGGGCGCCGTCTCGCCCCGCGTCCAGGCCATCGAGGCCCACAGCATGTCGGTGGCCGGCGGCGTCATGCGCATGCGGCTGCTGCCCCGCGGCTTCGCCATCACTCCCGGCGCGACCCTGGCCCTCGCACCGGGCGGAGACCATCTGATGGTCATCGGCCCGCGCGGACCGCTCAGGGCCGGCGAGCGCGTTCCGGTCACCCTGCGTTTCGCCCACGCCGGGGCGGTCAAGATCGACTTCACGGTCGCCGCCGACGAGCCGGCCGACACGCCCGCCATGCCCGGCATGGCCATGCGCTGACCCGGCCAGGTCCCGCCCGGGTCTGAGAACGCGTAGACCAGGTGCACCTTGAACAGGACCGGCGCGAAACAGTCTTGCAACCTGTGTGTGAGACAGAGGCCCGATGTCAGAAGGATCCATGCCGGCGCGACCCCGGCACCCTATGCGCCGCGAGGTTTCGGGGGTCTGGTTCGCCGCTGGCCTGGCGCTGCTCCAGGCGCTTCCGGCCCAGGCCCAGACTGCCCCCGGGGCCCCGTCGGCGGCGCCGCGAGGGGCCGCCGAGGATGAGGACGACTCCGGCCTCGGCGTCCGGGTGGCCCCGGTGGAGGTGACGGCGCACAGGGACTACGCGCACCAGATCGGCGCCGTGGTCGGCGACATCACGCCGGAACTTCAGCTCAGCCCTGCCGACATCCGCACCTATGGCGTCAGCACGGTCACGGAACTGCTGGGTGAACTCGCTCCGGAGATCCGCAGCGAGCGGGGGCGAGGCGGCGGCGGGCCGGTGGTGCTGCTCAACGGCCGGCGCATCTCCGGCCTGGGCGAGGTCGTCAGCCTGCCCACCGAGGCGATCCTGCGCGTCGACATCCTGCCCGAGGAGGCGGCGCTCAAATACGGCTATTCCGCCGACCAGCGGGTGGTGAACATCGTGTTGCGCCGTCGCTTCCGGGCGGTGACGGCAGAGACCGCCGGCGGAGGACCGACGGAGGGCGGCGAGGCCGTCGCCCAGGATGAACTCGACCTGCTGCGCATCCACCGGGACGACCGGGTCAACCTCGACGTGAAGTACAAGGCCGCGTCGGGCCTCAGCGAAGCCGACCGCGATGTGGTCGAGGCGCCGCCCCCGGGGGGCGTTCCGCCTTCCGGCGCCGATCGAAGCCTTGCGCCGGCCACCCGTAACCTGACCGCCAACGCCGTCCTCGCCCGGCCGATCTTCGCCGGGATTAACGCCTCGCTGAACGCGACCCTGGGTTTCACCGACAGCCGAACCCTGCAGGGGGCCGGCGACACGCCCGGCGCTGCGCCCCTGCGCCAGGTCGCTGACGGCTGGACCGCGCATCTGGGCTCCACCCTCAACCGGGACCTGCACGACTGGCGGTTGTCTCTTACCGCCGCCTGGGACCATGCCGACACCCAGACCGACACCGACGCCATGATCGGCGGCGTTCGACGCCAGTTGTCCGCGCGGTCGATTTCCGACGCGGCCAATGTCCAGGTCCTGGCCAACGGGCCGCTGCTGAAGCTGCCCGCCGGCGCACTCTACCTCAGCGCCAAGGTCGGCGACGCCGAGAGCTGGCAGTCGGGTCGCTCGGGCCGCTTCGGCGGCGGCCAGTCCGTCTCCCTCGCGCGCAACGACGCCAGCGGCCAGCTCAACCTCGACCTGCCCCTGACCAGCCGCCGCAATCATGTGCTCCCGCAGTTGGGCGACCTGACGCTCAACGCCAACGGCGCGGTCGACCAGCTGTCTGACGACGGCCTTCTGGCCGCCTACGGCTATGGCCTCAACTGGACGCTGACGCCCGGCTACACGCTCATCGTTTCCCATACGACCGATCGGGCGGCGCCGACCATCCAGCAGCTTGGCGGCGCGACGATCTACACGCCGGGCGTTCGGGTCTTCGACTATGTCACCGGCGAGACCGTCGATGTGCTGCAGGTCAGTGGGGCCAATCCGTCCCTACGGGCCGACCGACGCAATGTGCTCAAGATCGGTCTAACGGTGAAGCCGGTCGCCACCCAGGACCTGACCTTCACCGCCAACTACACCCGCAGCGTCATCGAAAACCCGGTGAGTGTGTTTCCGGCGGCGAACGCGCCTATTGAGGCCGCGTTTCCGGCTCGTTTCGTGCGCGACGAGAACGGCGATCTGGTCGAGGAGGATATCCGGCCGATCAATTTCGCCCGTTCCGAGCGCGCCGAGGTTCGCTGGGGGCTCAGCTACACCCGCCCCGTCGGCAAGCAGCCGACGCGGTCGATGTACCGCGACCT
>CAIXWN010000169.1 GCA_903923135.1 uncultured Caulobacteraceae bacterium | reverse complement strand
CGCTCCGCCTTGGCCACGTCGCGCGCGTAAGCCGCAGCAGGCCCACGGCCAGGGCGCCGGCGATCGCGGCGCGGGCGACGGTGACGAACAGCGGATCGAAGCCCAGAACGGCCGCGCGCGTGGCCGGAAGCGACGCGCTGAAGATCGTCATGCCGATCAGGCCGTCGAGCCAGCCGCCGAAGCGGTCCGGTCGGCTTCCACGGAAGGTCGGGCGGGAAGTCATCAGCGCCGTCTAGCGGCTTGCCCCTGGCGTGGCGAGCCACACAGAAGTACAATTCGACCACACTGTATGGGTGTGGAGACCAGCACAGATGTCCGCCTCGCCGCAGCGCGCCCCCGCCCCAGGCGAACGCTCCCGCGTCGACAGGGTGATCGACGATGTGCGGGGGCGCGTGGCCCGCGGCGGCCTGGGGGCGGGGGCGCGACTGCCGTCGATCCGCCGTTGCGCGGAAACGCTGGGGGTGTCGGCCTCGACAGTGGTGGAGGCCTATGACCGGCTGGCGGCCGCGGGGGAGATCGCCTCGCGCCGCGGCGCCGGGTTCTACGTCGCGGGTGCGCGGCGGCCGGTGACATTGGCCGAGCGCGGGCCGCCGGTGGAGCGCGACATCGACCCCCTGTGGGTCATGAGACGCTCGCTGGACACCGGGCCGGACGTGCTCAAGCCGGGTTGCGGCTGGCTGCCTGACGACTGGCTGCCGGTGGACGCCCTTCGTCGGGCGCTGCGGGCCGAGGCGCGCGGCGATACGGCTGCCCTCACCGGCTATGGCGAGACGCTGGGTTTCGCGCCGCTGCGCGAGGCCCTGGCCCGACGGCTGGCCGAGCGCGAGATCGCCGCCGCCCCGGACCAGATCCTGCTGACCGACTCCGGCACCGCCGCGATCGACCTGCTGTGCAGACTGTTTGTGCGTCCCGGCGACGCGGTTCTGGTGGACGATCCCTGCTACTTCAACTTCATAAACACCCTCAGGGCGCATGGCGCGCGGGTGATCGGCGTGCCCTACACGCCGTCCGGACCTAACCTCGACGCCTTTGCCGCCGCCGCCGCCGCCCATGCGCCGCGGCTCTATCTGACCACCGGCGCCCTGCACAATCCCACCGGGGCCAGCCCGACCGCGACCACGCAGCACCGGCTGCTTGGCCTGGTCCAGGCCCACGACATGACCGTGATCGAGGATGACATCTTCGCCGACTTCGACGCCGAACCGACGCCAAGGCTGGCGGCGTTCGATGGTCTGGAACGCGTTATACACATCGGCAGCTTCTCGAAGATGGCGTCGGCGTCGCTGCGCTGCGGCTTCGTGGCGGCCAGGCAGGCCTGGATCGAAGCCCTGGCAGACCTGAAACTGGCGACCAGCATCGGCGCCTCCGACATCGGCGCCCGCGTCGTCCATCGCCTGATCGCCGACGGGGCCTATCGCCGTCAGGCCGAGGCCGTGCGTACACGCCTGGCCCGGGGCCGGGCGCAGACACGTGAGCGGCTCCTCTGCGCGGGACTGACCCTGTGGACCGAACCGCGCGGCGGCCTGTTCCTGTGGGCCCGCCTGCCCGTCGGTCTGAGCGCGGTGGACGTGAGCCGCCGGGCGATGAGGGAGGACGTCGTTCTGGCGCCAGGGGACGTGTTCAGCGTGGGCCAGCTGGCCCCCGACTACCTCAGGTTCAACGTCGCGCAGTCGCCCCCGCGGGTGTTCGAGGTGTTGCGGTCGGCGATCGCCGCCGCGGGCTGACCGCCGCCCGCCGCGAGGGCGTTCTGTTGGCGAGCGCGTTGTCGACCGGCAGCTTGATGTCTGCGGTCAGCGCCGTCGCCCCGTGCGAGGGAGATCTCATTTTCGCCTTTCCCGAGGTTCCGGTCCGTCGATCAGGCTGGACAGTCTATTTGGCGCGCCACTCCGCCGTACGCTCCGCACGGGCCGCTGACAGAGCCGCCCTGGCGCCCGCCGCGTCGAGGTCCGTGCCGTAGACGGGCGAACCGGGTTGCTGGCGCCAGGACTCGGCCAGGCCGCCCGCGTCGACGGCGTCGAAGCCGAGGGACTCCACCAGATCCAGCACGACGGCCTTGGCCGCCGCGTCGTCGCCGGCGACAGGCAGGGCGATCCGCCCGGGCGCGCCAGGCGCAACGCCACGCTCCAGGAGGTGCCTGGAATAGATGTTGTTGAAGGTCTTGATCACCGGGTGGCCGATCCGCTGCTCGACCCAGGCGCTCTCCGTCAGCCCCGCCTCTATGCCATCGATCCGGCCGTCGCGTTGTTGGGGATAGTAGTTGCCGGTGTCGATCACCGGGACCGTCGGCGGCACGCTGGCGAACAGGTCCGCCGGCAGGTCCGCGACAGCCTTCTGGGGAATGGTCAGGACGATCAGATCGACGCCCTGGACGGCCTGGGCGCGTTCGACCGGCGTGGCGCCGGTCTCGGCCGCCAGGGCGGCGAGCGAGTCCGGTCCGCGCGAGTTCGACACCAGAACCTGGTGGCCCAACGCGGTCAGACGGTGGACGAGCGCCCCGACGATATTGCCGGCGCCGATGAGGCCGATTTTCATTTGATGTCCCCCTGTATCGCGCATCGTCGCCGGGCGGGGCCGCCGCCGCCAACAGAAAAAAACCGCGGATGGAGTCACTTTTTGGCGTGAATGCAGCCGCCGGGCCTCTGTGCAGCCGCGGTCACCCCCGCGGCAGGTCCAGCCCCGGACCCTCACCGTGATGACGATCGCACGCCCAGGCGAGGCGGCCGTGCGACCGCTTCCTGGTCCGGGCTAGCTCGCCTGAGCCCCGGCCCTGGCCTCGCGCTTGATGCGCTTGGCCATTGACCAGCGGTGCACCTCCGAAGGGCCGTCATAGATGCGGAAGGCGCGGATATCGCGAAAGATCTGGTGCACGGGGGTGTCGTCGGAGACGCCGATGCCGCCGAGGATCTGCACGCAGCGGTCGGCGATGCGATAGAGGGCCTCGGAGACCGCCACCTTGGCCAGACTGGATTCGGGCGTGCCGCCGCCATGACCGGCGTTGTCGAGCACCCAGGCGCACCAGTCGATGGTCAGTTCCGACTGCTTAAGGTCGATCTCGTTGTCGGCCAGCATGAAACCGACACCCTCGTGGTCGATCAGCGGCTTGCCGAAGGCGTGGCGGCGGCAGGCGTACTCAACGGCGATGTCGTGGGCCCGCTTCGCCGCGCCCCACCACCGCATGCAGTGGGTCAGGCGCGCCGGGGCCAGGCGGACCTGGGCGTATTTGAACCCCTGCCCAACCTCGCCGAGGACGGCGTCGGATGAGACCCGAAGGTCATTGATGGCGATGATGGCGTGGCCGCCGGGCATCGAGCGGTCGATGGTGTCGAGCACCCGCTCGGTGACCGCGGCCGGATTGGGCAGATCGGTGAGGAACAGGGTGGCCCCCTGCTCGGTCCTGGCCATGACGATGCCCACCGTGGCGCCGTCGCCGCCGGTGATGAACGCCTTTCGACCGTTGATCACCCAGTGGTTGCCGTCCTGGCGGGCGACGGTCTTCATCATCGAAGGGTCGGAGCCGGCGCCGCCGTCGGGCTCTGTCATCAGGAACGCCGAGCGGGTGCGCCCCTCGGCCAGGGGTCGCAGGAAATGCTCCTGCTGCTCACGGCTGGCGACCTTTTCCAGCAGGGCCATGTTGCCCTCGTCGGGAGCCATGATGTTCAGGGCGACCGGACCCAGCATGGAATAGCCGGCGGCGCGAAAGACGGTGGCGTTCTCGCGGTGGCTGAGGCCCAGCCCGCCAAAGGCCTCACTCATGTGCGGCGACAGCAGGCCGGCGGCGCGCGCCTTTTCCTTCAGTTCGAAGGCAAGCGCGTCGCTGGGACCGTGATGGCCGATGCGGGGATCACCCTCATAGGGGATGACGACCTCGCGGATGAAGGCGTCGACCCGCCGGGCCAGGTCCGATTCCCGCTCGCCACGCGTCAGATCAATCACTTCCGGTCCCCCGTCTGGTTCTACCTCCGGACACCGCAACGCCGGACGGCGCCCTCGTGGACGGATCGGCCCGGCGGGTCAATCGCCCTTTTGGTCGGGCGGGGTGGTCAGGGGCCGGCGCGCGTGCCTATTGGCGCCATGGCGCGCGAAACTGTCTACATCCTGCAATGCTATGTGGCCGGCCGCGGCAAGGCCCTGAAGGCGGAGCCCCAGGTGGGCTGCCAGAGCGCCGAGGAAGCCCGCCGCAAGGCCGAACGCCTGGCCCCGCTGCGCCTGGGCGTCGTGGCCTTCGCCGCCTCGGCCGACGTCGAGGTCGGCGACTACGACGAGAACCCGCAGATCCTGTTCCGGTCAGGCCAGCTGCCGCCGCCCTGGAACGACGAATGAGCCCGGCTGTCAGGAGAGCAGGGGCGCGAGGTCGGGATCGGCCTTTTTCGCCGCGCGCTGGTAGGCGGGACGCTCGCCGACGCGGGCGAGATAGGCGCGGATGTTGGGATAGGGCGCCAGGTCGCGGGGGGCGAAAACGCGCATCGTGGTCAGCGGGAAGAGCATCATGATGTCGGCGGCGGTGAAGGCGTCGCCGGCGAACCAGGTGGCCTCGCCCAGCCGCTTCTCGGCCAGGGCGTAGCCACGGTCGGCGCGCGCCCGCAGGGGCTGCACATGCTCCTGGTCGGCCAGGCCCAGCACGCCCAGCACCAGGTCCACCATGCCGGCGGGCATGAACGAGCCGTTGGCGTAGTGCAGCCAGTAGAGATAGACCGGATAGGCCGCATCGTCCGGGGATAGCGCCAGACGGCCCTCGCCGTAGCGGGCCAGGATGTATTCGACGATGGCGCCGGACTCGGCCAGGGTGATGTCGCCATCGGTGACCACCGGGGCGGTCTCGCTGGGATGCAGGGCCTTGTACTCTGCCGGCGCCAGGCGGGTCACCGGATCGCGCTGGTAGATCTTCAGCTGATAGGGAATTCCAAGCTCCTCGCAGAGCCAGACGATGCGGTCGGACTGCGACACGCCGAGATGGTGAACGGTGAGCATGGCGGTTTCCCTAGTCTGAACCCGCACTTAGCCCCGCCCCGGAACCGTGTTCAAGCGGGCGCGACGCTCTGCGGGCCGCAAAAGAAAAAGGGCGGACCGCAGGCCCGCCCTTCATCGAATTGGCTGTCGCCGGAGGCCTATTCGGCGGTGGCGTTCTGAACCGGTCCGGAATCCTTGCCCTTGGCCGAGACATCACGGTCGACGAACTCAATTACCGCCATGGCGGCGTTGTCGCCGTGGCGGAAGCCGGCCTTGAGGACGCGGATGTAGCCGCCGGCGCGGCCCGAATAGCGGGGCCCCAGGGTGGCGAACAGCTTGCCGACCTGATCGACGTCGCGGACCTTGGAGATGGCCAGACGACGGGCGTGCAGGTCGCCCTTCTTGGCCAGGGTCACCAGCTTTTCGACGAAGGGGCGAAGCTCCTTGGCTTTGGGCAGGGTGGTGACGATCTGCTCATGCTTGATCAGGCTCGCCGACATGTTGGCGAACATCGCGGTGCGGTGGGCCGAGGTCCGGCCGAGTTTCCGCCTGGCGTAGCCGTGGCGCATGACAATCTCTCCTCACAGTGACGGGCCGTCTCGCGACGGGCCGTATAACAGACGTATCAGATCTGGTCTTCGAACTTCTTGGCCAGATCTTCGATGTTCTCGGGCGGCCAGTTGGGCACATCCATGCCCAGGTGGAGACCCATGTTGGTCAGCACTTCCTTGATCTCGTTCAGGGACTTGCGACCGAAGTTGGGAGTGCGCAGCATCTCCGCCTCGGTCTTCTGGATCAGGTCGCCGATATAGACGATGTTGTCGTTCTTCAGGCAGTTGGCCGAACGCACCGACAGTTCCAGCTCGTCGACCTTCTTCAGCAGCGAGGGGTTGAACGGCAGATCCGGCTTGGCCTCGCCTTCGAGCTTCTTCTTGGGCTCGTCGAAGGTGATGAACACCTGCAGCTGGTCCTGGAGAATTCGGGCCGCGTAGGCCACCGCGTCCACCGGCGAGACCGCGCCGTTGGTTTCGACTTCCATGATCAGCTTGTCATAGTCGAGGCTCTGGCCCTGACGGGTCGGCTCGACGCGGTAAGCCACGCGCTTGACGGGGCTGTAGAGGGCGTCGACGGCAATCAGGCCGATGGGCGCGTCTTCCGGACGGTTCTTCTCGGAGGGCACATAACCCTTGCCGTTCTGAACGGTGAACTCGATACGCACCGAGGCGCCTTCATCGAGGGTGAGCAGGACGTGCTTGCCGTTGAGGATCTCGATGTCCGACGGGGCGTCGATCTGGCTGGCGGTGACCGCCCCGGGACCCGTGGCGCGCAGGGTCATGCGCTTCGGACCTTCAGAGTGCATCCGCAGGGCCAGTTGCTTGATGTTCAGGACGATGTCGACCACGTCCTCGCGCACGCCTTCCAGCGACGAGAATTCGTGGACCACACCGTCGATCTGGATGGCCGTCACGGCCGCGCCCTGCAGGGACGACAGCAGAACCCGGCGGATGGAGTTGCCGAGGGTGACCCCGAATCCCCGTTCCAGAGGCTCGGCGATGATTCGGGCCTTGCGGGCGCCGTCGGCGCCGGACTCGATCATCGGCTTTTCAGGGCGGATGAGTTCGTTCCAATTTCTTTCAATCACGTATCGGTATCCCTCGAACGCGGACTCGACGGCCGCGAAGTCGCGGGCCGTCGATGAATGGATGAGACCTTCAGACGCTAGACGCGGCGACGCTTCGGCGGGCGGCAGCCATTGTGCGGCATCGGGGTCACATCCCGGATGGTGGTGATGGTCATGCCCACGGCCTGGAGCGCGCGCAGGGCCGATTCACGTCCGGACCCGGGGCCCGACACATTCACTTCCAGAGTGCGCACGCCATGTTCGGCGGCCTTCTTGCCCGCGTCCTCGGCCGCCATCTGGGCGGCGTAAGGGGTGGACTTGCGTGAGCCCTTGAACCCCATGGTGCCGGCGCTGGACCAGGAAATGGCGTTTCCCTGGGCGTCGGTGATGGTGATCATTGTGTTGTTGAAGGAGGCGTTCACATGCGCGACGCCCGAGGTAATGTTCTTGCGTTCGCGCTTCTTGATGCGCGCCGGTTCTTTGGCCATGGGGCGCCTCTCTTACTTCTTCTTGCCGGCGATCGGCTTGGCCGGACCCTTGCGGGTGCGGGCGTTGGTGTGCGTGCGCTGACCGCGGACCGGAAGGCCCTTGCGGTGACGAAGGCCGCGATAGCAGGCCAGATCCATGAGGCGCTTGATGTTGACCGAGGTCTCGCGGCGCAGGTCGCCTTCCACCTGATAGTCGCGGTCGATCACTTCACGGATCTGGATGACCTCCTGGTCCGTGAGCTGGTTGACCCGACGGCTGTCGGCGATGCCGACGCGGTCGACGATCTGACGGGCCTTGGCCTGTCCGATGCCGTGGATGTACTGAAGCGCGATCACCACGCGCTTGTTGGTCGGAATATTGACGCCTGCGATACGGGCCACGCAGCTTTTCTCCTGGGCAAAACTGTCAGCGCGAAAAGGCGCGAACGGCCCCGCCGCCTAGGGTCTAGGGGCCGGCGCACCGATCGCGCTTCTTTCGCGGAAGGGCTTGTTATAGGAATTGCCGTTCCGGCGTCAATGCCGGGCCAAAATAAAACGGTCACATTGGCGGCAAAGCGCCGCACGCGACCAGCCGGGATGGCGTGGCGCCGCCAGGATGGCGTCGCCTGCCCACGCCGTGCCCCCCGCACGGCGCGAATCGTCGCCAGGGCGAGAGTCTCAGCGGCCGAACTTGCCCAGAGCGCCCTCGATGGCCTCGGTGACTGCGTCCATGGCGGCCATGCCGTCCACATTCACCAGCTTGTTCTGGGCCTCATAGTAGGGAAGCAGCGGCGCGGTGTCGCGATTGTAGGCCACCAGACGCTGCTCGAAGGCCTTGGGATTGTCGTCGGCGCGACCCGATTCCGCGAATCGCCCGGCCACCCGGGCCTTGAGCGCCTCGTCGTCGACCTTGAGCCGGATCACCAGATCGATCTGGCCGCCCCGGCTCCTGAGCATGTCGTCCAGGGCCCGCGCCTGGGCGACGGTGCGGGGGAAGCCGTCGAAGATCGCCCCCCCGGTCTTCTCAACCTCGGGCAGGCGTTCGGCGATGAGACCGATGACGATCTCGTCGGTGACCAGATCTCCGCGGGCCATGATGCCCTCGACCTTGCAGCCCAGGTCTGAGCCGGAGGCGATGGCCGCGCGCAGGATGTCTCCGGTGGAGAGCTGGATCATCCCCCGGGATTCGACGAGACGCTTGGCCTGCGTCCCCTTCCCCGCCGCCGGCGGGCCAAAAAGGATCAGGTTCATGGCAGCCTTCCCTAAATGAAGGGCTGAGTCGGCAGGGAGGGCCCGATGGACCCGCGGGGCCAGGACTGGCCCGCGGCTATCGGCCCCGGCCGCCGCGCAGCTTCGATTTCTTGATCAGGCCCTCGTACTGGTGGGCCAGGAGATGGGACTGAATCTGGGCGACCGTGTCCATGGTCACCGAGACGACGATGAGGATAGAGGTGCCGCCGAAGGCATAGGAACCGTTCGGCCCGGCGAGGAACTCCGGCACCAGGCAGACCAGGGCTATATAGCCCGCGCCGATCAAGGTCAGGCGGGTGAGCACATAGTCGATGTACTCCGCCGTGCGCTTGCCTGGCCGGATGCCCGGCAGGTTGCCGCCGTACTTGCGCAGGTTTTCCGCCGTGTCCTCCGGATTGAACACCACCGAGGTGTAGAAGAAGCAGAAGAAGATGATCAGGGTGCCATAGAGCACCATGAACAGCGGCTTGCCGTGGGTCAGCTGGCCCACCACGAGCGGAAGCCACTGCGCCCAGTCGGGCAGCTTCATGGTGGCGAGGAAGCTCATCGCCGTGGCCGGCAACAGCAGCAGCGACGAGGCGAAGATCGGGGGGATGACCCCGGAGACGTTGATCTTCAGCGGCAGGAAGGAGTTCTCCCCGCCCATGATGCGGTTGCCCACCTGACGCTTGGGGTAGACGATGAGCAGGCGCCGCTGGGCGCGCTCCATGAAGACGATGAACAGGATCACCGCCACCGCCAGGCCCAGATAGCCGAAGATCAGCAGGCTCTTGGACGGATCCAGCCGCGCCTCCTGCAGCAGGTCCCAGAGGCCCACGGGCAGGCGGGCGACGATGCCGGCGAAAATGATTAGCGAGATGCCGTTGCCGACGCCACGGCTGGTCATCTGTTCGCCCAGCCACATGAGGAACATCGTGCCCCCGACCAGGGAGACCATGGTCGAGGCGATGAAGAACACCCCCGGGTGATCGACGATGCCGGGGCTGTTCGACAGGCCCACCGCGATGCCGAACGACTGGAACAGGGCCAGCAGAACGGTCAGGTAACGGGTGTACTGGTTGAGCTGCTTGCGACCTGCCTCGCCACCTTCCTTGCGCAGCTTTTCCCACGGCGGATAGGTGGTTCCGAGAAGCTGAACGATGATCGAGGCCGAGATGTAGGGCATGACGTTCAGCGAGAAGATCGCCATGCGTTGCACGGCCCCGCCGGAGAACATGTTGAACATGCCCAGGATGCCCTTCGACTGCCCTTCGAAGGCATGTGCGAAGGCGGCCGCGTTGATCCCCGGGATGGGCACATAGGTGCCCAGCCGGTAGATCACCATGGCGATCAGGGTGAACCAGATGCGCTTATGAAGCTCGGTCGCCTTCTGGAAGGAACCGAAATTCATATTGGCGGCGAGCTGTTCTGCGGCCGAAGCCATTCATTACCTCAAGGCTGAGAGCGCGACGAACGACAGATAGGACGCCGGGCGCGCCGAGGCGAGGGCGTAAACGCGGCGGCGGGCCTAATCTCAGGCTTCCGCGGCCGCGGCTTGGGGCCGGGTGAGCGTCAGCGTGCCGCCCACCGACTCCACCGCCGCCTTGGCGGCGGCCGAGGCGTCGTAGGCGACGATGTCGAGTTTGGTGATCAGCTGGCCCTTGGCGAGCAGCTTCACCCCGTCCTTCTCGCGGCGCAGAACGCCGGCGGCGACCAGGGCCGCGCCGGTGACAGGCTGGCTGGGGTCGAGCTTGCCGGCGGCAACCGCCTGTTCGAGACGCCAGAAGTTCACTTCCGCGAAGTCCTTGGCGAAGATGTTGTTGAAGCCGCGCTTGGGCATGCGCATGTGCAGCGGCATCTGGCCGCCTTCGAAGGCGTTGATGGCGACGCCCGAGCGGGCCTTCTGGCCTTTGACGCCGCGCCCGGCGGTCTTGCCCTTGCCCGACCCGGGGCCGCGGCCGACACGCATGCGGCCCTTGGTGGACCCGGCGCGGGGGGAAAGCTCGTTGAGCTTGGTCATGGATCGCCTCTCCTGAGAGTTAAGACGCCGGGCTGGGCCCGACTCGGCTGGGTTGAAAATAGACGACGGTCCCGGGGCTGACCCGTGTTGTCGAGACTAGGCGAGCACTTCCACCATATGGGCGACCTTGGCGATCATGCCGCGGACCGCGGGGGTATCGTCCAGGACGGCCGTGCGGCCGATCCGGTTGAGACCGAGACCCACGAGGGTGGCCCGTTGATCGCTCTTGCGCCGTATGGGGCTGGCGGTCTGTCGAATGGTTACCTTGGCCATCTGGTCCGTCCTTACGCTTCGGTGACTTCGCCGCTGACGTCCGTACGCCGCTCGACGATGTCCCCAACCTTTTTGCCGCGCTTGGCCGCCACCTGGCGGGGCGAGGCCTGAACCTTCAGGGCCTCGAACGTGGCGCGGATCATGTTGTAGGGGTTGGAGGACCCCACCGACTTGGCCACCACGTCCTGGACGCCCAGGGTTTCCAGAATGGCGCGCATCGGACCGCCGGCGATGACGCCCGTGCCGGGAGGGGCCGCGCGCATCATGATCTTGCCGGCGCCCCAACGGCCCTGGCCGTCGTGATGAAGGGTGCGCGATTCCCGAAGGGGTACCCGGATCATCGTCTTCTTGGCTTCCTCGGTGGCCTTACGGATGGCTTCGGGAACTTCCCGGGCCTTGCCGTGACCAAAGCCGACGCGGCCCTTTTGATCGCCAACCACCATGAGAGCGGCGAAGGAAAAGCGACGGCCGCCCTTCACCGTGGCCGCGACGCGGTTGATGTGGACCAGTTTTTCCACGATCTCGCTGTCGCCGCGCTCTTCGGGCTTGTTCCGGTCGCGCCGGTCGCGCCGGTCGCCGCCGCCACCACGCTGTTGTTCTCCACGAGCCATGCTGTGTTCCTTAGAAGTTCAGGCCGGCTTCGCGGGCCGCTTCGGCGAGGGCCTTGATGCGCCCATGAAAGATGTAGCCGCCGCGGTCGAAGACCACGTCCTTGAGACCCTTCTCCAGGGCCCGTTGGGCCACCAGGGCGCCCACCTTGGCGGCGGCCTCCCGGTCGGCGCCCGCCGAACCCTTGCCGGCCTCGAGCGACGAGGCGGCGGCCAGGGTGACGCCCTGGGCGTCGTCGATGATCTGGGCGTAGATGTTCTTCGACGAGCGGAAGACGGACAGGCGCGGCCGGCCCTTGGCCACCGCCCGCAGGCGACGGCGAACGCGCTTGGCGCGCTGCTTGCTGATGTCTCGGGATGAAAGGGCCATGGCCTACTTCTTCTTGCCTTCTTTGCGGCGAACCTTCTCGCCTCCGTACCGCACGCCCTTGCCCTTGTAGGGCTCGGGAGGACGGATCTTGCGGATCCGGGCGGCGGTTTCACCGACCAGCTGCTTATCGATGCCGCTGACCTTGACCTCGGTGGGCTTGCCCACCGTGAAGGTGATGCCGGGCGGCGGCGGAATGTCGACGTCGTGGGAGAAACCCAGCTGCATGCCGAGCGAGGCGCCCTTCATGGCGGCCCGGTAGCCAACGCCGACCAGTTCGAGGTTCTGCTCGTAGCCCTGGGTGACACCGTGAACCATGTTGTCGACCAGGGTGCGCGAGAGGCCCCACATCGCCTTCGCCCGGGTGGACTCATCCCGCGGGGCGAAGGTCAGGGCGCCGTCGGCCTGGCTGAGAACGATCTCGTCGACAACTGTCCACGATAGTTCGCCCTTGGGCCCCTTGACGGTGATCTTCTGACCATCGATGGCCAGGGTCACGCCGGCCGGGATCGGGATCGGCTTCTTTCCGATACGGGACATCTTAATACACCTGGCAGAGGACTTCGCCGCCGACGTTGGCGTCGCGGGCGGCTGTGTCGGACATGACGCCCTTGGGCGTCGACAGGATGGAGATCCCCAGTCCGTTCTTCACCGGCTTGAGGTCGGCGATCGACGAATACACTCGACGGCCAGGCTTGGACACGCGGCTGATCTCCGCGATCACCGGCTCGCCGTCGAAGTACTTCAGCTCCACTTCGAACTGAGGGAAGGCGCCAGGCTCCTGCACGACGTGGAAGCCGCGGATGTAGCCTTCGGATTGCAGCACGTCGAGGACGCGCTCGCGCATCCGCGAAGCGGGGGTGAGGACCTTGGAACGCTTGCGCATGGCGGCGTTCCGGATGCGGGCGATCATATCGCCGATGGGATCATTGACCATGACTATCCCCTCCTCACCAGCTCGACTTCACGAGGCCGGGAATCTGGCCGGCCGAGCCCAGTTCGCGCAGCGCGATCCGGCTCATCTTCATCTTGCGATAGAAGGCGCGGGGACGGCCGGTAACCAGGCAACGGTTGCGAATCCTGCCCGGCGCGGAATTGCGCGGCAGTTCAGCGAGTTTCAGACGCGCCTCGAAACGCTCTTCGAGCGACAGCGTTTCGTTTTCGGCGGTGTCTTTCAACGCCTTGCGCTTGGCCGCGAACTGTTTCACCAGCTTGCGGACCATTTCATTCCTGTTGACGGCGCTCTTCTTGGCCATGTTCGGTTCTCTCTACCCGTCGCCTAGGCGGTGAACGGGAATTGGAATTCTTTGAGGAGCGCGCGCGCTTCCTCGTCGGTCTTGGCGGTGGTGCACACGATGATGTCCATCCCCCAGATCTGATCGATCTCGTCGTAGTTGATCTCAGGGAAGACCAGATGTTCCTTGAGGCCCATGGCGTAGTTACCGCGGCCGTCGAAGCTGGTGGGCTTCAGACCCCGGAAATCCTTCACCCGCGGCAGAGCGATGGTGATCAGCCGGTCGAGGAACTCGTACATGCGGTCCTTGCGCAGCGTCACCTTGGCGCCAATCACCATGCCTTCGCGCAGCTTGAAGCCGGCGATGGAGGTGCGGGCCTTGGTCGGCAGGGGCTTCTGGCCCGTGATCGCCGCCAGGTCCTTCATGGCCGACTGCGTCTTCTTGGAATCGCTGACAGCCTCGCCGATGCCCATGTTGACGACGATCTTGTCGAGCTTGGGGATCTGCATCTCGTTGGTGTAGCCGAAGGTGTCCTTCAACGTCTTGCGGATGCGCTGACGATATTCGGACTTCATCCGCGGCTCATAAGCGGTCTCAGCCATTGATCACCTCTCCGGTGGTCTTGGCCACCCGAACCTTCTTGTCGCCGTCGATCCGGAAACCCACCCGGGTCGGCTTGCCGTTGGAATCCGCGATGGCCACGTTGGACACGTGAACGCTGGCTTCCTTGGTCTTTATACCGCCGTTGGGATCGGCCTGCGTCGGTTTGGTGTGGCGCTGAACCAGGTTCAACCCCGAGACGAACACGCGCCCGTCCTTGGGCAGCACCTTGGTCACCTGCCCGGTCCGGCCCTTGTCCTTGCCGGTCAGCAGAATGACCCGGTCGCCCTTCTTGATCTTGGCCGCCATCACAACACCTCCGGCGCGAGCGAAATGATCTTCATGTGTCCCTTGGCGCGCAGCTCCCGGGGAACCGGGCCAAAGATGCGCGTGCCGATGGGTTCGGACTGCTTGTTGACGATCACTGCGGCGCTCTTGTCGAAACGGATCACCGAGCCGTCCTTGCGCTTGATGTTGGCCGCGGTGCGAACGACGATGGCCTGCAGCACATCGCCTTTCTTCACCCGGCCGCGCGGGATGGCTTCCTTCACGGACACCACGATCTTGTCGCCGACGCTGGCATAGCGACGACCAGCGCCGCCGAGCACCTTGATGCACATGACGCGGCGGGCGCCGGAGTTGTCAGCGACCTCGAGATTGGTCTGGGTCTGGATCATGGGTCGATCCTTTCAATCAGGCGCTGATCTGGGCGTCGCCCTTAGGCAACACTTCCCAGGTTTTCGTTTTCGACTTCGGCGCGCACTCGATGATGCGGGCCGTGTCACCGGTCTTGTAGACGTTGGCCTCGTCGTGGGCGTGATAGCGCTTCGAACGACGCACGGTCTTCTTCAGCAGCGGGTGCAGGAAGGTGCGTTCCACCTTCACCACCACGGTCTTGTCGCCCTTGTCGGAGACGACCAAACCTTCAAGAATTCGCTTGGGCATGGTTTATGACTTTCCTCAGGCCCGGTCTTGACTGGGGGCGGCAGGGGCCTTGGCGCGCAGCACGGTCTTGATGCGCGCGATGTCGCGCCGCACCACTTCCACGCGGTGGGTTTTCTCAAGTTGGCCGGTGGCGGCCTGGAAGCGCAGGTTGAACTGCTCCTTCTTCAGCGACAGCAGCTGGTCGGTCAGTTCGTCCTGGGACAGGCGACGCACGTCTTCGATCTTCATTGCAGCGGCTCCGAGGCGGCGGCCAGGCGCGTCACGATGCGGGTTTTCACCGGCAGCTTGGCGGCGCCCAGGCGAAGGGCTTCGCGGGCGATTTCGTCGGACACGCCGTCCACTTCAAACATGATGCGTCCGGGGGCGACCCGGGCGGCCCAGTATTCGACGGCGCCCTTGCCCTTGCCCATGCGGACTTCGGCGGGTTTGTCGGAGACCGGAACGTCCGGGAAGATGCGGATCCACACCCGTCCCTGACGCTTCATCTGACGGGTGATGGCGCGGCGGGCCGCCTCGATCTGCCGGGCGGTGATCCGTTCCGGCTGGACCGACTTGAGCCCGTGCGAGCCGAAGTTGAGCGCGAAACCGCCCTTGGCAACGCCGTGGATGCGGCCCTTGAACTGCTTGCGGTACTTGGTTTTCTTGGGTGAAAGCATGATCGTAAATCCTAAGCCGCCGGCGCGTCGCGACGGTCACGGCGCGGACCGCGATCGGGACGATCGCCCCTGCCCTCGCGACCCCCGCCTTCGCCAGCCGGACCAGATTCACTGGCCAGCCGCTTGTCGAGCGCCATGGGATCGTGCTCGAGGACTTCGCCCTTGAAGATCCAGGTCTTGACGCCAATGATGCCGTAGGTGGTCTTGGCCTCGGCGAAGCCGTAATCGATATCGGCCCGCAGGGTGTGCCGCGGAACCCGGCCCTCATGATAGGACTCGGCGCGGGCGATTTCAGCCCCGCCCAGACGGCCGGCCACCTCGACGCGGACGCCCTTGGCGCCCAGACGCATGGCCGACTGCATCGACCGCTTCATGGCCCGGCGGAAGGCGATACGACGCTCGAGCTGCTGGGCGATGTTCTCGGCCACCAGCTGGGCATCGGTCTCGGGCTTACGGACCTCAACGATGTTCAGGTGCACTTCGCCTTCGGTCATCGCCGAAAGGTCGCTGCGCAGCTTCTCGATGTCGGCGCCCTTCTTGCCGATGATGACGCCGGGGCGAGCGGCATAGATGGTCACGCGGCACTTCTTGTGCGGACGCTCGATGATGATGCGCGAGACGCCCGCCTGGTTGAGGCGCTTCTTCAGTTCCTTGCGGACGCGGATGTCGGCATGCAGCAGGCGGGAATATTCTTCCCCGCTGGCGAACCAGCGGCTGTCCCACGTCCGGTTGATGCCGAGGCGCAGACCGATCGGATTGACTTTTTGACCCATCAGACGGCCTCACCCAACTCGCGGACCACGATGGTGATCTCGGAAAACGGTTTTTCGATTCTGGATGAACGACCCCGGGCGCGAGCCGAGAAGCGCTTCATGACCAGGTTCTTGCCCACGAACGCCTCGGCCACGACGAGGTTGTCGATGTCCAGGCTGTGGTTGTTCTCGGCGTTCGAGATGGCCGAATAGAGCGCCTTGCGCACATCGATGGCGATGCGGCGCGGGCTGAACTCCAGCTCGTTCAGCGCCCGCTGCACTTTCAGGCCACGGATGGACTGGGCGACGAGATTGAGTTTGCGAGCGCTGGTGCGCAGGGTGCGCACCTTCGACATCGCCTCGATCGGCGCCAGGCGCCGGGCTTTGGCTTGCTTGCTCATGCTACTTTCTCTTGGCCTTCTTGTCGGCGGCGTGGCCGGGGAAGTAGCGGGTGGGCGCAAACTCGCCGAACTTCATGCCCACCATGTCCTCGCCCACGAGGACGGGAACATGCTTCTGGCCGTTGTGCACGCCGAACGTCAGGCCCACGAACTGGGGCATGATGGTCGAGCGGCGCGACCAGATCTTGATAACTTCCTTGCGCCCCGAGTTCTGGACGACTTCCGCCTTCTTGAGCAGGTAGCCGTCGACGAACGGGCCTTTCCAAACCGAACGGGTCATGGATTAGCGAGCCTTCTTCACGTGGCGAGTCCGGATGATCAGACGATCCGTGCTCTTGTTGGTGCGGGTCTTGCGGCCCTTGGTGGGCTTGCCCCACGGCGTCACCGGGTGACGACCGCCGGAAGTCTTGCCTTCGCCGCCGCCGTGCGGGTGATCGACCGGGTTCATGGCGACGCCGCGGACGTGCGGGCGACGGCCCTTGTGCCGGACGCGCCCCGCCTTGCCGAGAACCTCGTTCATGTGGTCCTGGTTGGAGACCGCGCCGACCGTGGCCATGCAGCTGTCGGGCACCATGCGCAGTTCGCCGGAGTTCAGGCGGATCTGGGCGTAGCCGGCGTCGCGGCCGACCAGCTGGGCGTAGGCGCCGGCCGAACGGGCGATCTGGCCGCCCTTCAGGGGCTTCAGCTCGACATTGTGGATGATCGTGCCGATCGGCAGGCCGCGCAGCGGCGAGGCGTTGCCCGGTTTCACGTCGACCTTCTCGCCGGCGATGATCTCGTCGCCGGTCTTCAGGCGCTGCGGGGCGAGGATATAGGCCAGTTCGCCGTCGGCGTACTTCACCAGGGCGATGAAGGCCGTGCGGTTGGGGTCATATTCCAGGCGCTCGACCGTGGCGGCGACGCCCCACTTGCGACGCTTGAAGTCCACGATGCGATAGAGGCGCTTGGCGCCGCCGCCCCGGAACCGCACGGCGATGCGTCCGCCGCCTCCGCGGCCGCCCGACTTGGTCAGACCCTCGACGAGGCTCTTTTCCGGCCGGCCCTTGTGGAGCTCGGAACGATCGACGAGCACCAGCCCGCGACGGGACGGCGAGGTGGGATTGAAGTGCTTCAGAGCCATGGTCTAGAGCCCCGTCGTGATGTCGATGGATTGGCCCTCTTGAAGGGTGACAATCGCCTTCTTGAGGTCGGAACGGCGTCCGGGACGGCCACGGAAGCGCTTGGTCTTGCCCTTCTGGATCAGGGTGTTGACCTTGGTCACCTTGACCTTGAAGAGTTCTTCAACGGCGGTGGCGATCTCGTCCTTGGTTGAATTCATGGCCACCTGGAAGACCACCTTGTTCTGTTCCGAAAGGACCGTGGCCTTTTCGGTGATCAGGGGCGCCAGGATGGTGTCGTAATGACGGGGCGTAACAGCCATTACGCGGCCTCCTTCTCTTCGAAGCGGGCTTCGATCGCCAGGACGGCGGCCCGGGTCAGGATGAGCGTCTCGCGGCGGAGAATGTCGTAGACGTTCAGGCCGGCGTCCGGCAGCACATCCAGGTTCGGGATGTTCCGCGCGGCGAGCCGGAAGTTGGCGTCCACGGCGGGGCCCGCGATGACCAGGGCGTTCTTCACACCCAGGGTCTGGAAGCGACCACGCAAACCCGCGGTCTTTGGGTCGGTCAGGCTGGCGTCTTCCAGTATGACCAGCGCGCCGGCCTTGACCTTGGAGGAAAGCGCGTGGCGCAGGGCCATGGCGCGGACCTTCTTGGGCAGGTCGAAAGCGTGGCTGCGAACTACCGGCCCGTGGGCCTTGGCGCCGCCGACGAACTGCGCGGCGCGGCGCGAACCGTGCCGGGCGCCGCCCGTGCCCTTCTGCTTGTACATTTTCTTGCCCGTACGGGAGACTTCGTTACGGACTTGGATCTTGTGCGTGCCCGCGCGGCGTTTGGCCAGCTGCCAGGTCACGCAGCGCTGCAGGATGTCGCCACGGATCTCCTCGATGCCGAAGATATCGTCGCGCAGTTCCAGGGCTCCGCCCGCGGCGCCGTCCAGAGTGATCACATCGATCTTCATTGGGCGTCGTCCCCGCTGGTGGTTTCCGCTGCCGCGACCTTGATCGCGCCCGGACGGGGCGCCTCGGCCGGAGCCGCCGACTTGATGGCGTCGCGGATCTTCACAAAGCCGCCTTCGGTGCCCGGCACCGCGCCCTTGATCAGGATCAGGCCACGCTCGACGTCGACGCGGAAGATCGTCAGGTTCAGGGTGGTCACCTGGTCCTGGCCCATGTGGCCGGCCATCTTCTTGCCCTTGAACACCTTGCCCGGATCCTGGCGCTGGCCAGTGGAGCCGTGAGCCCGGTGGGACACCGACACGCCGTGGGTGGCGCGCATGCCGCCGAAATTCCAGCGCTTCATGGCGCCGGCAAAGCCCTTGCCGACCGTCACGCCCGCCACGTCAACCTTCTGGCCGGGCAGGAAATGGTCGGCGGTGAACTCCGCGCCCACTTCGATCAGATTGTCCTCGGAGACCCGGAACTCGGCCACATACCGCTTGGGCTCAACAAGGCCCTTTGCGAAATGTCCGCGTTCGGCCTTGCTGGTGTTCTTGGCCTTCTTGGCTCCGGCGCCCAGTTGCAGGGCGACATAGCCGTCCCGGTCCTTGGTCCGTTGAGCGGTGACCTGGCAGCCTTCCAGGCTGAGCACGGTCACGGGCACGTGGGTCCCGGTCTCATCAAAGAGACGGGTCATGCCCAGCTTCTTGGCGATTACGCCCGTACGCATTGGCGTCACCCCTAGAGCTTGATCTCGACGTCCACGCCGGCGGACAGGTCGAGCTTCATGAGCGCGTCCACGGTCTGCGGGGTGGGGTCGACGATGTCGAGCACGCGCTTGTGCGTGCGGATTTCGAACTGTT
>CAIXWN010000168.1 GCA_903923135.1 uncultured Caulobacteraceae bacterium | reverse complement strand
CGTCAGATCGGAGGGATAACGCTTTGTCTTCTTGGCGATCTCGGCCATCCGGCCACGCGTCCGCTCTGTCCACATCCAGAGCTTGAATCATAGACCGCGCCCCGCAGGAATCCCGCCACGGCATTTTCCAAACGGACTCTGAGAGCGCAGTGCGACCACAGTTCGGACAGCGCGTTGACCAGATGAGCGATGTCCTCGTCGGAGTGGAAGGGCGAGGGCGTGATGCGCAACCGCTCCGTTCCCCGTGGCACGGTGGGGTAGTTGATCGGCTGGATGTAGACATCGTAGCGGTCGAGCAGCCAGTCGCTGATCATCTTGCACTTCACCGGATCGCCGACCATCACCGGGATGATGTGGCTGTCATTCTCCATCACGGGAATGCCGATGGCCACCAATTCGCGCCGCAGCTTGGCCACGCGGTTCTGGTGACGATCGCGCTCGACCTGGCTGGTCTTCAGATGGCGGATGCTGGTCAGTGCGCCAGCCGCCAGGGCCGGTGAGATCGCCGTCGAGAAGATGAACCCCGACGCAAAGCTGCGCAGGAAATCGCACATCGCCGCCGATCCGGCGACATAGCCGCCCATGACGCCGAAGCCCTTGGCCAGAGTGCCCTCGATCACCGTGATCCGGTCCATCAGGCCCTCACGCTCGGCGACGCCGCCACCACGGGGACCATAGAGGCCCACGGCGTGAACCTCGTCGATATAGGTCATGGCGCCGTACTTGTCGGCGAGATCGCAGATCTCCTTGATCGGCGCGATATCGCCATCCATCGAATAGACGGACTCGAAGGCGATCAACTTGGGCCGGTCGATGTCGAGGGACGCCAGCTTGCGTTCCAGATCGACCAGATCGTTGTGTTTCCAGATCATCCGCTCGGCGCCGCTGTGGCGGATGCCCTCGATCATCGAGGCGTGGTTGAGGGCGTCGGACAGGATCACACAGCCGGGCATCCGGCCAGCCAGGGTGCTCAGGCCGGCCCAGTTGGACACATAGCCCGAGGTGAAGGTGAGCGCGGCTTCCTTGTGGTGCAGGTCGGCCAGTTCGCGTTCCAGCAAGACGTGGAAGTGATTGGTGCCCGAGATGTTGCGCGTCCCGCCCGAGCCGGCGCCGCACTTGTCGAGCGCCTCGTGCATCGCCTTGAGGACCTCGGGATGTTGACCCATGCCCAGGTAGTCGTTGGAACACCATACCGTGACCTCATGGGTGCCGTCTTCGCGGTGACGCGTGGCGCTGGGGAAGCTGCCCGCCTTCCGTTCAAGATCGGCGAACACCCGGTAGCGGCCTTCCTGACGAAGGCCGGCCAGCTGGTCGCGGAAGAAGTGTTCATAGTCCATGGTCTTTGACTCCGAGGGTTCGTTTCCACCACCCGTCCAGGGCGGCGCGATGTTGCGTTCAGATATCCAGGGGTGAGGGGGCGTTGGGTTTGGGAGAAGCGGGCGCGGCCCAGCGCCACAAGGCGGCGTCAGGCAGGGGAAGCACCATAAAGGCGTGCTCCAGGAGCGCCAGCGCCGTCAGGGTGAAAAGCAGAGAGGCGCCGGCGACGGCGAACAGTGACGCGTCCGGGTCAAGCGCAAGCCACGCCAGGGCTCCGGCCAGCGCCGAGCCGGCCGAGATCGACAGCGGGAACAGCGCATTGGTCGGGCTCTTGCGCAGATAGCTTGTCAGGTAGCGCAGGTGATCGGGGAAGAACTCCTCGGTGAAATTCGGTACCCCCAGGAAGATGTTCAGCTTGGCGCTCAGACGGCTGATCAGCAGGATCAGGAACGTCCACAGGGCCACCTGATTGGGCGCACCCCAGGTGATGGCCATGACGGCCGCGGCGGTGAGGACCAGCGCCGCCTCGTGATAGATCAGCGTGCAGGTGGCCAGGGTGAAACGCCGCCAGCCGGTTGCGTCCGGCGGGCAACGGGTCGTGCGCGGGCCGGTGACGAGGCCCATCAGAAAGCTGACCTCGTGCCACCCCCAGGCCCCAAGGGCGCAACTGAACGCGCAGAGCGCTCCGGCCGGCGTCGTGGTCAGCCGGCTGGCCACGACGCCATAGATGCTGGCTCCGGCCACGACTGTGGCGACGCAGAGACTCCAGCGGAAGGTCCGGCGCGGCAGACGGTCCAGCCACAGGATCGCCCCCGTGCTGAACCACCACAGGAACACCGTGTAGACGACAGCCGAGGCGATCACAACGACAGGCACCCGGGCGTGCTCCTCACCACGCCGGCGCGAGGCGCACGTTGGCGGGAGCCTCGTTGCGAACGCTTGGCAGCAGGTAGACGCCCAGGAACGTCAGGCCGGCCTGGAGTGTGAGACCAAGCTTCCTCACCCGCGACCACGTCCCTCCGCGGGCGTCGGCGGCGGCCATCGCCTGGTTGAGTTTCCAAAGGCGATCAAAACCGGCGCGGAATTTCGGGTTGTCGATGTCGAGGGTCAGGGGAAACACCTGTTTGGAGATCTCCGAGCAGATCCGATAGACGCGGTAGTCATACGCCGTCGGGTCGAGCCCCAAGGCCTGATGGAACGCCGGCCGATCATGATCGCGCACATACATGGTCGCGTAGACCGACAGCAGGAAAAACTTGATCCAGAGAGTGTTAACCCCGCGCAGAAGTTCCGGATTGGCGCGCATCAACAGGGCGAAGGCCTCGCCGTGCCGGAATTCGTCGGCGCACCACTCCTTGAACCAGTTGAAGATCGGATGGAAGCGCAGCTCGGGATGACGTTCCAGCTGCCGATAGATGCTGATATATCGGGAGTAGCCGATCTTCTCCGAAAGATAGACGGCATAGAAAATGAATTTCGGCCTGAAGAAGGTGTATTTCTTGGTCTTGGTCAGAAAACCCAGGTCGACGCCAATGGCGAAATCCTTGAGAGACTCGTTGATGAAGCCGGCGTGCCGGGCTTCATCCCGGCTCATGTATTTGAAGAGCGCCTTGATGTCGGGATTTTTGACCCGCTTGACGATCTCGGCGTAGAGGACGCAGCCGGAGAACTCGGCCGTCAGGGAGCTGACCAGGAAATCGATGAACTCCTGGCGCAGTTTCGGTTCCAGCGTATCGAGTATGTTTCCGAAGGCCTCCGTGCGCTTGAAGTGGTTGCGGTTGGGATCGCTGGCCATCTCTGCGAGCAGGGCGTCCCACTCCGCCCGCACCGGGGTGACGTCGATGCGGTCCATGGCGTCGAAGTCGGTGGTGTAGAAGCGCGGGCTAAGAACGGTATCCTGCTGGGCGATGCTCATCGTATCGACGGCGGGCTTCTGCGCCGTCGCCCGGGTGACGGGTCTTTCAAGGGTTTCGGTGCTCACCTTAGCCTCCCTGGGGTGAAACTGACTTCATAGAGTTCGGAAAGTGCGAAGCGGGCCGCGAGCCGCGTCCACTGGCGCTCCAGCCAGCCAGCCCGTTCGACAGTCGCATCGCGGCGCAGAACCAGCGCCTCGCCGAACACAACACGGATGGGATCGCCGTGAACCCGCACCCGGTCGCCGGGCTGCAGGGCGATGGCGCCGTCCAGTTCCACATGCGCGTGCAGACTCCGCTCGGTGTGCTCGATCTCGATCGTGCACGGGGTGGTCTGGGTGCGACGGGCCAGGAAGGGAATCGGGATCATGATGCGCCGCCCGAGGGGGGCAGGAACCGTCCGAAGGCCTCCCGGTTGGTGCTTCCGAACGCCTGCAGGTCGATCAGCCGTCCGGTCGCCGTATCCTGGAGATACAGATCGCTGTGATGGCGGCGGGTCAGGCGAAAGGGCGGTTCCGAGCCGATATGACGGGTGAGCCGATCGTGCGCCAGACCCCGGACGACCCCGCGGATGAAACCGTCGGATCCGGCAGGCAGTGTCCCTAACCGCAGGCCGGTACGGCTGTCGGTGACGGTAACGGAGCCGTCGGATTCGTCCGCGAAGCGCAGGTCGACCGACGCCTCCGGCGCGCCCGAAAGCGCGGCGACGGGCGGTTGCGGCGTCGTGAGCCTCTCCAGCCTGACGAGCGCCGTGCCGACAATCGACAGGCCCACGACGGCGCCGGCGGCGATGAGGGCCCCTCTCGGGAACGGCTGGGTGTCGATCTCGCTCATCCGGTTGTCACGCTCAGGCGGTCTGGGGTTGGGCGGGGCGAAGCGGCCCGCTGGCGCTCTGACCGCGGCCGGCCGTATCCGCCGGCGCCATCTCAATCGCCACCCGGCTGCGCATGGCCGTCGCCAGAATATCGGCGACGGCTGCGGCGCCTGGCACGGCGCGCAGGGTGGGTTGCGGCGCGGCCACCCGCCACGGACGGACATGCGGCCACAACTGCAGGAAGGCGATCTTGTTGGGAGCCTTGAGCGTCAGGGCCAGGTCGCCGACCCCTGTGCCGTAGGCCTTCAGCGCCGCGCCCTCGATAATGGTGAAGGGGATGTTGATCGACTTGGTGAGGGCCGCGCCGAACCGCATGACCACGCGGCGGTTGGTGATGGTGTAGACTGTGGTGCGGCTGTTGAGCCAGCCGAAAAAGGTCAGAGTGGCCAGCGCCACGAGGGCAATGGGCGTGACCAGGATCGCAGCCCTGATCGCCTGCAGCGGGGGCTGCCCCGAAGACAGCCCCCCGGCCATGCGCCAGAGCAGCATGGCGGCGAAATAGGCGGCCACAGCGCGCACATGAAAGGCCTGGCAGGCGAGGGACCGCCAGTCCGGCGCGCCCTGCCATAGGATTTCCTCGCCGGGCGGCGGAACGCCCGGCAAACCCCGGATCGGCTCGAAGTCGTACTCACTCACAGGTAGGGCTCCGTACGATCGGGCGTGGCGTAAAGCAGGCCGCCGCCGAAGTAGGCAGCCACGCGTTCCTCCTCGTCCAGGGTGATCTGGTCCGGATTGCCCAGGGCCGGCACATTGGCGAACTGCGACGCAAGCAGGGCGTCGATGTGGATGTCGCCCTTGGCCCGCCTGACCAGGGCCAACGGCATGGGGGCCAGCACTCGGCGGCCCGATCCGGGAAGCTCGATCTCAAGATAGCGGATGAGGAATTCGGTCCGGTCGATCCAGGCGTCAACGACCGTTCCGGCCACTGCGCCGTCGGCCCCAGTCACTTTCGCGCCGATCACCTTCGGGTCACGGGCGTCCAGAGAGAAGCCGGGGCAAAGGCGCAGCGGCGCGATCTTGGTGCCGCCATGACGAAGCAGGTCCGGTCTCTTGGCCCGCTGGGCGTAGGATCCGGGACCGATGCCGGCGAGCAGAGGATCGCCCGTCGGTTCAAGCGGCGAGCCATCGGCGACCGCCGTGCGGCGCGCCTTGAGGTCCGGAGAGTCCCGCCTGTCGTTGGGCACGGTCACCGTGCCCTTATCCAGCGGCAGAATGAAGGTCTTGGGCGTGGCGACGAAAAACAAGGAGCCGCCAGGTGCGAGTCGGCCGCTGATATCGTCCTCAAGCGGGTACCCCTCACGGCGATCCTCGCGTCTGAGATAAAGAATCAGGCCGATGAAGAAGATGACGAAGGCTTCGGTTATGAACTCCGCCACGTCAAACGTGCCAGAGAAGAAGGCGTTATACATGTGTACCTCCTAAAGGAGCCGGACCCGTTGGTTGCGCCGTCATTCCCGAAAACCGGGATGCGGTACGGGGCCCGGCACGGGACCCTTGCCCCGCCAGGGGGCCGATAGCGACGAGCGTGAGCAGAAGCAGCACCAGCTCGATAAGATAGACGACGGTGTAACCGGTCGCCGGACCCGCCAGCGTCGGGCCCAGCTGACCGGCGTGCGCCAAGGCGCCGAAGGTGTCGCTGATCAGGCCGCCGCTGGCGATGGCCAGACCGGCGGCGAGGGCCTGGACCGACCCCCAGGCGCCCAGAGCCAGCCCCGTAGAGTCGGCCTGCGCGATGTCCATTGATGCGGTGAGGGTTCCATGGGCGAAAAGTCCGGCCCCGAACCCGACCATGGCCACGCCAACGGCGAACAGCGCCGGCGATCCTGTCGGAGCGGCGAAGATGACCGAGGAAAAGGCGATGAGTCCGGCGAGCGCGCCGAAACCGGCCACACGATAGGCGTCCGCGCCGCGGTTCAGCGACCGCGCCGCCAGACCCAGCCCGGCCCCGCCGCCGACCGCGAGAAGCGCGGTAAGACTGGTCGTGGCGCTGACCGACAGGTGCAGGACCTTGCCGCCGTAGGGCTCAAGCAGGACGTCCTGCATGGAGAACGCCACCGTGCCCATGCCGATGGCCAGAAGCCGACGCCCGGCGCGTCCGGTGCTGGCGTAGGCGCTCCAGGCCTCTCGGAAGGACGGCGGTTGCACGGCCGACACCCGGCTGGGGTTGCGCGCCTCCTGCTTCCAGAGCGCCGCGCCGTTGAGAATCATCGTGAGGGCTGCGGCGCCCTGAATCACCTGAATGAGCCGGAGTTCCGAAAAGGGCGACAGCAGCAGACCAAACAGGAGCGCCGAGGTCACCGTGCCCACCAGCAGCATCATGCACAGCAGCGCCACCACCCGTGGGCGAACGTGCGAGGGCGCCAGATCGGTGGCGAGGGCGAGGCCGGCCGTCTGGGTAGTGTGCAGTCCCGCGCCGGCGAGCAGGAAGGCGAGGGCCGCTCCGGCCTCGCCGATGATCGGCGGCCCGTGCGAATCTCCGGAGAGCAGGAGCAGGGCGAAGGGCATGATCGCCAGACCGCCGAACTGCAGCATCGAGCCGAACCAGATGTAGGGCACACGCCTCCAGCCCAGGACGGACCGATGGGTGTCTGACCGGTGACCCACAACCATGCGCAGGGGCGCAAAGACGAGGGGCAGCGAGATCATCGTGGCCACGACCCAGGCGGGTATGCCCAGTTCGACGATCATCACCCGGTTCAGCGTGCCGATAAGGAGGACCGCCGCCATGCCCACGGTGACCTGGAACATCGACAAGCGCAGGAGCCGGCCGAGGGGAAGTTCGGGTGTCGCCGAATCGGCGAACGGCAGGAAGCGCAAGCCGACCGCGCGCCAGGACCAGTCCGGATGTGGCGACTTCCGGTTCACCCGCGGACAAGCTCCATGGCGTGGGAGGTGTAGAAGCCGCGCGCCACCCGCGCGGTGCGGCCCACCCGCCAGCCAGAGAACTCGCCGCGGGCGGAAAGGGCCTTGCGCAGGCGAGCCTCGGTGACCGGCTCGATGGCCGGCGACCGGTCCGAGCGGGGAAACAGACGGCCCACGGCCAGGGCCAGGGTGAGCAGCGGCGTGCTCGGCGCGAAGGTGAAGACGATCGAGCCGCTGGTGCGGCCGGCCAGGGCGCCGAGCACACGCAGTATCTCGGCGGCGGGGTAGTGAATCAGCGAATCCATCGCCGCCACGTGGCTGAAGTCGCCGTGTTCGGCGCTGAGCATATCGCCCACTCGGAAATCGATAGAGCCGGGCGCGAGATCGTCAGGCGCGCGCTCCCGGGCCAGCTCGACGAGGTTTCCGGCGATGTCCACCGCCACCACCGTGGCCCCGCGGCGGGCGGCGGCCACCGAGAGGGCGCCCGTGCCGCAGCCGGCGTCGAGCAGCACCGAACGGCTCAAGTCCTGCGGCAGCCAGGACAGCAGCACAGAACGCATCTGCTCACGGCCCTGACGCACGGTTTCGCGAATCCGGCTGACCGGCGAATTGGAGGTCAGCTGGGCCCAGGCGTCAACAGCCGTCTTGTTGAAATAGGTCTCGAGCCGGCCGCGGCGTTCGTCGTAGGTGGTGATGCTCATTATTCGAAGCCCAGGAAATCGAACACGTCGCGGTCCTTCATCGGCATGACGTCGAATGACCGGTTGCCGACCCAGAGGCTGGCGGCTAGGCGCATGTATTCGTTCTGGACAGCCTCCAGCTCGGGCGATGGTTCCATTTCGAACAGGGTCGACTTCTTCAGACGGCTGCGCCGGATCACGTCGAGGTCCGGGAAATGAGCCAACCGCTCCAGGCCGATGGCGGCGTTGAACCGGTCGACCTGATCGGTGTCGACGCTGCGGTTGCAGATCATGCCGCCGAGCCGGACGTCGTAGTTCTTCGACTTCGCCCGGATCGCCGCGATGATCCGGTTCATCGCGAAGATCGAATCGAAGTCGTTCGAGGCGACGATCATCGCCCGTTCGGCGTGCTGCAGCGGCGAAGCGAATCCGCCGCAGACCACGTCGCCGAGGACATCAAAGATCACCACGTCGGTGTCGTCCAGCAGGTGATGTTCCTTGAGGAGCTTGACGGTCTGGCCGACGACATAACCGCCGCAGCCCGTGCCAGCCGGCGGCCCCCCGGCCTCGACACACATCACCCCGTTGTAGCCAGGGAAGACATAGTCTTCCGGGCGCAACTCCTCGGTGTGAAAATCCACGCTCTCCAGAACGTCGATGACCGTCGGGGCCAGACGCTTGGTCAGGGTGAAGGTCGAGTCGTGCTTGGGGTCGCAGCCGATCTGCAGGACGCGCTTTCCAAGCTTGGAGAACGCCGCCGACAGGTTCGAGGACGTGGTGCTCTTGCCGATGCCGCCCTTGCCGTAGATGGCGAACACCTTGGCCGTCTCGATGCGGACGCTCGGATCGAGCTGCACCTGCACGCTGCCTTCGCCGTCGAGGCGACGGTGCAGGGCTCTGGGGATATCGAGTGTGGTCATCGCGTCTCTCCTGACCTGTTACGCCGCGGCCGGAACGCCCTCGAGTCGATCCTCGAGGTCGTCGCTGGCCTGGCGAAGGGCCTGCAGGGTTTCGTCGTCGGGCTTCCAGTAGTTGCGGTCGCAGGCCTCGAGCAGGCGCTTGGACATGCGCGAGGCAGCGATGGGATTAAGCTCGGCCAGACGCTGACGCATGCCCTCGTCGAGCACGAAGGTCTCGCTGATCTGCTGATAGACCCAAGGGGCCACCTGACCGGTCGTGGCTGACCAGCCCATGGTGTTGGTCACCTGGGCCTCGATCTGACGCACGCCCTCATAGCCGTGCTTCAGCTGACCCTCGTACCAGCGTGGGTTGAGGGTCCGTGTGCGGGTTTCCAGCGCAACCTGCTCGGCCAGAGTGCGCACCTTGGCCTCGCCCGTGGTCTGATCGCCGATGTAGACGGGAGCCTCGACGCCCCTGGCGCGCTTTACCGCCCGACTGATCCCGCCGAGGGTGTCGACATAGTGGTCGATGGTGGTGACGCCAAGCTCGACCGATTCGACGTTCTGATAGGCGAGGTCGACGCGCTTTAGGCTGTCCTGCAGGACCGCGGACTGTCGCACCGCCTTGCCGGACCGGCCAAAGGCGTAGCACTTGCGGGCCTCATAGGCATCCGCCAGTTCGTCCTCCTCCGCCCAGGCGCCGGAATCGATCAACTGATTGACGTTGGCGCCGTAGGCTCCGTCGGCGTTGGAGAACACGCGCAGGGCCGCAGTCTCCAGATCGCAACCTTTCTCGCGCTGATAGTCCAGGGCGTGCCGGCGCACGAAGTTCATTTCCAGCGGCTCGTCGGCGCTGGCGGCGAGGAAGGCCGCCTCGGCAAGCATTCGGGTCTGCAGTCCCAGAAGATCGCGGAAAATACCCGAAAGCGTCATCACCACGTCGACCCGGGGCCGGCCAAGTTCAGAGAGGGGGATAAGGGCGGCCCCGCTCAGGCGGCCATAGCTGTCGAAACGCGGGCGTGCGCCCAGCAAGGTCAGGGCCTGGGCGATTGGCGCGCCCTCGCTTTTGAGATTATCCGATCCCCACAGCACCAGGGCGATGGACTGCGGCAGGGAGCCGGTCTCGGCCATATGCCGGTCCAGCAGAAGTTGCGCCTGGCGGGCGCCGTCACGCACGGCGAAGGCGCTGGGGATGAGGAAGGGGTCGAAGCCGTTGAGATTGCGCCCCGTGGGCAAGACCGCCGGCGTGCGTACGAGGTCGCCCCCGGGCGCGGGGCGGATATAGCCGCCATCGAGGGCCCGGATGATGGCGTCCAACTCGTGATCCCGCGCCAGCAGGGCATTGTGAGAGGCGAGGTCGGTCAATCTGGCAAGGTTCGCCTTGGTCGGCTTCAAGTCGCTCAGGACGATGGCCTCTTCCGGGAGCGCCCCGTCGACGATCGCCGTCAGGGTCTCACGCGAGAGGGGCGGCCCCTCGCCGGCGTCGGCCATGGCGGAGAGAAGATCCACCCGCTCCGCGGCCGAGAGGGCCTCGCCGACCGTGTGCAGGCCGCTGGGAATGAGGGTCTGTTCAACCTCGATTACCTTGCCCGCGATCGCCTCGATGAAGTCGTTGTCACGGCTGGCACCCGGGAGCAGGTCCAGCGCTTCGGCCAGATCGCGGATGACCTCGGCGAGGGACGCGCGTTCGGTCTCCGCCTCGGGCGGGGCGGCCCGCCAGCGCTGGATGGTGGCCTTCAGATCGAGGAGACCCTTGTAGAGTCCGGCCTGGGAAACCGGCGGCGTCAGATAGCTGATCAGGGTCGCGCCCGACCGCCTCTTGGCGAGAGCGCCTTCGGAGGGGTTGTTGGCCGCGTAGAGATAATAGTTGGGCAGGTCGCCGATCAGCCGTTCAGGCCAGCAGTCTCCTGACAGACCGACCTGCTTGCCCGGCATGAATTCGAGGGCGCCATGGGTGCCGAAGTGCAGGACGGCGTGCGCCCCGAAGTCCTCGCGCAGATGACGGTAGAACGCCGAGAAGGCGTGGGTCGGCGCGAAGCCCCGCTCGAAGAGCAGCCGCATGGGATCGCCCTCGTAACCGAACCCGGGCTGCAGGCCGATGAACACATTGCCCAGTTGAACGCCGAGGATGAAGATCGAGCCGCCGTCGCTTAGCACCCGGCCAGGGGCCGCGCCCCACTGGCCCTCGATGGCCGACAGATACCGTTCGCGGCGGATGTGTTCCTCGGCCGGAACGCGGCAATGCACGTTGGCGTCGGTGCCGAAACGGGCCGAATTGCCCTCGAGCAGGCGACGGCGAAGGTCGTCGGCGCTGGCCGGAACCTCGACATCATAGCCGGCCTGGCGAAGCCCGTTGAGCGTATTGAACAGGGACGCGAACACCGACAGATAGGCTGCGGACCCCACCGCCCCGGCGTTGGGCGGGAAGTTGAACAACACCACGGCGATCTTCCGCTCCGCCCGAGGCGTCCGGCGCAGGTCCACGAGGCGGGTGACCCTGGCGGCCAGGGCGTCGGCCCGGTCGGGGCAGGACAGCATTCGTGGCGCTTCCGTCCCGCCAGCGTGCACGCAGTGACGATCACAGCCCTGGCACGCCTTTCCTGCCCCTTCGGAGCGGCCGCCGAACACCATCGGCGCGATCGCTCCGTCCAGTTCGGGAATCGCCACCATGATCGTCGATTCGACCGAGGTGAGCCCGGTGGTCGAACTGCCCCACCCTTCGAGAGTCTGGAACTCGAGGGGCTGACCGGAAATGTAGGGCACGTCCAGCCGCGCGAGCATGTCCTCCGCGGCCCTGGCGTCATTGTAGGCGGGGCCGCCGACGAGGGAGAACCCGGCCAGCGAGACCACGGCGTCGACGCAGGGCCGGCCATCCCGGATGAAATAGCGCTCGATCGCTGGCCGGCCGTCCAGGCCGCTGGCGAAGGCGGGGATGACTTGCAATCCGCGAGCCTCCATGGCCCGGATCACCCCGTCGTAATGACCTGCGTCATCCGCGAGCACGTAGGACCGGAGTATCAGGACGCCGACGACGCCCCGGGGCTCGGTGTTCAGCCGGGGGAGCGCCTCGACGCGTTCGACGATGCGGCCCGGGACGCCCGGGTGATACAGTCCGACTTCCGGGTAGTCCTTGGGCTCCGGTGCGTCGATTCGGCCGCGCAGCTCGCGACGGGGGCCGTCGGCGTAGCGGCCAACCAGGAAGCGCACCATGGCCGAGATGTTGTCCTGCGACCCGGACAGCCAGTACTGCATGGTCAGGAAGTAGGCCCGCAGGTCCTGGGCGGCGCCCGGAATGAAGCGCAGCAGCTTGGGCAGTCGCCGCAGGACGGCCATCTGACTCGACCCCGAGGACGTCTTGGTCCGGGAGCCGCGCAGCTTTTTCAGCGCCGCCAGGGGGCCCTTGTCCGAGCCGTCCATGCGCAGGCCGCCGAGTTTGGTCAGCCTGACGATCTCGCCGGCCGACAGGACGCCCAGCATGGCGTCGCAGTGCGGCCGCCGGGCTTCCAGGGCGGGAAGAACAGCCCGGACCTGATCCTCCATGAACAGCTGGCTGGCCAGAATAATGTCACCCTGGGCGATATCGGCCAGGCAACCGGCCAGGGCGTCGGGGTCGTCGGCCCAGTCGGTGGCGGCGTGAACGGCGAGGCTCAGACCGGGAATGCCGCGCGCCAGGTCCGCCGACGCGCGCTGAAACAGGGCGTTGAGGTGCTTGTCCAGGGTGATGATCACCACCCGGACGGGGGCCGTCAGGACGGGCAGGGGCTCAGCGGGAGAAATGGCTGCGTGCATCGTACAGAGTCTCGAGCTGGATCTGATCGATCCCCCGCTCCTGGGCGAACGCCTCGGTGTTGCGGCGCGCCTTGCCGCGCACGAAGAAGGGAATTTTCGCCAGTTCGGCCTGCGCCTCGCTGGACCAGGTGAGCGCCGAGGTGACCGGCGCGGCCGGCGCAGGCGACGCCGGTGGCGCGCCGTGACCCAGATGGGACGGGCCGGCCTCGTCGTTGAACTCGAAGTCGTCGCGGAACATCGACAGCAGATGTTCCTCAAGTCCCATCACCAGGGGGTGGACCCAGGTGTCGAAAAGCACGTTCGCGCCCTCGAACCCCATCTGGGGTGAATAGCGGGCCGGAAAGTCCTGAACATGCGACGGCGCCGAGATCACCGCGCAGGGGATGCGCAGCCGCTTGGCGATGTGCCGCTCCATCTGCGAACCGAGGACCAGTTCGGGCTGGAGATCGGCGATTGCCCGCTCGACCTCGAGGTAGTCGTCCGTGATCAGCGCCGTCAGACCAAGTTTCTCGGCGGCGGCGCGGACCTCGCGGGCGAACTCCCGGTTATAGGCTCCAAGACCGACAACCTCGAAACCAAGCTCCTCCGAAGCCACCCGGGCCGCGGCGATGGCGTGAGTCGCGTCGCCGAAGATGAACACGCGCTTGCCGGTGAGATAGGTGGAGTCCACCGAACGGGACCACCAGGGCAGGCGCGTGGCGCAGTCCTCAAGCGCCGACGAGGGGTCCACGCCGGCGACCCTGGCAACCTCTTCGATGAAGTCCCGCGTCGCCCCGACGCCGATGGGGACGGTGCGGACAGCCGGCTGACCGACGGTGCGTTCCAGCCAGGCCGCGGCGGCGCCGGCGATCTCGGGGTAAAGCACGACATTGAAGTCGGCGGCGGACAGCCGACGCAGGTCATCCGGCGTCGCATCCAGGGGCGCGGTGACGTTGACGTCGACGCCGAGGCGCCGAAGAAGGCGTTTGACTTCAAGTAGGTCGTCCCGATGGCGAAAGCCCAGGGCGGTCGGCCCCAGGATGTTGCAGCGCGGTCGGTCGCCCGCAAGCCTCGGCGGGCGATCGACGCTCTGGTCGACCAGGGCGCGAACCAGTTGGTAGAAGGTCTCGGCCGCCCCCCAGTTTTCTTTCTTCTGGTAGGAGGGCAGATCGAGCGGCAGCACCGGGATCGACAGGCCGATGGCCTTGGCCAGGCCACCCGGATCATCCTGGATCAGTTCGGCCGTGCAGGAGGCTCCGACGATCATGGCCTCGGGCCGGTAGCGTTCGAAGGCGTCACGGGCGGCGGTCTTGAACAGTTCGGCCGTGTCCGCTCCGAGGTCCCGGGCCTGGAAGGTGGTGTAAGTGACCGGCGGCCGATGATTGCGCCGCTCGATCATGGTGAACAGCAGGTCGGCGTAGGTGTCGCCCTGAGGGGCGTGCAGGACATAGTGGACGCCCTTCATCGCCGTGGCGATCCGCATCGCGCCGACGTGGGGGGGGCCTTCATAGGTCCAGACGGTGAGTTTCATGATCTCACACCCTCAGCAGCGCGTGGCGCCTGAGGGGGCGCGCAAACAGTCCGGCCAGGTCGCCGGCCTGGTCGAATCCATGAACCGGGGAAAACACCAGTTCGATCGACCACTTTGTGGCTATGCCCTCAGCTTCCAGGGGATTGGCGAGACCCAGTCCGCACACCACCAGATCCGGCCTGGCGGCCCGACAGCGGTCTAGCTGTCGGTCGACATCCTGGCCCTCGGACAGCACAACGCCTTCCGGCAGGGCGTCCAGTTCCTGAGCGAGGAGCGTTCGGTTCAGGTAGGGGGTGCCGATCTCGATCAGGGTCATGCCCAGTTCCCGGGCCAGAAAGCGGCCCAGGGACGGTTCGAGCTGGGAGTCGGGAAACAGGAACAGGCGCTTGCCCTCGAGCGCCGCACGGTGCCGCTCCACGGCCCGCCTGCCCCGTTCCTGACCCGGGCCGACCACCGCCGCAAATGTCGCCGGGGCGACGCCCCAGGCGTCGGCGGCGGCCTTCAGCCACGCCGTTGTACCCTCGACGCCGAACGGGAACAGGGCCGGCAGCCGCACCGCCCCCCGCGCCTCAAGCTGCTGGGCCGTATCGCCGAGAAACGGCTGGGCCAGCAGGAAGCGGGTCGAAGGTCCGATCGGCGGCATGTCGCCCGAACGGCGGGGCGGAAAGAAGTCGACCCGCGGAATGCCAAGGTCGGCGAAAAGACGACGGAACTGGTCCTCGACGATGTCAGGCAGGGCGCCAACGACCAGCAACGACGGCGGCGCCCCGGCGGGTGCGACGGGGGCCTCCGGCGCCAGCGCGGCGAGACAGGCGTCCTCGCCCTGGGTGAAGGTCGTCTCGATACCGCTGCCGGAATAGTTGATCACACGAAGATCGGGGGCGTGCTTTTTCGACAGTCGCTGCGCCGCCCGTGAAAGATCGAGCTTGATGACTTCAGAAGGGCAGGAGCCGACCAGAAAGAGCATCCGGATCTCGGGCCGCCGGGCAAGGAGCTCATCAACCACCCGGTCGAGCTCCTCATTGGCGTCGGCGAGGCCGGCGAGGTCACGCTCTTCCATGATCGCCGTGGCGAAGCGCGGTTCGGCGAAGACCATCACACCGGCGGCCGACTGGATGAGATGGGCGCAGGTACGAGAACCGACCACAAGAAAGAAGGCGTCCTGGATCTTGCGGTGTAGCCAGACAATTCCCGTCAGGCCACAGAACACCTCGCGCTGGCCACGCTCGCGAAGAACCTCCCGGCCTCTGGCCGGCGATGGCTGCGATCTGCGGGAAAGCGTGTCCAGAAGTGTTGTCACGCGGGCTTGCCTGCCCGGTTGGTCCGGTCGCGGACCTGCCCCGCGCCCTCAAGCCTGGCGGCCCGCAGCTTCAGGACGAACTGCGTGGCGTTGACAACATAAACCGCGTAGGCGGCGATCGCGATCAGCATCTGTTCGCGAGGCGAACCCCAGGCCATCAGCAGCGACGCCAGATAGGCGGTTTGCAGGCCCAGGACGAGCATGCTGAAAACGTCCTCCCAGAAGAACGCCCGGGCGAAGAGCCACTTGCCGAAGACGACCTTTTCCCAGATCGAGCCGGTGATCATGATCGTGTAGAGAAGCAGCGTCTTGAGCAGGATCGATGCGGTGGCAAGCTCATAGCCGCGCCCGGTCATCAGATAACGGACGACCAGTCCGAGACTGACCGCGAAGACCAGGAACTGCAGGGGCGCCAGGATGCCCTGGACCAGGGTCCACGGGGTTTCGTCCCGCCGAACGCGCTCTTCGGGGGTGTAGAGGGGGGTCTTGGTGCTAATGGCCGAGCGTCCCAGGTGGGTGGAATGGAGACCGACGTGGGCGCCCCATGGCGCGGGCGCGATCAGATCGATCCACCCATTGAGCCAGCCGGAAAGATCGGCGTCCCTTCCGTCCGGACGTCCGGCGACCAGCCCCCCGCGGACCAGAGCCGGGGAAGGCCGACCGAGCTGGAACGTGTGTTCCGCCCCAATGGAAGCCCTTGCGTTCATGGCCCCTCTCCGAAGGCATGATCCCAGCAGAATGGGAGCGTATGGCCGCCCCGAAGGGGTTGTCAAGCGCGCTATACGTCCATTGCACTTGACACTTTTTCGGGGACTGTAAGAATAGGTTTACGAACCCGTTGGGTTTGATAAGGTCGTCGAACTGAGGCGCGGAAATGCGTGACTAGTGTCCATGCGCTGCAGAGGGGAGACACCCGCGACGCTTTTCCGGGGGAAAGCGGACGATCGGGATTAGCGCTGTCGCGCGCGCGAGCCTTGGGTGGCTTGCCGCCTGAAAATTGGGGCGATCCATGTCCACAATGCCATCCGGACCCGACGACAGTCATTGCTGGCCAGGCAACGGCCCGGCCGAACCCAAGGAGATCGTCGGGTGGGACCAGGCCTCCGCCAAGAACCCGCCTCCACCACTGCGACGACACGGCGCCGGCCTGATCGCCATGGTGGAAAGCGAGATTATTCCCCGTCTCATGCTGGCCCACCGCAACGTCGCGATCGAACCCACGCCCGCCGTTGATCCAGCCCGCCTGCTCGGCCGGGAAACCACCGAGACGTTCGCGCGGATGGTGGTGACCCGCGAGCCAGCGTCGCTCATCGCTTTCGTCGGCGGCCTGCTGCAGGCCGGGGTGGCCCTGGACACCATCTATGTGGAGCTGCTGGTTCCCGCCGCGCGACGTCTGGGGGAATACTGGGACGAGGATAGCGCCTCTTTCACCGACGTGACCGTCGGCCTCGGCCGCCTTCAGCAGGTCGTTCGCGCTCTGGGCTCACGGACGGCCGGGCAGGTCGAGGAGGCGGTCTTTTCCCGCTCGGCCTTCTTCGCGCCGGGCCCCGGCGAGCAGCACCTGTTCGGCCTGTTCATCGTCGAGGACTTCTTCCGCCGCGCGGGCTGGCGCACTTGGGTTGAAACCAACGCCACGGCCGAGGAACTCATCGACACCACCCGGTCGCACTGGTTCGACGTATTTGGCATGAGCTTGAGCGTACAGGCTCATGCTGATGAAGTATCCGACAATATACGAGCGATCCGAGAGGCCTCGCGAAATCCTAACATTTTTGTAATGGTCGGGGGTCGGCTCCTGGATGAACATCCGGAACTGATCACTCCATTGGGGGCGGACGCCACCGCGGCCAGCGGGGGGGAGGCTTTGCTGGTTGCTAACCATGCCTTGCTAATCGCCAACAATCAGCTAAGTGCGCTGACTCAGGGGGCGTGACCCTTTCCCAATCCTCGAGGCTCTCTCGCCACCATGGAAGCACGGGCTTCTTCTTCGCCGCCGGGTGATCGGACATTCCTCCGCGGAATCCTGGGCGGCCTGGATGCGCCTGTGGCCCAGGCGGTCGCCGCCGCTGGCGGCGATGTGGCGATGGTGATCGATGGCGATGGTGTCATCCGGGACATGGCTCTGGGCAACGAGCAGATTGCGCGTGACGGCGCGGACGCCTGGCTAGACCGCCCCTGGGCCGAAACCGTGACCTCAGACAGCCGTCGCAAGGTCGACGAGATGCTGCGGGACGCGGTCACCCACGGGCGCACCCGCTGGAGGGAGGTCAACCAGGTCACACCGAAGCGCGAGTCGCTGCTTCTGCGCTACGTCGCCGTGGACGCCGGACGGGAGGGCCGGGTGATCGCCATCGGTCGCGACGAACGCGTGACGGCCGAGATGCAGCAGCGCCTCCTGGCCGCCCAGCAGTCGATGGAGCGCGACTATTCGCGCCTGCGGGACGCCGAGTTCCGGTATCGGCTGCTGTTCCAGACGTCGAGCGAGGCGGTGATCATTGTCGACCCGCTCACGAGGCGAATCGTTGAGGCCAACCCCGCCGCCCACGGCTTCGCCGGCGCGGACAAGGCGCCTCTGGCCGGAGAGGCCTTCGTCAAGATCTTTGAGCCCGGCAGCCAGGACGCCGCCGCGGCGCTGCTGACCCTGGCCCAGTCCGGGTCCCAGGCGAACCGCGCCGAGATGCGGCTCGCCAGCAACGATCGCGAGTTCCTCGTCTCGGCGTCGCTATTCCGCCAGGACCGCGGATCCCAGTGCCTCGTGCGCCTCTCCCCGGCCGAGCATTCCCAGCCCGCCTCTCCGGATGCCGGCGCGCGACTGCAGACCCTGATGGAACGCATGCCGGATGCGTTCGTCGTCACCGATGCGTCGCTTATCATCCTGAGCGCCAATCCCGCCTTTCTTGAACTGGTAAGGGTCGGATCGGAGAGTCAGGTGCTGGGCCAGACCCTGAACACCTTCCTGGGTCGGGCGGGGCTGGAGAGGAACCTGCTGCTCGATAACATCCGCGCCCACGGATACGTTCGCAACTTCAACACGGTCATCCGCGACCAGTACGAAGAACCCGAGGACGTAGAGGTGTCCGGCGTCAGCGCGCCGGACGCAGGCGGCGTCAGCTACGGTTTCTCTATCCGTCGTGTCGGATGGCGGTCGAGCGAACGCTCACCGGCCCTGCCGGAGCTGGGCCGGTCCGTTCAGCAACTGACCGAGCTGGTCGGCCGGGTGAAGTTGAAAGACCTCGTTCGCGAGACCACTGATCTGGTGGAGCGCCTGTGCATCGAGGCGGCCCTGGAGTTGACCCGGGACAACCGCGCGTCGGCCGCTGACGTGCTCGGACTGAGCCGACAGAGTCTCTATTCCAAACTTCATCGGTTTGGGCTCGTCACCTCGATCCCGCCGGAGAACTAACGCTTCTGGAATCCTGGGATCGCGCTGTATATTGCAGTTCGCCTTCGGTCCAATAGCGGCGATGGCACTTCGAGAGAACGACGATATCATCAATCTAGACTGAGTAGACGCCTTCTTTCTCCGGGCTGCTTCACGTCAGCCTGGGGGCCGTACTGCCGGCGCAGCACGGCTTTTAGCCCCGCATTTGCGGGAAAGCGTCAATCTGGATTGACACTCGAAAACGTCAAGAATACCCCTTTCGTCATGATCGACGTGGCGTTCCCCCCGGTGACGCGGCCCGCGCCGCGGCGGTTCCCCAAGGCTTCGGCCGTGCTGGAACTGCTCAAGCCGATCACCTGGTTTCCACCGATGTGGGCTTTCATGTGCGGCGTGGTGTCCTCGGGGGCGCCGTTGCGAACGCGCTGGCCATTGCTTGTGGCCGGAATGGTGCTGGCCGGCCCGGCGATCTGCGCGACCAGTCAGGCCGTCAACGACTGGTTCGACCGGCATGTGGACGCCATCAACGAGCCGGATCGACCGATCCCTTCGGGACGGGTGCCGGGGCGCTGGGGTTTGTGGATCGCGATGCTCTGGACGGCGCTGTCGTTGCTGCTCGCCTGGAGCCTTGGCGCATGGGTTTTCTGCGCGGCCGGGTTGGGCATGGCTCTGGCGTGGGCCTACAGCGCCCCGCCCCTGCGGCTCAAGCAGAACGGCTGGTGGGGCCCGGCGTCCGTTGCGATCTGTTACGAGGGCCTGACGTGGTTCACCGGCGCGGCCGTGATGAACCAGACCTTCCCTGACGGCCGCGTCGTCGCCCTGGCGACGCTCTACAGCGCCGGCGCCATAGGCATCATGATCCTCAATGACTTCAAGGCGATCGAGGGCGACCGCCAGATGGGAATCCTGTCGGTCCCCGTGGATCTGGGGGCGGAGAACGCCGCCTGGCTGGCCTGCGTGATCATGGCGGCGCCGCAGGCGATCGTCGTCGCCCTGCTGCTCTCCTGGGGCCAGACGGCCCAGGGCCTCGCTGTCAGCGTCTCGCTCATCGCCCAGTGCCTGCTGATGGTGCGCCTGCTTCGCGCGCCCCGCCAGCTGGCGCCCTGGTACAATGGCACGGGTGTCTCCCTCTACGTCCTGGGCATGCTCGTCAGCGGCTTCGCCCTGGGGGCGTTGCACGGGGTCGCGCAGTGAAGGCCGCCCCGCTCAGCTGGGTGGGCATCATCCGACTGGGGCTGGTGCAGGCCGCCATCGGCGCCATGTTCGCCCTGACATCGCGCACGCTGAACCGGGTGATGGTGGTGGAATACGCCGTCCCCGCCATCCTGCCCGCCGCCTTCATCGCCTGGAACTACGTCGTCCAGCTATCGCGCGCCCGCTGGGGGCACGGCTCGGACCAGGGCGGGCGACGCACCCCCTGGATCATCGGCGGCATGGGCGTGATGGCCCTCGGCGCCATGATGGCGACCGACGCCACCACCATGATGACCGGATCGCCCCTGGCCGGGGGCGCCCTGGCCTTCGTCGCCTACACCCTGGTCGGCTGCGGGGTGGGCGCGGCGGGAACCTCGTTGCTAGCGCTGCTGGCAACCCGGGTGGCGCCGGCCCGCCGACCGGCGGCGGCGGCGATCGCCTGGATCATGATGATCGTTGGCTTTATCCTTTACGCCGCAGTGACCGGCACGGTGCTGCAACCCTTTTCCGCCCAGCGCCTGGCGATCACGGCCTCCGCGGTGTCGGGGGTCTGCTTCCTCGTCGCGACCCTGGCCGTGCGCAACGCCGAAGGCCCGGTTGCGGCGCAATCGCCCGAACCGGCCGAATCAGAAGCTGCCGGACGGCAATCCTTCACCGCCGTCATCGCCGAAATCTGGGCGGACCCCCTGGCGCGCCGCTTCACCATTTTCGTGTTCGTCTCGATGCTCGCCTACAGCATCCAGGAGCTGATCCTCGAACCGTTCGGCGGGCTCGTCTTCCGGATGACGCCGGCCCAATCGGCCCAGCTGACGGGCTTCGAACAGGGTGGAGCGCTGCTGGGCATGATCCTGGTGGGCGCGCTGGGCGCCCGTTTCGGCGACCGCAAGGCGGCCTGGATGCGCCGCTGGAACGTCTTGGGCTGCGCCGGCTCCGCCCTGGCCCTGGCTGGCCTAGCCGCTGCGGGCCTCGTCGGTCCCGGTTGGCCCCTGGCGCCAACGGTCTTCATCCTGGGTCTTGCCAACGGCGTCTTTGCGGTTTCGGCCATCGGATCGATGATGGGCTTGGCCGGGGCCGGGCGCGGCTCGCGCGAAGGTGCGCGCATGGGTTTGTGGGGCGGAGCCCAGGCGGCCGCTTTCGCGCTCGGCGGGTTCCTCGGCGCCGCCGGCGTGGAGACTCTCAGAGGCGCGCTTCACCGGAGCGCGACGGCCTTCGTGGTGATCTTCGGCGTCGAAGCGCTGATCTTCCTGTTTTCCGCCGTCCTGGCCGCACGGCTGGACAACCCGACCGCCCGGTCCGACGCGGCGACGGACGCCGGAGCGTCATCCATAGAGTTTGAGGGGGCCCACTGATGGCAAGCGCTTCAGAGCAGACCTATGACGTCGTTGTGGTCGGCGGGGGCCCCTCGGGGGCCACGGCGGCGCGGGACCTGGCCTCGGCGGGCCGGTCAGTGATCCTGCTGGATCGCGCAGGCCGGATCAAACCCTGCGGCGGCGCCATCCCGCCGCGACTGATCCGCGATTTCGAGATTCCCGACCATCTCCTGGTCGCCCGCGCCACATCGGCCCGCATGATCTCGCCGAAGTCGCGCCGGGTGGACATGCCGGTTGAAGGCGGCTTCGTCGGCATGGTTGATCGGGATGTCTTCGACGAGTGGCTGCGCGCCCGGGCCGCCCAGGCCGGCGCCGAACGGCGGACAGGGGTGTTCGAGCGCATCGACAGGGACCCGGACGGTGTCGCCCGGGTGGTGTATCGCCGGCCGGGCGGCAAGGATGACGCGGCGATCGACAGCATTCGGGCGCGGATGGTGATCGGGGCCGACGGCGCACGCTCGCAGGTCGCCCGTCAGACGCTGAAGGGGGCCGACCGGGTGCCCTGCGTGTTCGCCTATCACGAAATCATCCGCGCGCCGGCCGACGGCGATGGCGACTTTGACGGTGGACGCTGCGACGTGTTCTACCAGGGTCATCTGTCTCCGGACTTCTACGCCTGGATCTTCCCGCACGGCGAGACCGCCAGCATCGGGGTCGGCAGCGCCCGCAAGGGCTTTTCCCTGCGTGGCGCGGTCAAGTCGCTCAGGGCGGCCACGGCGCTGAACGGCTGCGAGACCGTGCGAACCGAGGGCGCGCCGATCCCCCTTCGCCCCCTGGCCCGATGGGACAACGGACGCGACGTGGTGGTGGCCGGCGACGCGGCCGGCGTGGTCGCTCCGGCGTCCGGAGAGGGAATCTACTACGCCATGGTCGGGGGCCGACTCGCCGCCCAGGCGGTGGATGAGTGCCTGCGCACCGGTCAGGCCCGCGCTCTCGCCTCGGCGAGGAAGGCCTTCATGAAGGCCAACGGCCAGACCTTCTGGGTGCTCGGGATCATGCAGCACTTCTGGTACCGCAGCGACAAGCGGCGCGAAGGCTTCGTCAAGATGTGCGCCGACCCGGATGTGCAGCGGCTGACCTGGCAGGCCTACATGAACAAGGAGCTGGTCCGCGCCGATCCGGCGGCCCATGCGCGGATCTTCATCAAGGACATGGGCCACCTGCTCGGGCTTTCGCCATCGTGAGCCGCCTGCGTCCTCGCGCCTCCGCAGAGGCGTCGACGACCGCGGCCGTCACGGCGACTCCGGGAAAACCAGAGTGATCCGCGACTTCTTCACCAGCGGCAGGGTGGTGGATTTCATCCTGCTGGTCGTCGTGGCCGAATTCGGTCTCGCCACCTGGCTCAACCGCGGCGCGCCATCGAGGCGGATGCTCCTCGACAAGGCCTTCGCCTTGGCTCCGGGCGCTTGCCTGTTGCTGGCCCTGCGCGCGAGCCTGACGGGCGCGCCTTGGACGATGACGGCCCTTTGGCTGACGATCTCCTTGCCGCTGCATATCGGCGACGTCGTTCGTCGGCGCGTCTAGGGCGAACTCCGACCAGATCGAGCCATCTGACTGGCAATAACTTACAGTGAATTCACACCTTTAGACCCGATTCACCACCCGCGCCTGTTCCACGCGGACCGATCAGGCTCCAAAGCGGTCAACGCCCCTTGATCACATTCACGAGGGCCGCCAGATGCTCCGGCGGGGTCTGAGGCGTGATGCCGTGACCCAGGTTGAAGATGTGCGGCGAGCCGCGGAACGATTCGATGACGTGCCGCGCGCCCGCCTCAAGCGCGGGGCCGCCGCAGATCAGAAGCTGCGGATCGAGGTTTCCCTGCAGGGGCATGCCGTCCGGCGCCTGCGCACGCGCGAAGGCCGCCGGCGTCTGCGTGTCGACGCCCAGGGCGTTTACACCCGTCTCCCGCGCATAGCGCCCCAGCAGGGCCCCGGCTCCACGCGGGAAGCCGATAACCGGAACGGTGACGCCCAAGGCGCGCAACCGGTCGACCAGCGCGCGGGTCGGGTTGAGAATAACCCGCTCGAACAGCGGCTCGGGAAGGCCTTCGGACCAGCTCTCGAAGATCTGCAGACAGTCCGCACCCGCCGCAACCTGCGCGGCGAGATGCTGCGCGGTGGCTTCAACGAGCACCGAAAGCAGCGAGTCGACATCCGCGGGGCGCTCGTACGCGGCCCTGCGGCAGCGGTCCTTCTCGCCGCCTTCGCCCTGGATCATGTAGGTGGCCACCGTCCAGGGGCCGCCAGCGAAGCCGATCAGGGTGATCTGATCGGGCAGGGCGGCGCGGATGCGCTGCACGGTTTCATAGACCGGGGCCAGGCGTGTCACGACGTGGTCCGCCGCGCCGATGGACCACGTCGCCTGGTCGAGGAGCGGCTCGAGGCGCGGCCCTTCGCCCTCGACAAACCAGACCTTGTGACCGAGGGCGTCCGGGATGACCAGGATGTCGGAGAAAAGGATCGCCGCGTCCAAATCGAACCGGCGCAGGGGCTGCAGGACCGCCTCGGTCGCCAGGGCCGGCGAATAGCAGAAGCTCATGAAATCCTTCGCCTGGGCGCGAAGTTGACGGTACTCCGGCAGGTAGCGGCCGGCTTGGCGCATGATCCACACCGGCGGGGGATCGACCCGCTCACCGTTCAGAACCCGGAGCATCGATCGATCCGTCATGCCCTTCTCCTTCTCGCGTGATCATGGCTCCGGCGCGGGCCGTCCGCCCGGAGGTGTCGTCGCCCCTAACTCCCGGTCCACGCGGGCTTTGGCAAGGCCATGATCACCTCCCGAGGCCAAAAAACGAGTCCTGGCGGTCCGTGGCCGACGTGTGCAGACTAAACAGGGCGGGGGTGGTCGCAGCCCGGGGCGTAGTCTAGGTTGACACGCCCCGTTGGCAGGTTCGGAGTTCCAGGACGAGTATGCGTTTCGCTTATCCGTTTTCGGCGATCGTCGGTCAGGACGAAATGAAGCTGGCCCTGCTCATCGCCGCCAGCGATCCAACCATCGGTGGGGTGATGGTGTTCGGTGACCGGGGAACCGGCAAGTCCACCGCCGTGCGCGCCCTGGCGGCGCTGCTGCCGCCCCTGCCCTCGATCAAGGGATGCGTCTTTCATTGTGACCCGAAAGCCGATCGCGCCCTTTGCCCCGGCGACTGCCCGGCCCGCACGGCGGGCGGGGGTGAAATCGAACTGACCCCGACGCCGGTGGTGGATCTGCCGCTGGGGGCCACCGAGGACCGCGTGGTCGGCGCGCTGGACCTCGAGCGGGCGCTGACGCGGGGGGAAAAACGCTTTGAACCGGGCCTTCTGGCCCGGGCTCACCGCGGCTTTCTGTACATCGATGAGGTGAACCTGCTTGAGGACCACCTCGTGGACCTGCTGCTCGACGTCGCCGCTTCAGGTGAAAACGTCGTCGAACGCGAGGGGCTGAGCGTGCGCCACCCGGCCCGGTTCGTGCTGATCGGCAGCGGCAATCCGGAGGAGGGCGAACTGCGTCCGCAGCTGCTCGACCGGTTCGGTCTTTCCGTGGAGGTCAGGACCCCGACCGTGCTGGCCGACAGGGTCGAAGTGGTCAGGCGGCGGGACCGGTTCGACCGCGATCCCGGAGCGTTCGTCGGCGCCTGGGCCGCGGCCGACAGCGAGATCGGCGAGAGGATCAGCGCCGCACGCAGCCGGCTGGCCGACGTTGAGGTGCCCAACAGTGTCCTGGAGGCCGGCTCGCGTCTGTGCATGGCCATCGGGGCCGACGGCCTGCGCGGCGAGTTGACGGTGATGCGGGCCGCCCGCGCCATCGCCGCCCTGGATGGCGCCGAATCGGTGTCGGAGGGCGACATCCACCGCGTGGCGCCCATGGCTCTGCGACATCGCCTGCGCCGCAACCCCCTGGACGAGGCGGGGTCGACCGTTCGCATCGAGCGCGCCATGAGCGAGTTGTTCGGGGCATGACGCAGGCCGATGCGGTCTCCCCGTTGTGGGAAGACGCCTTGCTCGCCGCCGCCCTGTTCGCCATCGATCCGGCCGGCCTGGGCGGGGTGGCCGTGCGCAGCGGCCCCGGCCCGGCGCGCGACCACTGGCTGGCCCGGGTCCGGGCCGCACTCGCCGTCGAGGCGCCGGTGCGGCGAGCGCCCCTGCATATCGACGACGACCGGCTGCTCGGCGGCCTCGATCTCGCCGCCAGTCTCGCCGCCGGTCGGCCGGTGTCCCAGCGCGGCGTGCTGGCCGAGAGCGATGGCGGGGTCGTGGTGCTACCGATGGCCGAACGGATCGACAACGCCACGGCCGCTCGCCTCGCTTCGGTGCTCGACCATGGCGAGGTGAACATCGAGCGCGACGGCCTGGCCGATCGACTTGCGGCGCGGATCGGCGTCATCGCCCTGGACGAGGGCTTGGAGCCCGACGAGCGCCCCCCCGAGGCGTTGCTGGAGCGTCTGGCGTTCCGCCTGGACCTGGGCTCGCCTGGAGGCGGCAGGGAGCCCCTGCCCCTCGGCTTTGATCTTGACCTGATCGCCGCGGCGAGGACGCGCCTGTCCGCCGTCGAGCCGGCGGCCCACGCCATCATCGAGGCGCTCTGCGCCATATCGCTCGACATGGGCGTGGTCTCGGTGCGTGCGCCGATGCTGGCGTTGCGAGCCGCTCGCGCCCACGCCGCCCTTTGGGCCCGATCGCGCGTGACCGCGGAGGACGCCGCCGCGGGCGCGCGACTGGTTCTGGGCCCACGTGCGACGCGCGCACCGGCCGAGGCGCAGCCGGAGGACGAGGCCGCGGAGGAGCCGCCCTCGCCTCCCGAGTCGGCATCGGATCCGCCGCCAGCCGACGACGCAGCCCGCGAACCCGACCCCGAGACTCTCACCGACGCGGTGATCGCCGCGATCCAGGCCGCCCTGCCGGAGGACTTCCTTGAACGCGTAGCGCTCGAGCGCGCGGCGCAGAGCCGCTCGTCGCGGTCGCGCGGTGACGGAGCGCGGGCCAAGTCGACGCGCCGCGGCCGGCCCGTCGGGTCGCGGCATGGCGCGCTGCATCCCGGCGAGCGGCTGAACATCGTCGAGACCCTGCGCGCCGCCACCCCCTGGCAAAAGCTGCGCGGCGGCGGTCTGGCCGCCGGCCGGGTGCAGGTCCGCCACGGCGACTTCCGCATCCGCCGCTTCGTGCAACGGATGGAATCGACCACGATCTTTGTCGTCGACGCCTCGGGATCCTCGGCCTTCCAACGGCTGGCCGAGGCCAAGGGCGCGGTCGAACTGCTCCTGGCCAAGGCCTATGCGACCCGTACGCGTGTGGCCCTGATCGCCTTCAGGGGCGGCGGAGCCGATATTCTGCTGCCCCCGACGCGATCGCTGACCCGCGCCAAACGACGGCTGGCCGACCTGCCGGGCGGCGGCGGGACGCCCCTGGCGGCCGGGATGGACGCCGCCCTTCTTCTGGCTCTCGCCGAGCGGGCAGGACAGCGTACGCCCACCCTGGTCTTTCTCACCGATGGCCGAGCCAATATCGGCAGGGGGGGCGAGCCCGGACGCGCCGCGGCGGAAGAGGACGCCATGGCTGCGGCCAATCGGGTCCGGGAGGCGGGAGTGAACGCCGCCTATCTCGACACCTCACCCCGCCCGAGATCGGACGGCGATCGCTTTGCAAGGGCCATGGGCGCTGTCTACGCTCCGCTGCCTTACGCGAACGCCAACGCCGTCTTCGATCTCGTCGATGATCTGAGTGGCGGCCGCCGATGAGCTTCCACCGTGGCCATCGGGCGTCATGTTTCCGCTGATGGGAAAGCCGGACTGGAGCCGCGAGGGACGCGACTGGCCCAATCGCGAGGCGAGCCGATTCCTGTTGGCGGGCGGACTGCGATGGCACGTCCAGGTCATGGGATCCGGCCCGACGATGCTGCTGCTGCATGGCGCCGGCGCGGCGACCCATTCGTGGCGGGATCTGGCCCCGCTGCTGGCCGCCGACTTCACCGTCATCGCCCCGGACCTGCCCGGACACGGCTTCACCCAGACGCCGGGCGGCGACGGGCTGTCGCTGAGCGGCATGGTTCGTGGCCTCGTCGCCCTGCTGGCCGCGCTGGATCAGCGACCGCGGTTCGCGGTGGGCCACTCCGCGGGCGCGGCGATCGCCCTGCGCTTGAGACTCGACCACGGAGTCGGAGATGGCGGCGTGGTCAGTCTGAACGGCGCCCTACAGCCCTTCGGCGGCGCGGCTGGTCACATCTTCCCGGCCCTGGCGAAACTGCTGTTCCTCAACCCCCTGGCGATCCAGATGTTCGCCTGGCGCGCCGCCCAGGGCGGCGCCGTGGCCCGGCTGATGGAGAGCACCGGCTCGCGCATCGATCGGGCGGGCCTGGAGCAGTACGAGCGGCTGCTTCGCACAACCGGCCATATTGACGGGGCCCTGGGCATGATGTCGCACTGGAACCTCGCGCCCCTGCAGGCCGACCTGCCCCGGTTTCAGGGTCCACTGACCCTTGTGGCGGCGGAGAACGACCGGGCGGTGCCGCCGCGTGTGGCCGAAGACGCCAAGGCGCGAATCCCCCACGCCGAACTCATCCGTCTGGCGGGGCTGGGCCATCTGGCCCACGAGGAGGCGCCCGCGACGATCGCGGCGATCGTTCGACAGGCCGCCCAACCACTCTAGACCCGGAGCCGGAGTCGCCGACCGGGCCATTTCGGACCCGCCACCTCCCTTGTCTTGCCCTCACCAACGGGCTTAGTGTCATGTCATGTTGACACTTGAGCGCGCGCCGTTGGTTGACACCTCCGGAGCGGACAAACGGTCCCACGCGGTTATCATCGGCAGCGGCTTCGGGGGCCTGGCGACCGCCGTGAGGCTGGGCGCCCGGGGGTACAGGGTCACTGTTCTCGAACGCCTGGACGCCCCCGGCGGCCGGGCCTATGTCCACCGTCGCGACGGCTTCACCTTCGACGCCGGTCCGACCATCATCACGGTGCCCTATCTTTTCGAGGATCTCTGGCGGCTCGCCGGACGCACCTTCGCCGACGACATCGACCTTCGCGCGCTGGATCCGTTCTACCGGATCGTCTTCGACGACGGGTCTCAGATCGAATGTCACGCCGACTCCCAGGCGATGCGGGCGGAGGTCGCCCGAATCTCTCCGCGCGATCTGGCCGGCTACGATCGCTTTATGCTCCGCGCTCGCGAGATGTGCGCCATCGGCTTCGAAAAGCTGGGCCACTTCCCCTTCATGTCCCTCGCCGACCTGGCCCGGCAAGCGCCCGATATCCTTCGCCTAGGCGGCTACCGCAGCGTGTTCGGCATGGTGTCCAGCTATGTCAAGGACCCTCGCCTGCGCTTCGCGCTCAGCTTCCACCCCCTGTTCGTCGGCGGCAATCCGTTCGACACCACCGCCGTCTACTGCATGATCTCGGACGTCGAGCGGCGGTGGGGCGTCCATTTCCCCATGGGAGGCACGGGGGCCCTGGTCAACGGGCTGGTGAGTCTGATCGAGGGTCAGGGCGGGACCTTCCGCTACAAGACGGAGGTGTCCGACATCCTGGTCACCGACGGCGTGGCCAAGGGGGTGCGGCTGACCTCAGGCGAGGTCGTGCCGGCCGATATCGTGGTGTCCAACGCCGACGTCGCCCACACATACCGGAACATGGTCCCGGCCGAGGCCCGACGACGCTGGACGAACCGGCGGATTGAGGGGGCGACCTATTCCATGGGGCTGTTCGTCTGGTATTTCGGGACCCGGCGGCGCCACGAGGAGGTGCCGCATCACACCATCCTCGTCGGTCCGCGCTATCGCGATCACGTGAAGGAGATCTTCGCGGCCAAATCCCTGCCGGAGGACATGAGCCTCTATCTGCACCGGCCCACGGCCACCGACCCGTCCCTCGCGCCGGAGGGCTGCGATACTTTCTATGTGCTGTCCCCGGTGCCTCACCTCGACGCGCCCGTGGATTGGGCGCGGCATGCGGAGCCCTACCGCCAGGCCGTCGAACGCCGGCTATCGGAAACCCTCCTGCCAGGCCTCGCAGACGAGATCGTCACGTCGCTGGTGACGACCCCGCAGGATTTCCAGGACCGTCTCTGTTCGTTCAAGGGGGCGGGGTTCAGCCTGGCGCCGCGACTGACTCAGAGCACCTGGTTCCGGCCCAACAATCGGAGTGAGGACATCCGGGGGCTCTACCTCGTGGGGGCGGGAACCCAGCCCGGCGCGGGTGTCCCCGCGGTCCTGTCCTCGGCGCATATGGTCGACCAGCTGGTCCCCGATCCGGCGACCCATGCCTAGGACCATCTTCGCCCGACCGGCCGACAAGGCCGCCTGCCGCGAGATGATCCGCGGCGGATCGCGGTCATTCTACACCGCCTCTCTGCTGCTGCCCGACGAGGTGCGCGAAGGGGCCTACGCGCTCTATGGCTTTTGCCGACTTTCGGACGACGCGGTGGATGTCGAGGGGGGCGAGGGCGACGCGGTCGCGCGCCTGCGCCGTCGGCTCGATGCCGTCTACGCCCGGGATCCCGCGCCCGAGCCCGTCGACCGGGCGCTGACCGACGCCGTCGAACACTTCGCCATCCCCCGCACCCTGATGGACGCTTTGCTGGAGGGCCTTGAGTGGGATGTCTCGGGCCGCACCTACGAGACCCTCAGCGACGTCTACGCCTATGGCGCGCGCGTAGCCGGTGCGGTGGGGGGCATGATGGCGGCCCTGATGGGCGCCCGGGATCCCGATCTGGTGGCGCGAGCCTGCGACCTGGGCGTGGCCATGCAGCTGACCAACATCGCCCGCGACGTCGGCGAGGACGCCCGGATCGGCCGCCTCTACCTGCCCCGGGACTGGCTGCGCGAGGCCGGAATCGACCCCGGGGCCTTCCTCGCCAGGCCGGAGTTCAGTCCGGCGCTGGCTGGTGTCGTTGCTCGCCTTCTGAAGGCCGCCGATGATCTCTACCGGCGCGCCGACGCCGGTATCGGCCGGCTCGACCCGGCGTTCCGGCCGGCGATCTTCGCGGCCCGCGACCTCTACGCCGAGATCGGCGAGCTTCTCAGGCGCCGGGGCCTGGATTCGGTCAGCCGCCGCACCTCGGTGTCGGCCGGACGCAAGCTGTGGCTGCTGGGCCGGGCCGTGGGTCAGGCCGTTCGGCCGCCGCGGGCCGGTCTGGACGAGCCGCCCCTGGCCGAGACCCTGTTCCTGGTCGAGGCCGTGACGCGGGAGACGGACCGACTGCTCCCGCCCTGGCGGGGGCGCCGGCGGACGGTCCGCAGCGACCTGATCTGGACCGTGGAACTGTTCAAGACCCTGGAGGATCGGGGACGGCCGGCCCGCTCGACCCGGTGATCAGGCGGCCAGTTGCGCGCGTATAGCCAAGGCGGAACCGGACGAGCGGCGAGGAGGGCGGGTCATGGCGTCGAACACGGTCTTCATCGCTGAGTTCCTGCTCTTCGGCGCCGTCGCCCTGGGCTGGGCGGCCTGGGAGTACTGGTCCATCCGACCGGGCAAGGCCGACCGGAAACCGCCGGCCGACGCTCCCGCGCCGCACGCGCGCGACCTACCAGAGGGTCCGGGGCATCCGGAACGGTAACATCGCCCGCACGATCGGCGAGCGCAGGCGATTGAGCGACAGGCTCTCGTGGATCATCTCCGCCGGCCGGCCGGCGAAACGACCGCTCAGGGCCGACCGGGCGTAGAAGGGCGTGTCCTCCAGCGTGCGGCGGAGACTGACGCCGCCGTCAGCGTCGCCACGGACGAGGCGCGGTATGCCCCAGGCCGTCGACGGCAGGCGAACCGGAGCCGGCGACTCGACCTCCGTCGGCGCACCGTGCCGGTCGAAGCCCAGGGCCAGACTGGCGGTCTCGCCGCCACGGCGCGTCACGTCATAGAACAGCAGGGTGTCCTCGGGCAGATGGGCGCGCGACCAGTCCCAGCCGACAAAGGCGTCCTCCAGGGGTTCGTCCCCGACGTTGGTGTCGAAATAGCCATCACCCCGCCAGGCGCACCCGGGATTGTCCAGCGACACCTCCACGCGAGCGCGGGGCGCTATGGGTCGCCAGCGATGCCGCCGTGCGGCGTCGAGGGAAAACACCTGCTCGTTGGTCGCCTGCGGGAAGAGCCGGACCACCCCGCGCAGCCGCGATGGTCGGGGACTGGTCACCTCGTCGAAGGTGATGGTCAGGGCCCCGCCCTCCCAGGTGAGTCGGCTCGGACCGATCGACAGCACCGTCGCTTCACGCGTCACCGCCGCGCGGCGGCGTTCCGTCATCGCCCAGCGACGCCCGCCCGCTCCATAGACGGCGACGTTGAGCGCACAGTGATCAAGCGGATCGTCGCGCCCCGACCAGGCGTAGTAGGGGGAGAAGACGCTGCCCACGAAGGCGATCAGCGTCACCCCCTGGGTCCCGTCGTCGCTCAGGGCGTCGACGTACCACCAGACGTAGCCGCCCGACGGAACGGGCGCGTCGAAGCCCGGTCCCTCAGCAGCCGCCGCGCCGCCAGTCGCCCGGATAAGGCCGCCATGGGGACTCCCGCTCCCGGATGGACGCCGCCCCCCGCCAGATACAGGCCGGGCAGGCGCGTCCGGGCGCCCGGCCTCTGGAAGGTCGAGGCCCAACCGTGGGTCGCCGACCCGTAGAGAGCCCCGCCGGTGGCCGGAAACATCCGGCTGAAGTCGGCCGGCGTCATGATCCGGCTGCCCGCCGGCGTCCGGTCCACCTGCAGGCCGCAGCGCGCCAGGCGATCGAGCATATGCGTTTGGCAAGCCGATACCTCCTCTTCGTCAAACGTCCTCACGTCGCCGCTCGCCGGCGCGTTGACCACGATCAGCAACCGCTCGTCGCCGGACGGCGCCGCCACCGCCGGGCCCCGGTCCTGTGCGCAGACATAGACAGTCGGCGCCCGCGGCAGTCGGCCGCGCTCGAGAATATCGGTGAACTCGGCCCGATAGTCGTCGGAGAAGAAGACATTGTGTCGCGTCAGCGGCGCCCCCCCTGTGGCCCCCAGCATCGACCAGGTGATGGCCGAAAGCGACCGCGCCGCGGCGGGCGCCGACACCGCCGCGCGGACATCGGGACCGAAAAGACCGGCGGCGACGGCCCTCGGGTCGGCGGTGACCACCACGGCCGCCGCCGCGAGTCGTTCGCCGCCGGCCAGGATGACGGCGCCGACCCGGCCCTGCGAGACCTCGATACGGGTCGCAGGCGCCGAATAGTGGAAGGTGACCCCCAGAGAGACCGCGAGACCCTCGAGCGCATCGGCGAGGCGCTGCATGCCGCCCTGCACCAGCCAGACGCCCTCTCGCTCCACATGGGCCACCAGCATCAATGTGGCGGGAGCGGCGAAGGGCGAGGAGCCACAATAGGTGGCGTAGCGGGCGAAGAGCTGACGCAGACGCACGTCCTGGAAGTAGTCGCCGAGCGCGCCCCACAGGGTGTCGAACGGCCGAAGACCGGCCAGGGTCCGCCTTCGGTGAAGCCCGATGCGGCTGGCGAGGCCGAAGAGGCCGGGACGCTGAGCGTCCAGAAATGTATGGCGGAGACTGTCGTAGACGCCGGCCGATGCGGCGCAGAAGCGGCGGTAGCCGTGCGCCTCGACGGCCCCCGCAAACACGCCGATGGCGTCCGCGGATCGGTCGATATCAGCGAACAGGTCGAGCCGCTCGCTGTCGTTCCAGGCGTGACTCGCCAGGCGGTCCGTCGGAACCAAAGTGAGATGGTCATCGAGGCTGGCCCCGGCGGCCGCGAAGATCTCGTCGAACACCCAGCGCATGGTGAAGACCGTCGGCCCCGCGTCCACGCACCTCGAACCGAAAGCGACCTGCTGAAGCTTTCCCCCCGATCGGGGGGCCTGCTCCGCCACAGTCACCGCATGGCCGGACCGCGCAAGCTCGATCGCGCAGGTCAACCCGGCGATTCCCGCCCCGATAACGACCACCTGTTCCGGCACCGCCCCACGCCCAGTCGACCACAATTTAGACACTAGCATGTGTCCAATTTACATGACACTCTCCAGTTGAGCTCAGGAACAAGCCAACCCTCTGGAGGGCCTCCCCATGGCGCAGCGAGTCGAATCCGCTCTTGAAGCCGCGGTCGCCCGCGCCGAGACGCCCAATGCGCCCCCCCTTCTCTCGGCCGCCGTGCGGCACGCCGTCTTCTCGGGTGGCGCAAGAGTGCGCCCACAGCTTTGCCTCGCCATCGCCCAGGCCTGCGGCGACGACGAACCTGGGCTTTCGGACGCGGCGGCGGTGGCTATCGAGTTCCTTCATTGCGCCTCGCTGGCCCACGACGACCTGCCCTGTTTCGACGACGCGGCGACGCGGCGCGGCCGACCGTCGGTCCATGCGCTCTATGGCGCGCCCCTGGCGGTTCTGGCCGGCGACGCCCTCATCGTCATGGCCTTCGACACCCTGGCCAACGCCGGCCAGACCGCGCCGCTTCGTCTGCCCGCGCTGCTGAGCACGATCACCCGCGGCGTGGGCATGCCCGCCGGCATCGTGGCCGGTCAGGCCTGGGAAAGCGAGCCCTCCGCGCCGGTCGAGGTCTATCATCAGGCGAAAACTGGCGCCCTGTTCGTGGCGGCGACAATGTCCGGCGCGATCGCGGCGGGAGCCGACCCCTCTCCTTGGAGGGCGCTGGGCGAGCGCCTGGGCGCAGCCTACCAGGTGGCCGACGATCTGGCGGACGCCGTGCTGACCGAGGCCGACCTGGGCAAGCCCACCGGCAGGGACGAGGCGCTTCACCGGCCAAGTCTGGTCCGGGACCTGGGTCTGAAAGGCGCATACAATCGCCTGCAGTCGCTCGTCGGCGAGGCTGTGGACTCCATTCCGTCCTGCGCGGGAGCCAGGGAACTGCGTGAGCTGGTGCGGATGCAGGCCACGCGGCTCGCGCCCAAGCAACTGGCGCGCAGCGCCGCCTGATCCCTATGATGACAGCGCAATGGCGCGATCGCTGGATCGTGTGGCGCAACCGCTGGCTGGCCAGCCCCCGCTTCCAGCGCTGGGCCGCCGCCTTCCCCATGACCCGCCAGATCGCCAGACAGCGAACCCAGGACCTGTTCGATCTGGTGGCGGGCTTCGTCTATTCCCAGACCCTGGCGGCCTGCATCCGGCTGGGCCTGCTTGAGCGCCTGGCCGCCGGCCCGGCCGTCACGCGAACCCTGGCGGAAGACACCGCCCTGTCGGAAGCCTCGCTGGAGCGCCTGCTGGCGGCGGGGGCGACGCTCGGCCTGGTGAGCCGGGCGGGTCCATCGCGCTGGGCGCTCGGCCCACAGGGGGCGACCCTGCTGGGCAATCCGGGCCTTGTCCGGATGGTCGAACACCACGTGCACCTCTATGCGGACCTCGCTGACTGCGTAGGACTGCTTCGGCGCGAGGCCGGCGGCGGCGAACTGGCCCGCTATTGGCCCTACGCCACCGCCACCCTGCCGGCCGACGCGGATGCGGACCGCGTGCGCGCCTATTCGGAACTGATGAACGCCAGTCAGCCGGGCGTCGCCGCCGACGTCCTGGATGCCTACCCTGTCGCCCGCCATCGCCGCCTTCTCGATGTCGGGGGCGGCCAGGGCGCGTTTCTGACGGCCGCCGGCGCGCGCGCGCCAGACCTTGAACTGTCGCTCTTCGACCTTCCCGCAGTCACACGGATCGCGGCGGAGGCCCTGAAGCGCGCGGGCCTGGCGGACCGGGCGAGCGTGTTCTCGGGCGACTTCCTGGCCGACCCCCTGCCCAGGGGCGCGGATCTGATAACGCTGATCCGCATCCTGCACGACCACGACGACGCGGGCGCGCTGCGCCTGCTGCGCGCCGCCCGGGCGGCGCTGCCGGCCGACGGCGCCCTGCTGGTGGCCGAACCGATGTCGGCGGCGCCACGGCCCGATCGGGTGGCCGATGTCTACTTCGCTTTCTACCTGCTGGCCATGGGACGCGGCCGCGCCCGTTCGCCGAACGAACTGTTCGCCCTGCTGCGCAGCGCGGGCTTTCGCCGCACGCGTCTGCTGCGCACGCGCTCGCCGCTTCTGCTGCGCGCCATCCTCGCCACACCCTGATCCGGAGACCGCCTTGGAAACACTCGCTGTCGTCATCGAGGAGCCCGAACGGCTGTCCCTGCGCACCCTGGCGCTGAAGGATCCCGCCGATGACGATGTCGTCGTCGAGGTGCAGTGGAGCGGTATCAGCACGGGGACAGAGAGGCTGCTTTGGAGCGGGCGAATGCCGCCCTTCCCGGGCCTGGGTTACCCCCTGGTCCCCGGCTATGAATCGGTGGGGCGCGTGGTCGACGCCGGCGGCGCGGCGCGGGGCCGAATCGGGGAGACCGTGTTCGTGCCCGGGTCCTCGGGCTTCAAGGACGCCAGGGGCCTTTTTGGGGGAGCGGCCCGGCGCCTCGTGGCGGCGAGCGCGCGGGTGGTCACCATAGCCGAATCCCTGGGAGAGCAGGGAGTGCTGATCGCCCTTGCAGCGACCGCGCGACACGCCCTGGCCTCGGGCGACGGGTCGCCCGCCGACCTGATAGTGGGTCATGGGGTTCTGGGCCGACTGCTGGCGCGACTGGCGATCGCCGCCGGCGGGCCGCCGCCGAGGGTGTGGGAGACCAATCCCCTGCGACGGGAGGGCGCCACGGGCTACGTCGTCATCGACCCGGAACAGGACGAGCGGCGCGACTACCGGGCGATCTATGACGTCAGCGGCGATTCGAGGCTGCTGGGTGCGCTGATCTCGCGCCTGGCCCGCGGCGGCGAAGTGGTTCTGGCGGGTTTCTACGATCAGCCCCTGACCTTCGATTTTCCGCCCGCGTTCATGCGGGAGGCCCGCCTGCGGGTCGCCGCGGAGTGGGCGCCGGCGGACCTGGCGGCGACAACAGGCCTGATCGAATCCGGGGCGCTGTCCCTGGACGGCCTGATCACCAACCGCGTGCCCGCAGCGAGCGCCGACGCGGCCTACCGCACCGCCTTCGGCGACCCCTTGTGTCTGAAGCTGGTGCTCGACTGGCGGGAGGCCGCTTGACCGGCCCACCGGCGGCAATGAACACCGTCCAGACGTACATTGTGATTGACAACTTTGACCGTCAATTTAGTTTGACACTCGGACTTCGTTAGAGTGGCACGCAAACCGCTACCGGAACGGGACATGATCGCTTCCCTCGGCGTTCTGAACGAAACGACAGGTTCGGCGTCCAAGGCGGCGGGGGCCTGCGGACGCGTCTTTCGGCGCGGAACACCGACGCCTGAAGGCGTCATCTGGGGGGATGGGTCATGACTGTTACACTGATCGTCAATCGTGCTCTTCGGCAGGAGGCGGCGATCGAGCCGGACCCGGCGCACAGCGGGCCGGTGACCAAGGAGACCCAGGTCATCGCCATCTATGGCAAGGGCGGCAGCGGCAAGAGCTTCGCCCTGTCTAATCTCAGCTACATGATGGCCCAGCAGGGCAAACGCGTGCTGCTGATCGGCTGCGACCCGAAATCGGACACCACGTCACTTCTCTTCGGCGGCAAGTCCTGTCCGACGATCATCGAAACCTCGGCGAAGAAGAAGCTGGCCGGCGAGGAGGTGCGGATCGAGGACGTCTGCTTCACCCGCGACGGCGTCTTCGCCATGGAGCTGGGCGGACCGGAAGTCGGCCGGGGTTGCGGCGGGCGGGGCATCATTCACGGCTTTGAGCTTCTGGAAAAACTGGGCTTTCACGACTGGGGCTTCGACTACGTTCTGCTGGATTTCCTCGGCGACGTGGTTTGCGGCGGCTTCGGCCTGCCGATCGCCAGGGACATGTGCCAGAAGGTGATCGTGGTCGGATCCAACGACCTTCAGTCGCTCTATGTGGCCAACAACGTCTGCTCGGCCGTGGAGTACTTCCGCAAGCTCGGCGGCAACGTCGGCGTGGCAGGCATGCTGATCAATAAGGACGATGGCACCGGTGAGGCCCAGGCCTTCGCCGACACCGTCGGCATCCCCGTACTGGCGGCGATTCCGGCGGACGAGGACATCCGTCGCAAATCGGCCAACTACCAGATTATCGGCCGGCCTGGCGAGCGCTGGGGACCGCTCTTCGAGGCGCTGGCCGTGAACGTGGCCAACGCCCCTCCGGTGCGGCCGAAGCCCCTGACACAGGATGGCCTGCTCGGACTGTTCGCGCCGGACCAGACGGGCGGCGACTTCGTGCTTAGGCCGGCGACCCAGGCCGACATGCGCGGCGGCGTCTTCGCCGAGCCGCGCACCCTCGAAGTCATCTACGACGCAGTGTGAGGGCGGCATGAGAAAATATCTCTTCGCCGACTCCAGCAATGACGGGCACGCCGCCGAATCCGTCGCGACCGCGGAGAGGCCAGTGTCGGGCTCGGCGGTCGCCGGCGCGGAGGGGTGCCACGGCGGAGCCGACACCTTGCGTCAGGCCGCCTCGGCGGCCGGAAAGACCGAACTGCTCGAGCGCTACGCGGCCGACTATCCCAAGGGGCCGCACGATCAGCCGCAGAGCATGTGCCCGGCCTTCGGATCCCTGCGGGTGGGCCTGCGGATGCGGCGCACAGCGACGATTCTTTCGGGCTCGGCCTGCTGCGTCTATGGCCTGACCTTCACCTCCCACTTCTATGGCGCACGGCGCACGGTGGGCTATGTGCCGTTCAACTCGGAGACCCTGGTCACCGGCAAGCTGTTCGAGGACATTCGCGAGGCGGTCTTCCAGCTTGCCGACCCGGAACTCTACGACACGGTGGTGATCACCAATCTCTGCGTCCCGACGGCCTCGGGCGTACCCCTGCAACTGCTGCCCAAGGAAATCAACGGCGTCCGGATCGTCGGCATAGACGTGCCCGGCTTCGGCGTGCCGACCCATGCCGAGGCGAAGGACGTGCTGGCCGGCGCCATGCTGAAGTACGCCCGCACCGAGGCGGAGCAGGGGCCGGTGGCGGCGCCGCGCGAGAAGGCCGACAAGCCCACCATAACCCTCCTGGGCGAGATGTTCCCCGCCGATCCGGTGGGCGTGGGCATGATGCTGGCCCCACTGGGTCTGGCCGCCGGGCCGGTCGTGCCCACCCGCGAATGGCGCGAGCTCTACGCCGCCCTGGATTGCGCCGCAGTGGCGGCGATCCATCCCTTCTATACGGCCTCGGTGCGGGAGTTCTCCGCGGCCGGGCGCGCCATCGTCGGATCGGCGCCGGTCGGTCGAGACGGGACGGCCGCCTGGCTTGACGCCATAGGTCAGGCCTGTGGCGTCGCACAGAGCCACGTCGACGCCTCCAAGAACCGCTTCCTGCCGGCCATCCAGGCTGCGCTGGCCGCCGCCCCGATTCGCGGGCGGGTGACCGTCAGCGGCTACGAAGGGTCTGAGCTTCTGGTGGCCCGGCTGCTGATCGAGAGCGGCGCCGATGTCCCCTACGTCGGCACGGCCTGCCCGCGGACGCCATGGTCCGAGCCCGACCGTGACTGGTTGGAATCCCGCGGTGTGAAGGTGCAGTTCCGCGCCTCGCTTGAACAGGATATCGCCGCTGTCGAGACTTTTGGTCCGGATCTGGCGATCGGCACCACGCCGGTGGTGCAGCACGCCAAACAGAAGTCGATCCCGGCGCTCTATTTCACCAACCTCATCTCGGCCCGCCCGCTCATGGGACCAGCCGGCGCCGGATCCCTTGCCCAGGTGATCAACGCCGCCCTCGCCAACAAGGGCCGTTTCGATCACATGAGCGCGTTCTTCGACGGCGTCGGCGTCGGCCACGCCACCGGCGTCTGGGAAGAGACGCCGTCGGACCGGCCGGAATTCAAGGCGCGCTACGCCAAGACCGCCGCGGCCCTGCGGGCCCAGGAAGAGGCGGTGGGCACGTGACTCTGGTCCTCGATCACGACCGGGCGGGCGGTTACTGGGGGGCGGTCTACGCCTTCACGGCGATCAAAGGGTTGCAGGTGATCATCGATGGGCCCGTGGGGTGCGAGAACCTGCCAGTCACCTCCGTCCTGCACTACACCGACGGCCTGCCGCCCCATGAACTGCCCATCGTGGTGACGGGCCTGGGCGAGGAGGAACTGGGGCAGACCGGAACCGAAGGCGCGATGAAGCGCGCCTGGCGCACCCTCGACCCCGACCTGCCCGCGGTTGTCGTGACCGGCTCCATCGCCGAGATGATCGGCGGCGGCGTCACTCCGGAGGGCACCAACATCCAGCGCTTCCTGCCCCGCACGATCGACGAGGATCAGTGGCAGAGCGCCAACCGGGCGCTTACCTGGCTGTGGACACAGTTCGGTCCGAAGAAATCGGTCAAGGCGCGGCCGCGGGCGGAGGGCGCCGCCCCCAAGGTGAACATCATCGGGCCGACCTACGGCATGTTCAACATGGCCTCGGACCTGGCCGAAATCCGCCGCCTGATCGAAGGCGTGGGAGCCCAGGTCAACATGGTCTTTCCGCTCGGCAGCCATCTGGCAGATGTGCGGAAACTGGCCGACGCAGAGGTTAACGTCTGCCTGTATCGCGAGTTCGGCCGGCAACTGTGCGAGGCCCTGGAGCGCCCGTATCTGCAGGCCCCCATCGGCCTTGAATCCACCACCAAATTCCTCCGGAAGCTCGGCGACCTGCTTGGCCTGGACCCTGAACCGTTCATCGAGCGGGAAAAACACACCACGCTCAAGCCGATCTGGGACCTTTGGCGCTCGGTGACCCAGGATTTCTTCGGCACAGCCAGTTTCGCCATCGTGGCCAACGAGACCTACGCCCGAGGCGTGCGTAACTTCCTTGAGACCGATATGGGCCTGCCCTGCGCCTTCTCGTTCTCCCGGACGGCGGGCATCAAGCCTGACAACGCCGCCGTCCAGCGCGCCATTCGCGAGACACCGCCCCTGGTGATGTTCGGCAGCATCAATGAGCGCATGTACATGGTGGAAGCCGGGTCGAGGGCGACCTGGATTCCGGCCTCCTTCCCCGGCGCGATCATCCGGCGTCACACCGGCACGCCGTTCATGGGCTACTCGGGCGCCACCTACCTCATCCAGGAAGTCTGCAACGCGCTCTTCGACGCCCTCTTCCATATCCTGCCTCTCGCCTCCCAGATGGACCGCGTGGAGGCCACCCCGGCCCGTCGGCACCAGGAACTGCCGTGGGACGAAGCGGCCAAGGCCGCCCTCGACCGGATCGTCGAAGCCCAGCCCGTCCTGGTTCGGATTTCCGCGGCCAAGCGCCTGAGGGACGCCGCCGAGCGCACCGCCCGTCTCGCAGGCGCCCCGCTTGTCACCCGTGACCACGTGGCGAAGGCCCAGGCGGGCCTGATGGAAGGGCAGCCGGCATGACAATCCCCGGTTGGCCCTCGCTGCAACCCTGCGAACCGCGATCCACCGTTGGTCGTTCCGGTCCGCGCCGAAATGGGGCCGTTCCGGAAGGACCCCCAGACCATGTCGCGATGATGGTCGTCGCGGCGGATAACGCTGTCAACGCAAGTCCGGAGGTCGGCCAAGCAGCAGCGGGATAGGAGGAAGAGTAATGGCAGATAGAGATGCGAGTACAGGCAGCTTGACCGGCCTCACCGAGGCCGAGGCGAAAGAATTCCATCGGATTTTCCTGGGGAGTTTCTTTCTCTTCGTGATGATCGCGATCACCGCCCACATCCTGGTGTGGTCGTGGCGGCCGTGGCTTCCTGGCCCTCAAGGCTACGCCGAACTGATGACCGGGGCGAAAATGGCCCTTCAACCGGCCCTCGGCCACTTCGCATAAAGGAGAAAGACTATGTGGAGAATCTGGCTGCTTTTTGATCCGCGCCGCGTTCTCGTGGCCCTGTTCGCCTTCCTGTTTTCCCTGGCGCTGCTGATCCACTTCGTGGTTCTGGGCACGCCGCGGTTCAACTGGATCGAAGGACCGGGTGCGAAGAAGCCGGCGGCGGCGGCGGCGCTGACGCCCAACCTCGATCCGGCGCGGGCGCCGGCCGCGTCCGCTTAGGCGCAGGCTATCGCGTCGTGCGTGAGGGATACGGACGCTCGCCGGCGATCACCGGCGTCGCCCGTATCCCGGCGGCGGCGCACAACTTTGTTTCACCGTTTTCGACAGACAATGGGCGGAGAGATCGACCATGGCCCTGCTGAGTTTTGAAAGAAAATATCGTGTTCGAGGGGGCACGCTGATCGGCGGCGACCTGTTCGACTTCTGGGTGGGGCCATTTTACGTCGGTTTCTTCGGGGTGACGGCGGCCCTGTGCACCATGGTCGGCACGGCCCTGATCGTGTACGGCGCGGCCATGGGCCCGACATGGGACATCTGGCGGATCAGCATCGATCCGCCGGACGTCTCCTACGGCCTGTCCCTCGCGCCGATGGCGAAGGGCGGCCTTTGGCAGATCATCACCTTCTTCGCTCTCGGCGCCTTCGTATCCTGGGCGCTCCGGGAGGTGGAGATTTCCAGGAAATTGGGGATAGGGCTGCATGTGCCGGTCGCGTTCAGCATGGCGATCTTCGCCTATTTCACCCTGGAAGTGATCCGGCCGATCCTGTTGGGCGCCTGGGGCTACGGCTTTCCCTACGGGATTTTCAGCCACCTCGAGTGGGTATCGAACACCGGCTACAAGTACGTGAATTTTCACTATAATCCGGCACACATGATCGCCATCTCGTTGTTCTTCACAACGACGTTCGCGCTTGGTCTGCACGGATCGCTGATCCTGTCGGCGTCGAACCCGGGCAAGGGCGAGGAAGTTAAGACTCCCGAACACGAAGATTCGTTCTTCCGGGATATCATGGGTTACTCGGTCGGAACCCTGGGAATTCACCGTCTTGGCCTGTTCCTTGCGCTCGCGGCGGTGTTCTTCAGCGCGGTGTGCATTGTCATCAGTGGTCCAGTCTGGTCACAAGGCTGGCCGGAATGGTGGAACTGGTGGCGTAACCTTCCGATTTGGGGCTAAGGGACTCTTTTACCATGGCAAGATATCAAAACATCTTCACCCAGGTTCAGGTTGTCGGCCCCGCAGAAATGGGCGTGCCGCTGGCGCGCGCCGAACTCGCGCGGAGCGGGCGTCCGTTCTTCTTCCGCCTGCTCGGGATTCTGGGCGCCTCGCAGGTCGGCCCGATCTACCTGGGGCTCACGGGTTGCGCCTCGATCTTCTTCGGCTTCATCGCCTTCGAGATCATCGGGCTGAACATGCTCGCCTCGGTGAAGTGGAACTTCGCCGAGTTCCTTCGGCAACTGCCGTGGCTGGGCCTACAGCCACCCGCCCCCGAATACGGACTGGCGGTGTTCCCGCCGCTAGAACACGGCGGGTGGTGGCTTATCACCGGGTTGTTCCTGACCGCGTCCCTGCTGCTCTGGTGGGTCCGGACCTACCTGCGAGCCAAGGCTCTCGGACTTGGCACGCATGTGGCCTGGGCTTTCGCCTCGGCCATCTGGCTGTACCTCGTCCTGGGCTTCATCCGGCCCGTCCTCATGGGCAGCTGGAGTGAGGCGGTGCCGTTCGGCATATTCCCTCACCTCGACTGGGTGAACGCGTTCTCGATCCGCTACGGCAACCTCTTCTACAACCCGTTCCACTGCTTCTCTATCGCGTTCCTCTATGGCTCGACCCTGCTGTTCGCCATGCACGCGGCTACCATTCTGGCGGTCAGCCGTTACGGCGGAGAACGGGAGGTGGAGCAGATCACCGACCGCGGCACGGCCTCGGAGCGCGCAGCCCTCTTCTGGCGCTGGACCATGGGCTTCAACGCCACCATGGAATCCATTCACCGCTGGGCCTGGTGGTTCGCCGTGCTGACGCCGCTGTCCGGTGGCATTGGCATCCTGATCACCGGAACGGTCGTCGACGACTGGCATACTTGGGCTGTCGTCCACCACTACGCCTTCACCGAATAGCCGCCCACCGCAGGCGTCCTGACAGGAAGACCCAGGGCTTGACGCCCTGGGTCTTTTTCTTTGTCCCGGCTCAGGCGATGGCCGTGAGCCTCCCGGCGTTTCGAATTCAGGATCAGCGAGACGCCACACAGTCGAGCACCCCGCCTGGCGCGAGGGCGAGGCGACATCGCCCTCAGCGCGACCAACGGTGGAGCAACGCGGGTCCTGGACCGGACCTTCCGGGAAGGCGCGGAGAGAGACCGGTGGGCCTGACGCCTACCGCAGGCGAAGATGTCAGGCTCTGGGGCGCCCTCAGGCCGCCGAAGCAACCCGGCGCAGCAACGGGAACATCGCCGCCAGGGTGACGAAAAGGAGCACCATCTCGAGGCCGTAGACGAAGTCGTACCCCGCGGCCGGACCGAGCACATTGTGACTGAACGCGCCAGCGACGAGGTCGCGGATGATGCCACCCAGAGCGATCGCCGCTCCTGCAGCGGTCGCCTGCACGGCGCCCCAGGCGCCCAGGGCCAGTCCGGTCTGATCCCGCGGCGCCATGTTCATGGTGGCGGTAAGGGTGCCGTGGCTGAAGAGGCCGCCGCCAAAGCCGATGAGAAGCGTGCCCACGCCGAACAGAAACGGGCTGCCGAGCGGAGCCGCCAGGATCACCGCCATGAGTGCGGGAATGCCGACAAGAGCGCCCGAGCTGGCCATCCGGAACGGGTCGGCGCCGCGGCTGAGTATCCGCGACGCCAGGCCAAAGCCGAGCACGGCGCCGATCGCCAGGGTGGCGGTGAGCTTGGTCGTTGCGCCGACCGTCAGATGAAGAACCTGGCCTCCGTAGGGTTCGAGCAGGACATCCTCCATGCTGAAGCCCATGGTGCCGACGCCGACGGCGATCAGCCGGCGAACCGCATAACCGCCGTGGATAAAGCTCGCCCACGAATCGCGGAACTCGGGCGGCCGCACATCGGCCGGATCGCGCCGGGCGTGGCGGGTCTCCTGCTTCCAGACCGCCACGACGTTCAGGATCATGGTGGCGAGCGCCGCACCCTGGATGACCTGGATCAGACGACCATTGGTAAAATTGGCCAGCAGCGCGCCGAACAGCAGCGCCGTGGTGATCATACCCAGCGCCAGCATGACGTACATGAGTCCGACGACTTTCGGTCGCGATTCGGCCGGCGCGAGATCCGTCGCCAGCGCCAGTCCGACCGTCTGGATGGTGTGTAGACCGGCGCCGGTGAGCAGGAAGGCCAGCCCGGCGCCGAGATAACCGATCCATTTGGGCGCATGGGCCGCGTGACCCGATCCGGCGAGCACCAGGATGGCGAACGGCATGATCGCCAGACCGCCGAACTGCGCGAGGGTACCGTTCCAGATGAAGGGCACCCGCCGCCAGCCCAGAGCCGACTTATGCACATCGGACCGGAATCCGATGATCGCGCGGAAGGGCGCGAAGAGCAGCGGTAAAGAGATCATCACCGCCACAAGGGACGCCGGCACGCCGAGCTCGACGATCATGACGCGGTTGAGGGTGCCCACAAGCAGCACCAGCGCCATTCCGACCGAGACCTGGAACAAAGACAGCCGGAGAAGCCGCGACAGCGGCAGGTCGGGCGTCGCGGCGTCCGCAAAGGGCAGGAAGCGGGGGCCCAGACTCGCCAGCCTCCTGATCAGCACCGTGCTGAGCGGGTTCATCGGACCAACATACTCAACATCGTTGATTCACCGGAATATTTTCCGCGCGAACCCGACAGTGGGCAACGTCCGCACTCCCCGGGCCCCAGGCAAAGAACAAGGGCCGGGATCGCGGGATCCCGGCCCCTGGACAGGCCATCAATTGAGCCCTGTCTTTACTTCGTCGCAGCAGCCGGGGCAGCCGCCACCGGGGCCGCCACCGCAGCCGGAGCCGGAGCCGGAGCCGCCGCGACCGCGTCAGTTTTCGCCTTGGCGCCACCTTCCCAATAGGCCGAAAACCAGGTCGTGTGGGTCAGCACCGCGTAGTGCACCAGCAGGGCCGTCGCGGCCACGCTGCCCAGGAAAAGGGGCAGGCCAACGGTCGGCTTCACAACCAACCAAATTTCTTTCTGGTTCATAGCGGGTTCCCTCTACTTGAGCCAGGGCGTCAAGACGAACGCCAGGGCGTGGGCGGCCAGCGCGATACAGAAGAACACGCGCGCGCCATCAATGATGTGCGTGTGTAGTTCTTCGGACTCGGCCCGGGTCAGCCCGGTCGGCCAAACTCTATCAGCATCATTCGCCACAGTACCGTCTCCTCTCAGGACGCCGGGCCGGGCACCTGCCGGTCCGCACGTCATTAAGTTAAGACTGCCTGCCTAACGGGCTTCCCCGGGCCACAGTCACCAAGTCGCGTCCTGTTCAGTTGCGGCGAACCGCGCCTTCCCAAGGCACTGTCACCCTAGCCTGACGGTCCAAAGTGTCAAGGCAGAATTACAGCGAATTGGGGCGGTATGCTGAACGTTCTGCCCCCGCGAGACTCCGGATTCTCGCGGCGACGCAGATCAGACAATATCCACGCGCGAGAGGCGCCGCCGAGGGGAAGACAGAGGGCGGCGAACACTGTTTCGGGACGTCAAAGACGTATCCGCGTCAAGGTGACGCAGCTCGGGAGTCGCATTTCTGACGCCGTTAGGTCACGTCCACGCCCGATCCGAGGAGCTTCGGCGACTCAGCCGGCGCGAGCCCGCTCAGCTTCGGAAGATGCCCCGCCCCCTCTGTGAGGGTGAACTCGCGGAAGGCCTTCATGGCTGGCAGAACCGCCTTGTCGGCGGGATAGGCGACATACCAGGTGCGACGGATCGGCAGCCCTTTGACATGGAGCACCGCCAGCCGGCCGGTTTCCACCTCAAAGGCGACGGTGTGGGCCGAGATCAGCGCCAGGCCGAGCCCGGCCATGACGCCCTGCTTGATGGTCTCGTTGCTCCCGATCTCGATGTTGAAATTCGAGTCCCGCCTGACTGGCCCGTGGAAGAACTCCTCGAACACGACCCGGGTGCCGGACCCCTCCTCGCGCATCAGGAAGCGCTCCTCGGCGATCGCGGACCGGTCGATGTCGACCTGTCCGGCGAGAGGGTGGTCAGGAGGCCCGATCATGATCATCGGGTGGTCGCCGAAGGGCTCGGACACCAGATCAAGCCAAGCCGGCGGGCGGCCCATGATCGCCACGTCAATCTTCAGGCGCTTGAGCGCGTCGATGGTTTCCAGGCGGTTCCCGACCGACAGGGAGATGTCGACGCCGGGGTATCGCCGCGCGAACTCGGCGATCAGGCGCGGCGCGAAATACTTGGCGGTCGAGGTGATTCCGATGACCAGCGAGCCGGAGGTCACGCCCCGGAGCGTGGACAGGGAGCCGTCGGCGACCTCAATGGCGGCGTGAACCTGATTGGCAAGGGCCAGGATCGTCTCGCCGGCCCGGTTCATTTGCAGGCCCGCCGAAGCCCGGTCAAAAAGCTCGAAACCGCAAACGGCCTCCAGCTCCTTCAGCCGCGTGGTCATGGCGGACGGCGTGATGCCAATGGCGCCGGCGGCCGCGGTGAGCGTGCCATGCCTGACGATTGCCCTTACCGCCTCGAGCTGTTTGAGCGTGAGTCCTCGCATTAGATTTTATCTAATTCAAGTGCCGATAATTTCCAATTTTCATTTATCGGCAAACGCCTAAAGCGGTTTCGTACGGGAGGGTTTCCCTTTTAAGGGTGACGCCGCGACGCCGGCACGGCGCGCGTTTGGATGGAAACGATGCAACACCGCGGGACACTCGAAACACTGCTGGATTCAGACCTCCGCGCAGGCGGCGGCGGGGTTGCGGCCGAGGCGGTCGCCGGGGCCCTGACGCAGATGGCCGAAGCGGCGGTCGCGCTATCGACACTCATCGCCACACCTCCACTGCATGGTCGCCTGGGGGCCCACGCCGGCAGCGCCAACGTTGACGGGGACGGTCAGAAGAAGCTCGACCTGGTCGCAGAGGACCTGTTTTCCAGCGCCCTGCGCAGGGCGGGCATAGCGGCCTATCTCTCCGAAGAAGTCGACGCCGCCAGCGTCATGGACCCGGAAGGACTGGTGGCCGTGGCTATCGATCCCCTGGACGGCTCGTCCAACATTGACGTCAACGCCCCCATCGGCACCATCTTCTCGATCTTCCCGATGGTCCCGGAGGCCATCGACGAACCTGCGTTGGCTTTCCGGCAGACCGGCCGCGCCCAACTCGCCGCCGGCTTCTTCATCTACGGCCCGCAAACCTCTCTGGTGATCAGTTTCGGCAAGGGCGCGCACCTGCTGGTGCTGAGCGAGGCCACCGGGGAGTTCCTGCTGGTGGAATCGAACCTCTCCATTCCGACCAATGTGCCGGAGTACGCTATCAACGCCTCGAACTACCGGCACTGGCACGAGCCGGTGCAGAGCTACATCGACGACTGCGTCAAGGGCGAGGAAGGACCGTCGGGGCGCAACTTCAACATGCGTTGGGTCGCCTCCCTGGTCGCCGACTCCTACCGGATCTTCATGAGGGGCGGCATCTTTCTGTACCCTGGTGATCGACGTCCCGGATATGAGCAGGGCCGGCTCAGGCTGATGTACGAGGCCAACCCGATCGCCTTCCTGGCCGAGCAGGCCGGGGGCGCGGCCACAGACGGCATCGACAACATTTTGGACCGCAAACCGCACTCACCTCACCAACGCGTGCCCTTCGTCATGGGCTCGGCCAACAAGGTCGAGAGGGTCCGGCAGTACTACCTGGACCTCGCGCCCCCCAGCCGTGACGCGCCCCTGTTCGGGCGCCGCGGCCTGCTCCGCAACTAATCGGGAAAGTCTCGCCGCCATGTCCCACAAACATCCGATCATCGCCATCACCGGGTCCTCAGGCGCGGGCACGACCTCGGTGAAGCGCACGTTCGAGCAGATCTTCCAGCGCGAGGAGATCAAGGCCGTCTACATCGAGGGCGACGCCTTCCACCGATACAACCGCGTGGAGATGGCGGCGAACATGGGCGCCGCCGCGGCCGAGGGGAACACCCACTACAGCCACTTCGGTGACTACGCGAACCTGCTTCCAGAACTGGAAGCCGTGTTCAAGACCTACGGAGAGACCGGCGGCGGGCGCACCCGGCACTACATCCACGACCGTCAGGAAGCTGAGAAATACGGCGTAGAGCCCGGAAACTTCACCGACTGGGCGCCCTTCGAGGACGGCTCGGACCTGCTGTTCTATGAAGGCCTCCACGGCGCAATCGTCACCGAGGACGTGAACCTCGCCCAGCATGTCGACCTGAAGATCGGCGTCGTGCCGGTCATCAATCTGGAATGGATCCAGAAGCTTCACCGGGACAAGTCTGCCCGTGGCTACACCGACAAGGCGGTGACCGACACGATCCTGCGTCGGATGCCCGACTACATCAACTTCATCTGCCCGCAGTTCAGCGAGACCGACGTGAACTTCCAGCGGGTGCCGACCGTCGACACCTCCAACCCCTTCGTCGCGCGATGGATTCCCACGCCTGATGAGTCGATCGTGGTCATCCGGTTCCGGAAGCCCCAGGGCTTCGACTTTCCCTATCTGCTGTCGATGATCGACGGCAGTTTCATGAGCCGCGCCAATTCGATCTGCATCCCTGGCGGCAAGCTCGACCTGGCCATGCAACTGATCCTCACCCCCATGATCCTCAAGCTGATAGAGCGTCGCCGACGCAGTCTTCGCTGATCGAGGAGAATCAGATGCCAAACCCGACCGCCGCCAAAGTCACCCCCGCCCAGATGGCCAACGCCATCCGTTTTCTGGCCGTCGACGCCGTCGAGAAGGCCAAGAGCGGGCACCCCGGCATGCCGATGGGCATGGCGGACGTCGCCACGGTGCTGTTCACCCGATTCCTCAAGTTCGATCCGCGCGATCCCGCCTGGCCTGATCGCGACCGGTTCGTGCTGTCGGCCGGCCACGGGTCGATGCTGCTCTACGCCCTGCTGCATCTGACCGGCTATCCGGACGTGACGATCGACCAGATCCGCAATTTTCGCCAGCTTGGCTCCAAGACGCCGGGCCACCCGGAATACGGCCACACCCAGGGCGTCGAGACGACCACCGGCCCCTTGGGGCAGGGTATCGCCACCGCCGTGGGCATGGCTATCGCCGAACGGATGATGGCGGCGCGCTTCGGCGCCGACCTGGTCGATCACCACACCTATGCGATCGCCGGCGACGGCTGCCTTATGGAGGGCGTCAGCCATGAGGCGATCGATCTGGCCGGCAATCTGGGACTGGGCCGCCTGATCGTCCTGTGGGACGACAACAGGATCACCATCGACGGCCCGACGTCGCTTTCGACGTCCACCGACCAGGTGAAACGTTTCGCCGCCAGCGGTTGGCACACCCAGGCCATAGACGGCCACGACCCGGTCGCCATCGCCCGGGCTCTCCGCAAGGCCAAGGCCGACCGACGCCCGTCGCTGATCGCCTGCCGTACGACGATCGGCTTCGGCGCGCCCACCACGGCCGGCACCGAAGGCGTCCACGGCTCGCCGCTGGGCGCTGACGAAGCCGCCGGCGCCCGCGCCGCCCTGAACTGGCCCTACGCCCCGTTCGAGATTCCCGCCGGGATCGCGGCCGCTTGGCGCAAACCCGGCCGGGCCGGGAGCCGCGCCCGCCGCGCCTGGACCGGGCGTCATGCGGCCTCGGCTGATCGCGCGCGTTTCGACGCCGCCATCGCCGGGGAGCTGCCCGCCGCGGTCCAGGCGGACCTGAAGGCCTATGCCGCCGAACTGGTGGCCTCGAAGCCGAACATCGCCACCCGGAAGGCCTCGGAAAACACGCTCGGCGTCATCAATGCGGCCACCGATCTGACCGTCGGCGGCTCCGCCGACCTGACGCACTCCAACTACACCATCACCAAGGGCATGACCTCGGTGACCGCCGGCGACTTCTCCGGCCGTTACATGCGCTACGGCATCCGCGAACACGGCATGGCCGCGGCGATGAACGGCATCGCCCTGCACGGCGGATTCGTTCCCTACGGCGGGACCTTCCTGGTGTTCGCCGACTACGCCAGGGGCGCGATCCGCCTGTCGGCCCTGATGAAACAGCGCGTGATCTACGTGTTCACGCACGACTCCATAGGGGTCGGCGAGGACGGGCCCACCCACCAGCCGGTCGAGCACATGGCGTCGCTGCGGGCCATGCCGGGCCTGATCACCTACCGGCCGGCCGACGCGGTGGAGACCGCGGAGTGTTACGCCGTCGCCTTGGCCGAACGCCACGCACCCTCGGCCCTCGCTCTGTCGCGGCAGAATCTGCCGACCCTCCGGATGGCGGCAGATGGCGTGAACCATTCGGCCAAGGGGGCCTATGTGCTCCGCGAGGCCGACGGCCCGCGCCAGGCGACGATTCTGTCGACCGGTTCGGAGGTCCATCTGGCGGTGGCGGCCGCCGAAACCCTGGCTGGCGAAGGTCTCAACGTGGCCGTCGTCTCCATGCCGTCCTGGGAGCTGTTCGAGCGCCAGAGCCCGGAATACCGGGCGGCGGTGCTTGGCGCGGCTCCGCGGATCGGTGTCGAGGCGGCTCTCCGTTTCGGCTGGGACCGCTGGATCGGGCCCGATGGCGCCTTCATCGGCATGACCGGGTTCGGCGAATCCGCGCCGGCCGCAGACCTCTACAGCCACTTCGGCATCACCCCCGAGGCGATCGCCGCGGCCGTCCGTGTGAAGACGACCGCCGGCGTTCGCGCCCCCTAGACCCTCAGCCCGGGAGACCTCCATGGCCCGCATTACGCTGCGTCAACTTCTCGATCACGCCGCCGAACACGGCTATGGAGTTCCCGCCTTCAACATCAACAACATGGAACAGGGCCTGGCCATCATGGAGGCGGCCAAGACCGTCGACGCGCCGGTCATCCTGCAGGCCTCCCGCGGCGCCCGCACCTACGCCGGCGACATCATGCTCTCGAAGATGATCGAGGCGTTCGAGGCGATGTACCCGTCGATTCCGCTGTGCATTCACCAGGACCATGGCGACGTCGAAGCCACCTGCGCCACGGCGATCCAGCACGGTTTCACCAGCGTGATGATGGACGGCTCGCTGCTCGCCGACGGCAAGACGGCAGCCGACTACGACTACAATGTCGACATCACCCGGCGCGTGGTCGACCTGGCCCACTGGGTGGGCGCCTCGGTCGAGGGCGAGCTGGGCGTTCTGGGCTCACTGGAAACCGGGGGCGGCGAACAGGAAGACGGGCACGGCCTGGAAGGCCAGGTCAGTCACGACCAGTTGCTCACCGATCCCGATCAGGCCGTCGACTTCGTGGCGCGCACCAAGGTGGACGCCTTGGCCATCGCCATGGGGACCAGCCACGGCGCGTACAAGTTTTCCCGGCAGCCTGACGGCGACATCCTGGCCATGGGCGTCATCGAGGAGATCCACCGCCGGCTGCCGCACACCCATCTGGTCATGCACGGGTCCAGCTCGGTGCCCCAGGAGTTGCAGGAGCTCTTCAACGCTCATGGCGGCGACATGCCGCAGACCTGGGGCGTCCCGGTGTCGGAGATCCAGCGCGGCATCCGCCACGGGGTGCGCAAGATCAACATCGACACCGACTGTCGACTGGCGATGACGGCGGTGTTCCGCAAGGTGGCCCAGGAGGACCGCCGCGAGTTTGATCCGCGCAAGTTCCTCAAGCCCGCCATGGAGGCGATGAAGTCCCTTTGCCGCACCCGCTTCGAGGAGTTCGGCGCGGCCGGTCACGCCGCCCAGATCAAGGTCATCCCGCTTGCGGACATGGCCAGACGATACCGCTCCGGCGCCCTCGATCCGAAGATCGAGGGGGTGTCCAGAGCCGCCGCCTAACCCTCCCGTCCACCGTCAGTCCCCGACCTCAAGCCCTAGGACCCCTCGCATGAACGCTCCAGCCAAAGCCCTGGAAGGAAAGGCCCGCTACGCGGCGGGCGTGCTGAAATACGCCCAGATGGGTTACTGGGATGGCGACTATACGCCCAAGGACACCGACCTGATCGCCTTGTTCCGGATTACGCCGCAGGAGGGCGTCGATCCAATCGAGGCGGCCGCCGCGGTCGCCGGCGAAAGCTCCACCGCCACATGGACGGTGGTGTGGACCGACCGCCTCACCGCCTGCGACAAATACCGGGCCAAGGCCTATCGGGTCGATCCGGTCCCCGGCACGCCCGGCCAGTACTTCTGCTACGTCGCCTATGACCTGGACCTGTTCGAGGAAGGTTCGATCGCCAACCTCACCGCCTCGATCATCGGCAACGTGTTTTCCTTCAAGCCGCTGAAGGCGGCCCGCCTGGAGGACATGCGCTTCCCGGTCGCCTATGTGAAAACCTTCAAGGGCCCGCCGACCGGCATCGTCGTCGAGCGCGAGCGCCTGGACAAGTTCGGCCGGCCCTTGCTGGGCGCGACGACGAAGCCAAAGCTCGGCCTGTCGGGAAAGAACTACGGCCGGGTGGTTTATGAAGGCCTCAAAGGCGGGCTCGACTTCATGAAGGACGACGAGAACATCAACTCCCAGCCCTTCATGCACTGGCGGGACCGGTTCCTCTACGTGATGGAGGCGGTCAACAAGGCCCAGGCCGACACCGGCGAGGTCAAGGGCCACTACCTCAACATCACCGCCGGCACGATGGAGGAGATGTATCGTCGCGCCCAGTTCGCCAAGGAACTGGGGTCGGTGATTGTCATGGTCGACCTGATCATCGGCTACACCGCCATGCAGTCGATCTCCGAGTGGTGCCGGCAGAACGACATGATCCTGCACCTGCACCGGGCGGGGCATGGCACCTACACCCGCCAGAAGAACCACGGCATCTCGTTCCGGGTGATCGCCAAGTGGATGCGCCTGGCGGGGGTGGACCACATCCACGCCGGCACCGCGGTCGGCAAGCTGGAGGGCGATCCGCCCACCGTCCAAGGCTACTACAACGTCTGCCGCGAGACCTATAACCACGTCGACCTGGAACGCGGCATCTACTTCGACCAGGACTGGGCGAGCATTAAGAAAGTCATGCCGGTTGCCTCCGGCGGCATCCACGCCGGCCAGATGCACCAGTTGCTCGACCTGTTCGGCGACGACGTGGTGCTGCAGTTCGGCGGCGGCACCATTGGCCACCCGATGGGCATCCAGGCCGGCGCCGTGGCCAACCGCGTGGCCCTCGAAGCCATGGTCCTGGCGCGCAACGAAGGCCGCGATATCCGAAACGAGGGTCCCGAAATCCTCCGCGACGCCGCCAAGTGGTGCTCGCCGCTCAAGGCCGCCCTCGACACCTGGGGCGACATCACCTTCAACTACGCCTCGACGGACACCTCGGACTTCGCCCCGACCCCGTCGGTTTCGGCCTGATCAGGAGAGACCCCCATGCGAATCACTCAAGGCGCTTTCTCGTTTCTGCCGGACCTCACCGACGCCCAGATCACCGCCCAGGTGCAGTACGCCCTCGACCAGGGCTGGGCGCTCGGCATCGAATACACCGACGACCCCCATCCCCGGAATACCTACTGGGAAATGTGGGGGATGCCGATGTTCGACCTGCAGGACGCGGTCGGCGTGGTGCAGGAGCTCAATGAATGCCGCAAGATCCATGGCGGCCTGTACATCCGCATCAACGCCTTCGACTCCACCCATGGCTGGGAGACGGTGCGGCTGAGCTTCATCGTCAACCGTCCGGCCATCGAGCCCGGGTTCCGCCTGCAACGCACCGAGACTGGCGGCCGCAATATCCAGTACACCACCCACGCCTACGCCACGGACAAGCCCGAAGGCGATCGTTATGGCTGAGGCCGGCCCGGTCGCCGCCGGGCCAACGCCGGATCTGATCGATCTGAAGGCGGATATAGAACAGACCGGCGTCGCCGAGGTGCTCGACCGCCTGGATCGGGAACTGGTCGGACTGGCGCCGGTGAAGCAGCGGATACGCGAGATCGCCGCCCTGCTGGTGGTCGAGCGCGCCCGCGCCAGCCTCGGGCTCGCCACGGAGCACCCGACCCTACACATGAGCTTCACCGGCAATCCAGGCACGGGCAAGACCACCGTCGCCCTGCGCATGGCCGAGATCCTGCACAAGCTGGGCTACAGCCGCCGGGGGCATCTGGTGTCGGTCACCCGTGATGACCTGGTCGGCCAGTACATCGGCCATACCGCGCCCAAGACCAAGGACGTGATCAAGAAGGCCATGGGCGGGGTGCTGTTTATCGACGAGGCCTACTATCTCTACCGGCCCGAGAACGAGCGGGACTACGGGCAGGAATCGATCGAGATCCTGCTGCAGGTGATGGAGAACAACCGCGACGATCTGGTGGTGATCCTGGCCGGCTACGCCGACCGGATGGCCAGGTTCTTCGAGAGCAACCCCGGCTTCCGCTCCCGCATCACCCACCACATCGACTTCCCCGACTATGGCGACGCCGAACTGATGGTGATCGCCGACAAGATGCTCGAACAGCAGAATTTTCGCTTCGACGACGCCGCCCGCGCCGCCTTCGCCGAGTACATTCCCCTGCGCCGCGGTCAACCGCACTTCGCCAACGCCCGTTCGATCCGCAACGCCCTTGACAGGATGCGGCTGCGACTGGCGCACCGGATCTTCTCGGCCGCCCCGCTTGTCTCGCGTGACGACCTGATGACCATCCGCGAGGCTGACGTGCGAGCCAGCCGGGTCTATAGCGGCGGCCTGACGGGATCGGTCGAACTCAACTCCGGGCCCGTGGCCTGAAAGGATCGACACAGCGTGAGCGCCAATCCCCTGATGATCTCCCCTTCCATCCTCGCGGCGGACTTCGCCCGCCTCGGTGAGGAGGTGCGCGACGTGGTCGCCGCCGGCGCCGACTGGATCCATGTCGATGTCATGGATGGTCATTTCGTGCCGAACATCACCATTGGTCCGGACGTGCTCAGGAGCCTTCGTCCGTGGACAGACAAGGTCATGGATGTCCATCTGATGATCGCGCCGGTCGACCCCTATCTGGAGGCCTTCGCCAAGGCGGGCGCCGATGTGATTACGGCCCATGTGGAGTCCGGCCCTCATATACACCGCACGCTGCAGACCATCCGCGCCCTGGGCAAACAGGTTGGCGTGACCCTCAACCCGGGCACACCGCTGTCGACCCTGGAGAGCGTGATCGGCATGGTGGACTTGGTGCTGGTGATGTCGGTCAACCCCGGGTTCGGCGGTCAGGCCTTCATTCCGGAAGCGGTGGAGCGCGTGGGGGCCATCCGGCGCATGGCGGGCGACCGGCCCGTCCGCATCGAGGTCGACGGCGGGGTCACCGCCGCCAATGCGGGCCTGCTCACCGCGGCGGGAGCCGACACCCTTGTGGCCGGGTCGGCCGTGTTCAGGGGCGGGCGTGACGCCTACGTCGGCAACATCGCGGCGATACGGGCGGCGGCCGGCGCCTGACGACGGACGTGACGATGATCGAACGCCTGGAGGCCCTGATCTTCGATGTCGACGGCACTCTGGCTGAAACCGAGGAGGCCCACCGCGCCGCCTTCAACCAGGCGTTCGGCGAGGCGGGTCTCGACTGGCGGTGGGACCAGGGTCTTTACGGCGAGCTGCTGAAAGTCACCGGCGGCAAGGAACGCATCGCCGCCTTTTCGGGAAGGCCGGCCCAAGATCCGTTCGTCCGCCAGCTTCACGGCCGCAAGACCGAGATCTACGCCGCGCTGATGAAGCCGGGGACGATCGACTTCCGCCCGGGGATCGTCGAACTGATCGCCGAAGCGCGGCGGCGGGGCGTCGCCCTGGCCATCGCCACCACCACCAGCCGCCCCAACGTCGACGCCCTGATCGCTGCGGTGCTGGGCGCCGAGGCGTTGGGCTGGTTCGTTTCGATCGCCTGCGGAGACCGCGTCCCGGCGAAGAAACCCGCCCCGGACGTCTATCATCTCGCGCTCTCGGAACTGGGCCTGCCGGCAAGTCGGGCCATCGCTGTCGAGGACTCCTGGAACGGTGTCCGCGCCGCCCGCGGCGCCGAGCTGACGGTCATCGCCACCCCGAGCCTGTACAGCGCCGGGGACGACTTTTCCGAGGCGACGCTGGTTACTTCTCCCGACCGGATCGCCGCCGCGCTTGGGTGGAGCTGAAACCGGCGGGTTGCAAACCGCGCCGCGCCGACTATTCCACGTCGCCGAGCCCCGCCGAACCGGGGCGAGCCCAGGACCGACGCATGACCCAGACCTTCGATCTCACCGGCCGCGCGGCCCTGATCACCGGCGCCTCCTCGGGACTCGGCGCCCGGATGGCGCGGGTTCTGGCCGCCAGCGGCGCGAAGGTGGCCCTCGCCGCCCGGCGGGTGGATCGGCTGGGCGCCCTGGCCGCCGAGATCACCACAGCGGGCGGAACGGCCTGCGCCGTAGCCATGGATGTCACCGACGAAGCGTCGGTGATCGCCGGCTTCGACGCCGCCGAGGCCGCCCTCGGCCAGATCGACACGGTCGTCGCCAATGCCGGCATGAACAACCGCGCCCTGGCCGCCGAGATCACGGTCGAGGCCTGGGACGAGGTGATGGCCATCAACGTGCGCGGCGTCTTCCTCACGGCCCGCGAAGGCGCCCGGCGGATGATGGCCGCCGGTTCACGGGAAAGCGGCCGCGGCCGGGTCATTCTGGTCTCGTCGATCGGCGCCCTCAAAGTGCTGCCCGGACTGACCGCCTACTGCACCTCCAAGGCCGCCGTGCTGATGATGGGCAAATCCCTGGCCCGGGAATGGGCCAACCGCGGCATCAATGTGAACACCATCTGCCCCGGCTATGTGCTCACCGAACTGAACGCCGACTGGTTCGGTGAGGAGGGCGGCAAGAAACAGGTGGCCGGTTTCCCGCGCCGTCGCCTGATGGCCGAGGAGGACCTCGACGCCATGGCCCTGTACCTCGCTTCCGACGCCTCCCGCGCGATCACCGGCTCGGTGTTCACTCTGGACGACGGCCAGACGCTGTAGCCGGCCCCCAGCGGCGCAGCGCCATAAGGGCGGCCAGGGCGAGAACCGGGAACACCAGCCCTCCCGGGGCGGGGAAAAACGGCCAGACGCCCGGGCGTTCCAAGCCGCCGAGCCCGCCGGCCAGCAGGACGGCCAACAGGATATTGGGAGCCGCATGGCCGGCGGCGGCGGCCAGCCAGGTTCCGGCGAACTCGCGCAGGGTGGTGAGCAACTCTCGGTAGATCAGGCAGGCGACCACGAAGGCTCCGAGCATGGCCGGCGGCGCGACCTCCAGTTCCGGGAACAGGCCGACGCGCAGGACGGTCGGCACGAGATGCCACGCCGCCCAAACCAGCCCAAGAACGCCGACGCCCCAACGGCGGCCAAGCGCCGCCGTCGCCAGACCCAGGCCGCCGCCCGCCCAGCCCAGTTCCTCCAGGACGCTGGTCACCAGCGACAAACCCGCACGGCCCGCCACGGCGCCCCCGCCGCCGACCGGCGGACCGAACCGCGCGGCGCCGACGGCCAGCGCCGCCGCCAGGGCGCCAATGGCGATCGCAAGGGTGACGGCCGCAGCCAGGCTTACCCATAGCCACCGTCTAGGCCTCGCACTGGCCGGCGCCCCCCGGTTCAACGCCAGGCCCGCCAGGGCCGGACTGGCGATCATGACCAGCTTTCCCAGATCTGCTAGCCGCGGATCGCCCGTAGCCATCAAGGCCGCCGGCCCGCCGAGGACCACGGCGACAAACAGGATGAATCTGAGCCTGGCGGCGGTCAGGGTCGATCCTCGGCGATCATCCTGGCCGCCTTCTCGGCGATGACCATGGTGGGAGAATTGGTGTTGCCCGAGGTGATGCGCGGCATCACCGAGGCGTCCGCGACCCGCAGGGCGCCCACGCCCCGCACCCGCAGGCGTTCGTCCGTCACCGCCATCGGGTCCGAGGCTAGGCCCATTTTCGCCGTGCCCACGGGGTGGAAGATCGTCGCCCCGAGGGCCCGCGCGGCGGCCAGCAGATCGCGGTCGGAGTCGGCCCCGGCTCCCGGCCGGTGTTCCTCTGGCGAGAACCGCTGAAGGGGGGGCCGGGCGATGATGCGGCGAACCAGACGCAGGGACTCCACCGCGACCCGCTGGTCTTCCACCGACGCCAGATAGTTAGGCTGGATCGCCGGCGGCGCCGCGATGTCCGGTCCGGCGGCGTGGATCGAGCCGCGGCTGCTGGGCCGCAGGTTGCAGACGCTCACGGTGATCGCGCCGAAGCTGTGCAGGGGTTCGCCGAAACGGTCGAGCGACAGGGGCTGGACGTGGAATTCCAGGTTGGGCGTCTCCTGGTCGGGCGACGAGCGGGCGAAGGCGCCCATCTGGGACGGGGCCATGGACATCGGGCCCCGCCGCCTGAGGGCGTAGTCAGCCGCCATGAGCGGGCGGCGCCACACCGAGCCATACATCGTGTTCAGCGTGGGCACGCCGCTGACCCGGTAGTAGGGACGGATCTGCAGGTGGTCCTGCAGGTTCTCGCCGACGCCGGGCGCGTGGCTGACCGTCTCGACGCCCAGAGCCGACAGGCGCGCGCCATCGCCGATGCCCGAGAGCTCCAGCAGCTTGGGCGTGTTGACCGCGCCGGCCGTCAGCACCACCTCGCCGGCGGCGCGGGCCTCGAAGGCGCGCCCGCCGGACTCCCAGGCCACGCCTGCGGCGCGCCCGTTCTCGACCAGAACGCGGGTGACCGTGACGCCGGTCAGCAGCTTGAGGTTCGGCCGGCGCAGGACCGGCTTGAGAAAACCGCGCGCGGCGCTCCAGCGAACACCGGCCTTCTGATTGACCTGAAAGTAGCCGACACCCAGGTTGTCGCCGCCGTTGAAATCGGCGACCTGCGGAATGCCCTCAAGGGCGGCCGCCTCGGCGAAGGCGTCGAGCACCTGCCAGCGCATGCGCGGATGCTCGACCCGCCACTCGCCGCCGCGGGCGTGCAACGGACCGGCGGCGTCGATATGATCTTCCTGGGCGAGGAACAGCGGCAGCATGTCGTCCCAGCCCCATCCGGAAAGGCCAAGCTGTCGCCAGCCGTCATAGTCGGCCGCCTGCCCGCGCATATAGATCATGCCGTTGATCGCCGAGCAGCCACCGATCACCTTGCCGCGCGGATAGTTGAGACGGCGGCCGTCCAGTCCGGGGATCGGCTCGGTCTGGTAGAGCCAGTCCGCCCGCGGGTTGCCCATCGAGAACAGATAGCCGACGGGGACGTGGAACCAGATCCAGTTGTCGTCGCCGCCGGCCTCGAGCGCCAGCACGCGGTTGCGCGGGTCGGCCGTCAGGCGGTTGGCCAGGACACAGCCGGCCGAGCCCGCGCCCACGACGATGTAGTCGTACGTTTCGGTCATCCGGGTCCGCCGGGCTCAGAGCCCGGCGATCAGGCCGGCGAAGGCGAGACAGGTGCGGTCTTCCAGATAGGGACCGATGATCTGGGCGCCGATGGGCAGGCCGCCAGCCGTGGCGCCGACGGGAACCGCGGTGGCCGGCAGATTGGCCAGGGTGGCCATGCCGGGCCAGACCAGCTGGCTTGCGAACGGGGTCACCTGGCCGTCGATGATGAGGGTCCGGCCGCCCCAGTCGCCGTCCTTGTGCTCGAACGCCGGCACGCCCAGGCAGGGGGCGATGACCACGTCGAAGGCCTCGAACAGGCGCGCCCACAACCGCCGGATGGCGAGCTGGCCATCGAGCGCGTTGAGATAGGCGTGGGCGTCAATCACGCCGGGCGGCGGCGGGCCGCCGCGGGACATCACCGTCATCAGGATGGCGAGATAGACGCCGTGCGCCACGCCCAGATCGGGCAGGAGGTCGCTGACGTGATCCACCCGGGCGCCGGCGGACTCCAGGCGGCCGGCGAGGCCGTGCAGGGCGGCGCGGACCTCGCCGTCGACCGCCGCCAGGGGGTGTTCGGCGAGGATCAGCACCCGGAAATCGGCCAAACGGCCGTGGCGCGGCGCCGGCAGCCGCACCTGATAGCCCGTCGCCTCCGCGTCGGCCGGACCGGCGACAATTTCCAGGGCGAGGGCCAGGTCGGCGACGCTGCGCGCCATCGGCCCGACGACATTCAACGCCGGCCCGACCCCGTCCGTGCCGGGGGGGGCGTGCCCACGCTGGGGAACCAGATCGTAGCTGGGCTTGTGGCCGTAGACGCCGCAGAATGCCGACGGCACGCGGATGGAGCCGCCGATGTCCGAGCCGAACTCGAGGGGGACCATGCCGCTGGCCAGGGCCGCGGCGCTGCCCCCGGACGATCCGCCCGGCGTCCGGCTTAGGTCGTGGGGATTGCTGGTGCGACCATAGATGGGATTAATGCTCTGCCAGTCGGAAAGGAACGGCGGCACATTGGTCTTGCCCAGGATGACCGCGCCGGCGGCCTTCAGCCGCGCAACGGCGGTGGCGTCGGCCGGGGCGATCCATTCGCCGAAAGCCTCGCTGCCCCAGGTGGTGCGCAGGCCGGCCACGTTGAAGGCCTCCTTCACCGTCATCGGCACGCCCAGCAGGGGGCGCCGCTCGCCCCGGGCCAGGGCGGCGTCGGCGGCGCGGGCGGCCAGCCGCGCCCGCTCGAAATCCCGCACGACCACGGCGTTGATCGGCCCGTCGAGACTCTCGATGCGCTGCACGGCGGCGTCGAAAAGCTCCACCGCGCCAACCGTGCGGTCGGCGAGGGCGGCGGCCATCTGGCCCGCGCCGGCGCTGGCGTAGTCGTCGATCCGGGTCTTGGTCATGGCGGTCTCCCGACGCGACCAAACCACCCCGCCCGGGGCTTGTCCAGGCGGAGCCAGGGCGGGCTTTTCACCGGCAGTGCGGCGGTTTGACCGCGCGGGCCCTTTCTAAACCGCCGGCGAGGTTGCATATGCCTCGCATGCAAACCGCGATCAGCACGCCGATCCTCCCCGCCATGGCCCGAGGCCTGAAGGGGTTCTGTCCGTGCTGCGGCCGCGGCCGCATCTTCTACAAATATCTGAAGGTGTCGGCGGCCTGCCCGGCATGCGGCCACGACCTGGACCAGTACCCCTCGGACGACGGGCCCGCCTATTTCACCATCCTGCTCGTGGGCCACGTGGTGGTCGCGCCGCTGCTGCTGTTTCCGGTCATCTGGAAGGCGCCGGCGGCCCTGATCGTGCCCGGCGTGCTGATCCCGCTGGCCCTGCTGACCATGGCCGTACTGCCAAGGGTGAAAGGCGCCGTGATCGGGGCGCTCTACGCCCTGAAGGTGCGCCGCGAGGATGCGGTGATGCATACCGCCGACCGCCTCGACTGATCCCCGTGGCCCGTTACGACTTCGCTTCCGACAATGTGGCCGGCGCCATGCCCGAGGCGCTGGAGGCGCTCGGGCGCTTCAACGGCGGCTTTGAGGCCGGCTACGGCGGCGACACCGTCAGCGCCCGCGCCGGCAACCTGATCCGTGGCCTGCTGGACGTCGACGCCGAGATCTGGTTCGCCGCCAGCGGCACCGCCGCCAACGCCCTGACCCTGGCCGCGCTGGCCGCCCCGCACGAATCGGTGATCGGCCACGAGCACAGCCACATCGCCACGGACGAGACGGGCGCGCCGGGCTTCTTCGGCTCGGGCCTCGGCGTCATCGGCCTGGCGGGCCCGTCGGGGAAGATCGATCCGGCCGGCCTGGCCGCCGTCCTGGCCGGCGAGGACAGCGCCCACCACCAATCCCCCGCCGCCCTGTCGGTGACCCAGGCCACCGAATTCGGCGGGGTCTACGCCGAGGCGGACCTGGCGGACCTGATCACGCCCGCGAAACGGCGGGGCCTGAAGGCGCATCTGGACGGCGCTCGCCTGGCCAACGCCGTGGCGGCGGGGTTCGATCCGCGCGCGCCCGGCCGCCTGGGCGTCGATGTGGTGGTGCTGGGCGGGACCAAGGCGGGGTCCACGCCCACCGAAGCGATCGTACTGATCGACAGGACCCTCGGCCGCCGCTTCGGGGCCCGCCTCAAGCATGGCGGTCAGCTGACCTCCAAGGCCCGCTTCCTGGCGGCGCCGTGGATCGGCATGCTGGAAAGCGGCGCATGGTCGTCGCGGGCGGCGCACGCCAACGCCATGGCCCGCCGCCTGGCCGCCGCCATGCCCTTTCCCGTCACTCACCCGGTGGAAGCCAACGGCGTGTTCGTGGCCATGGACGAGGCCGCCCTCGGGCGCCTGCGGGCGGCGGGCTGGTTCGTCTACCGGTTCATCGACGGCTCGGTGCGGTTCATGTGCTCCTGGGCGACGACCGCAGAGGCGGTGGACGAACTGGCCGGCGACCTGAAGCGCATCGCCGGGTCATGACGCGTCGCCGCCGGGAGCCGACCCGCCGGGCGGGTCCAGGCGGCTGGTGAACCACAGCACCGCCAGCAGGGCGACGACGGCGAAGACGACATCCCAGCCGATCAGCTGGGGCGCGGTCTGGGTGAACAGGCCGGGGCTGCCGTGGAAGACGTCGGCGCTGGAGACCACGCACACCGCGCCGAAGACATTGTTGACCAGGTGCAGCCCGAAGGTGAAGGCGATGGAGCCGGTGCGGATGGCGATGATCGCCGCGGCGATGCCGACGAACACCGCATTGACCGCCTGGGCGGGGCCGTTGGCCCAGTGCAGGGCGCCGAAGAGCAGGCCGCTGATCGTCGCGGCCAGCCACGGCCGTTTCACGGCAAGCAGGAGGGCCTGGGTGAGGTAGCCCCGGAAAACGAACTCCTCGGCGAAGGTCTGCACGCCCAGGCCGACGACAGCCGCCAGCGCCAGGGCGCGGGTGCCGGAGGTGGCGGTGAACCGGAAGCTGTGCGGGAAGAGGGCGAAGTCGACGAACGCGCCGACCATCTGGACCGCCAGCCAGACTCCGGCGCCCAGCAGCGCGAGGCGCCAGGACCAGCGGCCGACGATGTCGCCAAAGCGCTTGGCGTGGACCAGGGCGATCGCCCCGATGAACCCCAGCAGGACGATGCCGAATTCAGCCCCCGTGCCGAGGAAGAACACCACCGGGTGGGTGGGTCGGACGAGGTCGTCGGCCAGGGTGGGCGGCACCAGATGCATCAGGAACATCGGCACGAAGAGGACCACCAGAATCGCCGCCGAGAAGCCCAGCGCCAGGACAACGGCCAGGGGGTAGAGCCACCAGGCGGTGCGGCCGCGCGCCGCGTAGTCCCCGTAGACGCTCATCATTCGCTCCAGCCGGCGCAACCGCGGCCAGACTAGAGCAAACACCGGCCGGATGAAAACATCTGGTCGGAGATATTTTTCTCTAGAATCAAAAGTTTAGACCCTTTCTGATCCGATCTGATTGGTTCAATCAGATCGGAAGAGGCGCTGGCACAGTCCGAGGGCGGCGGCGCAACAACCTTGCCAAAGGATGCGGCGCCCGGTAGCCACCGAGGCTTGGCCAGCAGCGCAAACCACGGCGGACCTTTGTGATGGCATCGGACGCGGACGCCCGACCGCTGAGCGAGGCCGCGGAGCGGCGGCTCAAGCTGGCCATGGACGTAGGCGAGCGCTCGTTCAGCGCCCTTCTGTTCGCAAGCTTCGCCCTGCGTATCGGCATGGCCCTGACCCATACGCCCTGGGACATCCTGGGCATCGTCAACGAAGGCCTGGTGGTGGTGTTCATCGTCTTCCGGCGCGGATCGATGGACGTGTCGACCCGGCCGATGGACTGGCTGTTCGCCCTGGCCGGCACCGGTGCGCCGATGCTGGCCCGACCGGGCGGCCCGCCGCTGGTCACGCCGACGGTGTGTGCGGTGCTGATGCTGACCGGAATCTTCTTCGCGATCTGGGGCAAGCTGATCCTGGCCCGCAGCTTCGGCCTGGCCGCCGCGAACCGGGGCGTGGTGCACACCGGCGCCTATCACTTCGTCCGTCATCCGATCTATGCGGGCTATGTGGTGTTCTATGTGGGCTTCTGGCTGCTCAACCCGACGCTGTGGAACGCCGGGGTCTATGTGGCGGCCACGGCGCTGCTGGTCATCCGCATCCTGGCCGAAGAGCGGGTGCTGGCCAGGGACCCGGTCTATGCGGAATACATGAGCAAGGTGCGATTCCGCCTGGCGCCCGGCCTGTTCTGAGACAAGCGCCGGACGCCTGGCGTCCGGCCGGGGACGAGTGATGCCGATCTATCCCAAGATTGCGCTGGAGTTGGGGATCGTCGCGGCCCTGCTGCTGCTGGAGCGCCTGCGACCGGCCTCGGCCGTTCAGCGGGGGGAATGGGCCAACAATATCGTCGTGCTGAGCCTGATGCTGCTGGGACGCATCGTGCTGAGCCCGCTGATCGCCGTGTCCGAGAGCGGCCTGATGAGCGCCGCCGGCGGCGGGCTGATCGACCTGGGAGCCTGGCCTCCCGTGCTGGGCGCCGCGACCTATCTGGCCGCCATGGATCTGGGCGAATACGCCTTTCACCGCGCCCAGCACGCCTTTCCCTGGCTATGGTCGATGCACTCGCTGCACCACAGCGACCGGGGGATGAACGTCAGCACCTCGCAGCGCCATTTCTGGCTGGATCCGGCGATGAAGTCGGTGTCGGTGTGGCTGGCGGTCGGCCTGCTGTTCAAGGCCGACGGGACGATCCTGACCGTCTATTTCCTGGCCAGCCTGTACCACCTGTTCACCCACACCAATGTGGCGATCGGTTTCGGGCCGCTGTCGTGGCTGTGGAATTCGCCGCAGTATCACCGGCTGCACCATTCGCGGGACCCGGCCCACTTCAACGCCAACTTCGCCGCCCTGCTGCCGATCTATGACGTGATCTTCGGCGGATACCGCCGCCCGGCCGCGGGCGAATATCCCGACACAGGACTCGACGACGAGGCCGTGCGATCGCCTCTCGAACTGGCGGTGTGGCCCGTACGCGGACGGGGCGGGCGGGCGCCGGCGTCAAACCCGTGAGGCGTGGATGAGCGAACCGACGAAGACCGCCCTGATCACCGGCGTCACCGGCCAGGACGGCGCCTATCTGGCCGAATTTCTGCTCGCCAAGGGCTACACCGTCCACGGCGTCAAACGGCGCACGTCCCTGTTCAACACCGCCCGGGTGGACCACCTCTATCGCGATCCCCACGAGACCGGGGTACGTTTCCTCATGCACCATGGGGATGTCACGGACGGCAGCAACCTGAGCCGGATCATCCAGCAGACCCAGCCGGACGAGATCTACAATCTCGCGGCGCAAAGCCACGTGGCGGTCTCGTTCGAGGAACCGGAGTACACCGCCAACGCCGACGCGCTGGGAACCCTGCGGATCCTGGAAGCCATCCGCATTCTCGGCCTGGGCGGCAGGACGCGCTTCTATCAGGCCTCGTCGTCGGAGATGTTCGGCAAGGTTCAGCAGACGCCACAGAACGAGGACACCCCTTTCCACCCCCGCTCGCCCTATGGGGCGGCCAAGCTCTACGCCCACTGGATCACCGTCAACTATCGGGAATCCTACGGGATGTTCGCCTGCAGCGGCATCCTCTTCAATCACGAGTCCCCGGCGCGGGGCGAGACGTTCGTCACCCGAAAGATCACCCGGGCCCTGACGCGCATCAAGCTGGGCCTGCAGGACCGGCTCTACCTGGGCAACCTCGACGCGCGACGGGACTGGGGCCACGCGCGGGACTATGTGGAGGCCCAGTGGCTGATGCTGCAGCAGGACGAGCCGCGCGACTTCGTCATCGCCACAGGGCTGCAGCACAGCGTGCGCGACTTTGTGGACGCCGTCGCGGCGGAACTGGACATGCCGCTGCGCTGGGAGGGCGCCGGCGCGGACGAGACGGCCTATGACGGGGCGGGGCGGCCCGTGGTCAGCGTCGATCCCCGCTATTTCCGGCCGGCGGAGGTCGACACTCTGCTGGGCGACGCCTCACGGGCGCGGCGCGACCTGGGATGGACGCCGAAGACCACCTTCGAGGCGCTGGTGCACGAGATGGTCCGCGAGGATCTGAAGGCGGCGCGGCGGGATGAGCTGGTCGTGAAGCACGGCTATGAGGCCCGCCGGTATGAGGACTGAGCCGCCGCTGCTCCGGTGCGTCCGGGCGATCAGAGGTTGAGCCGGTTCATGAGCGACTGCGGCAGGAGCCGGATGATCAGCATGATCCAGCGCCAGAACCAGGGCGCATAGATCACCGGACCGCCCTTTTCCATGGCCGCGACGATGGTTCGGGCAACCGCCTCCGGCCTGGCCCAGAGCGGCCCGCCCTTGGCGAAGGCAGCGGTCATCGGCGTGTCGACGAAACCGGCCTTGATCACCACCGCCCTCACGGCGAGACGCTTCAGGGCGAAACGGTGCTGCAACCCCTGGTACAGGACCGCCAGCCCGCCCTTGGCCGCGCCGTAGATGAAATTCGAAGCCCGTCCGCGATCGCCCGCCACGCTTCCGATGCAGAGAAGCACGGGACGCGGGAAGTCGCTGGCCTCGAGCCGGGCGGCGGCGGCGAGCGAGAGGGTCGCGGCGCTGAGGAAGTTGACGTTCAGCAGGCGGGCTGCTTCCGCCGTATCGGATTCCGCGACCGTCTGGTCGCCCAGATCGCCGTAGAAGATCAACACCGCATCGAGCCCGCCCAACGCCAGGGAGACCGAGTCCAGCAGCGCGTCGGGATCGTTCAGGTCGGCGAAATCCACGCACCGCTCCACCACCGCGCCGGCCCCGCGGGCGGAGAGATCGGCGGCGATGGAGCGCAGGCGGGTCGAGTTGCGCGCCACCAGGGCCAGGCGGGCGCCGCGGGCCGCCAGGAGACGCGCGGTGTGTTCGGCCATCGCCGAGCCTGCGCCCAGAATGCAGACGCGCTCGGAAGGTTTGGGTTCAGTCATGACACATCCGCCGCCAGAAGCTTGAGGAGAAGGCCGGATCGATCTGGCCGATGAAGCGGGGAAGCTCAGGGTAGCCGGCCCGGAACATCGCCGGCGGCATGCGGCCATCCTTGGCCGGGTAGAGACGCCCACCGGCGGCCATGACGATCCGGTCCAGCCGGGACAGCAGGGCCAGCGTCCGCTCGCCGCGGTTGGCGACGTCGATCGCCAGGGTCACCCCACGCCGGGGAAAGGACAGCAGACCGGGCGAGGCCCGTTCGCCGAACGTCTTGAGGACGACCAGAAAGGACCCCTGCCCTACCGCCGAAATTGCGGCGAGAAGGTCCGCCACCGGCTGCATGCCCGCCCCGAGGGGCGTAACACACTGAAACTGAAAGAATCCGCGGGGCCCGTACAGGCGGTTCCACGCGCCGATCGCGTCCAGGGGATAGAAGGCCTGGGCGTAGTGGCAGATCTCCCGCCGCGGCCTGGTGGTCTGGCGCGCATGGATAAGGGCGTTCAGAGCGGCCAGCGAAAGCCCGTTCAAGGCGAAACCGGGCAGGTCAACCGGGAGGGTGAGGCGGCGGCGGTCCGTGTGCACCGTCAGGGGTCCATCGTCGCGCCAGTTGGCCCGCGTGAACACCCCGCGTCCGAAGCCCGGCCCGCGGCTCGAGCAATCCACCCAGGCGACGGTGTGCTCATGGCCGGCCTCGCTCTCCAGGGCGATCTGAAGGAACTGATCCAGATTTCCGAACGGGATGGTCTCCACGTCCAGCCGCGAACTTCCGATCCTGGCCAGCTGGATTTCCACCCAGAGAATGGCGCCGGTCAGGCCGAGGCCGCCAACGGTCGCGCAGAACAACTCTGGCGTGAGGTCCGGGGATATCTCCACCTCGCCCCGATCCGATCTCCAGAGGCCGATCCGGCGCACGGATGCGCCGAAGGTTCCCGCTCGCCCGTGGTTCTTGCCATGCACGTCGTTGGCCACGGCTCCGCCCAGGGTGACAAACCGCGTGCCCGGCGTCGTCGGCAGGAACCAGCCGTGGGGGACGATCCGCGTGATCACGTCGCTCAGGCCGAGGCCCGCCTCGGCGCGGAGGACGCCGTTGACGGCGTCGAAGGCGAGCACGCGATCGAGCCGCGACATGTCGATGACGGTCTGCCCCTGGTTGAGCGCGCTGTCGCCGTAGGATCGGCCCAGACCCGTGCACAGGCTCGTCAGGCCGCCGGCGCGGCTGGCGTGAACCAGGGTCGCGATCTCGTCGACGAACCGCGGCCGGGCGACCAGCTGATCGCCGGTCTGGACCCGCCCCCAGGGCCGCAGCCCTCTGGCGACATGGTAGCCGCGGGGAGCCATTCAGAGGCGGGCTATGACGAAGGTCAGCGCGAGCAGCGCTCCCAGGCCAAGGCTGGCCGGATCCTTGATCGCAAACTCGACGGGGTCATCGTGCAACTCACCGCGATGGGCCAGGAACCACACCCGGCAGATCCAGACACTGAGAAGCACGGGAGCCGCCCATAGCCAGGCAGGCCGGGCGTAGACTCCCGAGGGAAAGGCCTCGGCCATCATGTACTGAACGACGATCAGCACCGACGCGACACTGGCCGAGACACCCAGCGCCAGGGTCAACGGCGCATCGCCGGGCCTGTAGCCGCGCCCCGGCAGGTCCAGATCGGCGGGCCAGTCCCTGGCGGCGGTCACCTCCACATGGCGCTTGGCCAGCGACATGGCGAAGAAGAAGAACCCGGCGAAGGTGAGCAGCCAGGCCGAGAACTCGACGCCCGCCAGGATCGTGCCCATGACCAGCCGCATGGTGTAGAGGCCGGCGAGGACGATGACGTCCAGCAGCGGTGTCCGCTTCAGGCGCAGGGAATAGGACAGGGTCAGGGCCAGATAGCCCAGCAGCGCCACGAAAACGCCGGCGTTGAGCGCAGCCGCCCCGAGCAACGACAGCAGCAGCAGCAGCGGAACCGCCAGGGCGGCCGCGCCGAGGGGCAGGGCGCCGCTGGCCAGGGGACGGGCGCGCTTGCTGCGGTGCTGGCGATCGGAGTTCAGATCGACAAGATCATTGAGGATATAGGTCGCCGAAGCCGCCAGACTGAGAACGGCGAACCCGATGACGGACGCCCCGATATGCCGCAGGGAATGGGCGTGCACGCTGAGGATCAAGGGTATGAAGATCAGAATGTTCTTGGCCCACTGATGGGCCCTGAGGGCCCTGAGCCAGAGCGCGACAGTCCGTCGACCGGCCGGAAATTCCGCCTCGACAGGCCGGCCCAGCGCGCGGGCCCGGGCCGCCACGCCGTCGCTGCCGCCCACGATCACCACGCCGGCGGCCTCGCTCCAGACCGGCAGGTCGGCGCGACTGTCGCCGGCGTAGGCGAACCCGCCGGGAAACCGGTCCTTGAGAAAGTCGGCCTTACGGATCCCCTTGAGATTGATCCCCGCCGAACTTCCGAAGGCGCCGTCGAAAATCCCGGCGCCGGCCGCGACATGGTCGACCACGCGCTGGTCCGCGGCGCTGACCAGATAGACCGGGCGGCCCTCCCGTTTCTGATCCTGAAGGTAGGTCAGAAGGTCGCGCCTGACAGGCGCATCGGCCATGCACAGGTCGATGTTGGCGGCGAGCGCGGCCTTGAACGCCGGGCGGCCCTCGACGAGGCGGCCAAGGGCCCCCAGGGTCGGCAGCGGTCGTCGGAACACACCCGCCACGAACAGTTCGACGAGCGAATCGCCAACCAGGAAGGTGCCGTCCATGTCCACGGCCAGCGGAAGGCCGCCAGCGGCGCCTCGGTCGGCCGTTCGGCCTTGGCCAGGGTCGGTGTCAACCATCGACGCGGGCCGGCTTGACCGCCTGGATCAGGAACTGCTTGCCGAACAGCGGCCAGACGAAGGGCATGCGCACATAGGCGGCGATCAGAAAGGGCGCCTTGGGAAGAGCGGAACGGGTCGTATAGGGCAGGAACCGCGGGATCACGTCGCGCACCTGAAATCCGGCGATGGAAAGCCCTTCCTCGAGGGACAGGTGGGAGAGCGGCAGATAGTGGTCATAGAAATCCCAATAGGCGTTCGCGAGGTATTTCACGTTCGGGCCGAGCAGGATCAGGCGACCGCCCGGCTTCAGAACCCGCAGGATTTCCCTGAAAACGAGGTCAAGTTCGTCCTTGGACTTGAGATGTTCGATGAAATTGGAAGAGAACACCACGTCCACGGACGCGGGATCGACGGCGATGGCGTCCGCCCGGCCCTCGATGAACACGACGTCCGGAGACAGGAACCTTCGGACATCCGAATTCAGATCGACACCCAGCTTCCGGCCGGCGTGGATGTTGTTGATGAACTCACCATAGCCGCAGCCGAGATCGAGCACGACGTCGGTCTTGCCGACGATCGCGCCGAAGAAATTGTCGCAAAGGGTTTTCCAGATGGCGTTCTTCTGCGGAAGATCGCTTTCCTTGAAGCGGAACCTGTAGAGGGCGGCGAGATCAGCCATCGGTCGACACTCCGGCCTGCGGCTCGCTCCGAAAGGTGACGGCGCGGTGCAGGACAAAATTGAAGGCGACCGGCGACAGGATGCCCACGCCGTTGCCGACGGATTGCGCCAATCCTAGCGGCATGATCCGGGGCAGGGCCCACGCGCCCAGGACCATCGAGACCCCCCAGACGAACGGCAGCGCCAGGACGTTGATCGCGGAAAAGTAGGATATCTGCCGGATCCGGCTGCCCCGGGAGCCGCGAAAGACGAAAAGGGCGTTCAGGCAATAGCCCGAAAACAGTCCCACGAAGAAGGCGCAGACGATCGCCCAGGCATAGGGCATGTAGAGGCTGAACAGGAACCTCGAGGTCCACTGCAGCCCGGCGGCGACGCCGCCGACCAGCAGAAACCGGCCGAACTGAGGCGTCAGGAAGGTCCGGATGAGAAAGCCTGTCATCCCGGGGCTCCCAGGTTCGCGACAAGAGCCCTGGCGAACCTGATGCTTTCGGAAACGCCGCGGTCCTCCGGATAGTAGAACGAGGTGTCGGCGACATAGAGGCCCGACACGGGGGTCCTGGGGTCCGGGATCCTGGCGGCGAAGCCGACGTCGCAGACCGGCTGGGCGTAGCGTAGGCGGCCGACGTGACTGGCGATGCGGTCGTCCGGGGTCAGGGCGGGATTGACCCGCTGGAGATAGGCGAAGCTTTCGTCGGCCAGGTCCGCGTCCGTCCAGGCGAACTTCGGGTGAACGGCGGGCATGTAGTAGGGCACATAGACGATGACATCCCCGGTGGGACGAAGATTGGAGAACTCAACGAAGCCGGGGATCTCGATCGCCGGGTCGGAGATGTTGACCCAGAAGTTCGCGCTCACCCGGCGCTTCAGCTTGTGGATGACGCAGACCACCCCGACGTTGTCGAAGCCGGCGTATGCGCCGGCCAGGTCGGGCGCCGTCCTGGCCAGCAGGTCGGGAACATAGGGCAGCGGCGCGGTCGAGATGACGATGTCCGCCGCCCGCACGTCGCCGTCAGCGGTTTCGACGCCGCAGACCGCGTCATCCTCCACCAGGATGTGGCGCGCCGGGGCGTTGAGGCGGAGGGTTCCGCCGAGCGCCTCTATGGCCCTGACCAGGGCGTCAACCAGGCTCTGGGTGCCCCCCTCGATATAGCCAAGCTCCTCCTGGAAGATGGATTTGCGGGAATTGCCGAGGCGTTTGATGCGTTGCCAGACCCAGGCGGCGGACACCCTGTCGGCGTGCTCGAAGAACTTCAGCTGGAAGAGCGGCCGCCAGAGCTTGTCGTAGACCCGCTTCCCGCACCACCCGATGAACCAGTCGCGGGCGCTGATCCGGTCGAGCTTCGCCCAGTCTGATCGACGGGTCGACCAGAAGGCCATCAGCCCGTAGCGGACCTTTTCGACCGGGCCCAGCTTCGGGAACAGCAAGAGCGAGACCGGGTCGCCGAAGCGGTAGAGCTTGCCATCGACGAAATAGCCCATGCGGGTTTCCACCCAGTTCATCGGCCGGGTCATGCCCAGATCGGACATCAGTTGCAGGGTGTCGACATCGCTGCGGCAGCAGAAATGATAGAACCGTTCCAGGGACAGACCATCGAAATCGAAATGGGCCGCCATTCCGCCCGGCCTGTCGCCCGCCTCGAGCACCTCGACCGAATAGCCCGCCCTGGCGGCGTAGTACGCCGCGGCCAGCCCCATGGGGCCCGCGCCGATGATGAGGATCCGGGGGGCGGCCATCTAGAACTGCAGCGCGACGGAGGCATAGACGGGGTCGAGGAAGGTGATCTCCAGCGCCTGTCGGAGGGGGGTGGCGGGGGTGGCGAAGATCGTCGGCCAGTCGATCACCTCGAAGACATCCGGGGTGACGAGGGCCTCCAGCTGGCGGGTCGTGAACGGCGGGTTCCTGTCGAAGATGGCGTAGGTCGCCAGCAGGAGCCAGAAGAGGGCGTAGGGGATTTGCACAATGGGCGTACGGCTGGCGGTCACCGACCGGATCAGCCTGATCAGATCGCCGTAGTCGATCCGTTCCTGGCCGGAAATATTGTAGGCGCCCGTCAGTTCGCGTTCGATGCACGCGGCGATGATCGCGGCGAAGTCGCCGGCGAAGAGCGGCTGACGCAGGTAGCGCCCATTGCCGGGAATCGGGAACACGGGTGTGCGGTCCATGAAGCGTTTCAACCAGCCGACGTGCTTGCGATCAAACCAGCCGAACATCAGGGTCGGGCGCAGGATCACCTGTTTGAGGCCACAGGCCTGGACCAGCGATTCCTGCGCGGCCTTGGTCTCTGTGTAGAAATCCTCGGCCGCCGAATTGACCACCGATGAACTGACGTGGACCAGATAGGGAGCCCTGGCGCCGACGGCGTCGAGCACGCGCCGGGTGGCCGTGACGTTGTTGCGTTCGAACTCCTGCCGGTGGAGGCCGCCGATCTGGGCCTGAAGCATCACCACGCAGTCGCAGGTCGCCGCCTCGGCCTGCCACGGCCCGGGTTCGGCGACATCGGCCTCGATGATGGTGATTTCGGGATGCAACCGGCCGAGCACCTGCAGATTGGCGCGGTGCTTGTCGACGGCGACGATCTCCTGGCCGCTGGCGGCGATGCGGGCGACAAGATTCTGCCCGACAAGGCCCGCGGCGCCGGGCAGGAATATGCGCTTACTCATGCCCGGATGTGTTTCACCAATACTGCCGTGAGGAGCAGCATGAAGAGGTCAACCGGATATCGACGACCGAGTCTGCCCCGAAACCCCCGCGATTCTGAAAATCAACAGTGACCGAGGTTTCGTTTCGAACATACTGAGGCCGATTCATTCTTTCAAGCGCGCTGAACGGCCCCCGCGCGGCGCCAGAGCCGCGGAGCGATCTTCCGGCATCGCCGCCGTGAAGCCGGGTCAGCAAGCTGGACGAAGACGACGGACGGGATAGACTTGGGCATGGTGGCGATCAACGCGAGTCCGGGAACCCTGCCGCCGACACGGCGACGACCCGCATGACCCCCCCCGCCCCCGACCGACCGGACCTTGCCGACAGACGAGAGTCTCGCGAGGCGGCGCTGACCCCCAGCCAGCTGGCGGGGGATACGACGTCGAGACTGCTGAGTTACCTGTCCATCGCCTTCGGCGTGTACGTGGCGCTGCAAACGCTGCTGATGGTTGTTCTGTCGCAGTCGCCAATTCCATTCGCGGATCAATGGGACGATATCATCTCCGGACGCAAGATCACTCTTTCCTATCTGTTTTCTCAGCACAACGAACACCGATTGTTGTTTTCAAGGCTCGTTTTCATAGTAGACCATTTTATTTCTAAGGAAAACGGCGCCGTGAGCGCCACCATATCAGTAATATTACAACTGACTCTTGCCGCCACTATTTATTATAATTTTATAAAAAATCGCCTTATAATATCGCCCTTCGAATTGTGGGTTGCGGGTTTTATTTTCACGTGCCTGTTCTGGTCGGGACAGTGGGAGAATTTTACCTGGGGTTATCAGATCGTATTCTTTGGCGTCATTCTCGCGGCGGCGATCACCTTCACCCTGCTGACCAGAGGGGCCGGATCGATGATCACCCCCCTCCTGGTGATCGCCGTTGAATTCCTGGCGACCTACACCTTGGCCAGCGGCATCATCGTGCCCTTCATGACCGTCGCCCTGGCGGTATAGCTCAAACGACCGCGGTCGGAACAGCTGCTGTTCCTGGGCGCCGCTCTGGCGATCGCCGCCTCGTATCTGGTCGGGTACAGGACACCCGCCTATCATTCCGATCCGTTCGCGGTGTTCGGACGGCTGGGGGCCATAGGCGTCTACGCCCTCGTGGAACTCGGCGGGCCGGTCGGCGTGACGATCGGCGACCTCCTGCCGGGCCGCAGACTGGCCCTTTCCGCCGAACTGGGCGCCATCGGAGCGGCCCTGTTCGCCTTCAGCGGCTGGCGAATGCTGCGGCGGCGCGACGATCAACCTCCGGCCCGCGCCGCCACCTTCGCCCTCTGCGCGTTCGCCTTCGGCATGGTGCTGCTCACCGCGATCGGCCGGGTCAACTTCGGCCCCGGGCAGGCTCTGGCCAGCCGCTACCAGACGCCCGTCATCGTCTTCTGGCTGACGCTTGTCCTTTTCGGCGCCTCGGGGCGCGAGCCAACGGCCAGGATGCGGACGGGCCTCATGCTGCTGGCCCTGCCGCTTCAGGTGCTGCTGGTCACCAGTGAGGCCCAGTTCGTCGCCGTCGCCCGCGGAGCCACCGCGGTTCGAAACTGGGTGATTCCGGCGGTGCTCGCCAATGTCGCCGACGGTCAGATCCTGGCGGTGACATACCCCGACCCTCCCACGCCTCTGGCCCGACGTCCGTTGCTGGTGGCGGCCAGGACCTCGGTGTTCGCTGATGCCTGGTCAACCTGGCTGGGGACGCCGCTTCGAGCCCATGTGACGGTCACGCCGGGCGGCTGCGTCGGCGAATTCGGCGCGACGCGGCGCGTCGCCGACACCCCCACCCCTGGCTGGCGCGCCACGGGGTGGGTCCGGCTGGCGAAGTCGCGTCAGGCGCACCCGCGGATTCTCCTGGCCAGCGCGGCGGGCGAGGTCATCGGATACGGACTGGGTGGCCAGGACCTGAGACGCCTAACCGGAAAGATCCCCGCTGGCGGCGCGCTGGATCATGAGTGGATTGGCGCCTTCTCCGGCCGCGACCCGACCGGCGTCACCGCGTTCGCCCTGATGGATGACGGCCACACGACCTGCCGGATCGGCGAGGCCCTCGCCGTTCTGCCAGAGGCGATCTACGCCCCGGTCAGCCCAGCCAACCAACCAGGAAAACCCCGATCCCAATAGTTGGAAGAGGCCCACCGGCGTTGGCAAAGATTGCATCAGCATTATTCCACGCCATTTGTTGCCGCCGAACCAAACTTCCCTTTCCAATCAATATTTTCTCTCCAAGATACGGGCAGGGTTGCCCACCACCGTCGTATTTGGCGGTACATCCTTTGTTACGACCGCACCCATGCCAACGACAGCGCCCTCACCGATGACCAAGGGCCGCCCTAACTCACCCTGCCTTATAACCGCGGAGGTGCCAATGTAAGCAAAAGACCCAATTTCAACGTTTCCATTACAATTAACCCGCGGCGCCAGCGTCACGAAATCGCCAATAACACAGTCATGTGCAATATAGGAATATATATTAGCGTGGAAAAATTTCCCAATAGTTACATTTGACGTAATAATTGTGTTGGCACAGACTATCGCACCCGCCGACAATTCATTGAAGCCATAATCAATAGAATTCTTTGAAATTATTGACAGCGGAATTGCGTCATTTTGAACCATGGCTTCCGATAACCGCGCCCTGGAAAATGAATCTGCGACGGCAACATTGAAATATTTTCTGTCGAAATCGCTATCCAGAAATTCCCTTTCGGACAATATCCTTATTCCATTAACCTCTCTGGCCGAGGGGTTCGTTTCTATAAATACGACTTCATCAACCGATACGCCTCCACCAAAAGACCTATTTCTTACGTTTTCCAGAACAACTGGCATCGTTTCCCGGGCAAAACCGCCGGCTCCATAGAGCCCAAAGATGTTCTTTCTGGACATGTATTTCCGTCCGTTCTCTAGGTCACGATCCTGTGGGCCGGATCAGTGTTGAGTTTCGGCGATGCGCCGGTGAAGGTCAGAGAGTTGTTTGTAGGGGGCGATCGGAAAAACTCAAAGCCCAGGGCGGACGTCATCGGGAAAGAGCCCTTCCGTTTTGACGGCGCCATACCCATACATCGAAGGCCTTGAACAAACCTAGTAAACTGGCGCTATCGCGCAAGAGGCGCCAGTGTACGGAGGCCCGCTCGAGCCCAAACAAAAGAGAATCAGACAACTCGAGCAATGCAAAAGCAAAAAAGTCCGACCGATTTCGGGGCATATCCTGATATCGCCTTGCCACATTTTCAAGCATTCTTGCCCGCATTTCAGACTGCCTGACAGTTCCGATGTACGAACCAGAGTTGATTCTATAGAGTCCTAGCATCAACGGTATAAAACCAGCTCCACCTGACATCATAATGTCGGTGAGAATATACCAATCGAAAATTTCGAAATTTGCGGATTTCAGACTGCGTGAACTGCGCCGGTACATCATTGAGGAATGCAAGAAGGGCATTCCGCAGCGAATAACCTTTCCAACGCTCACCTGTTCTGGAAGGTTGCGGGGAAACTGGCCTCCAGTAATGACCCCATCTTCCGTGATGACACCCATGCGGTGACCACAAACAGCTAAGCGGGGGTTGGCTTCCAGGAAGGCCACCTGACGTGACAGTTTGCCCGGAAGCGTGAGATCATCGCCGTCGAGATGCGCGACATACTCCCCAGTCGCGGCGTTATGTAGTGATAGAAAATTCTGGGTTGGACCGAGGTTGGCCGATCGACTCAATACCCTTATCCTGTGTGGTCTTTCGGCGGCGAGAGCGTCGACTATTTCCTTGGTGCCGTCCGTCGAACAGTCATCGGCGATGATGATCTCGACGGGGAAGTCGACTTCCTGATCAAGCACGCTTTCCACGCATGTCCGGATAAACCCGGCATGGTTGTAAGTGATTATGCAGACCGACAGTTTCGGTAGGGCACCCAATTCACTCATATCGAGGCGGCCCTGGCTCGCACACGGGCAAGCATCAGGGCCGACCGTACCCAGTTCCGCGCGACGGAGGAGGCGGCGGCGGCGGCGGCGGCTACAGCGCCCCCGGCCACCGCGAGGAGGGCGACGATCGCCAATCGATTGATTGGCCAGACGATCCATAGAGACAGGAACCAAGCCGTCAGCGCGGCCGCCGCCACGATCGGAAGGATGTCGCGCGCCAACCATGGGCCGTGCAGACCCGGCGCAATCCGATGGTGCACCCAGGGGATCCACGCCGCGACGTAGATCGCATTCATCGTCAGCCAAGCATAGCCCGCCCCCAAGGCTCCATAGCGGGAGGCGGCGACGAACAGGGATGGAACGAGCAGGACCATCAAGATGAGATTGCCGAACACATGAAGGCGTAGATCGCCCCTCGCATATTGCAAGTAATAGGGAAAGGCGCCCAGTGTCATAATGCCATTCCCGAGCGCGTAGAGCACAAGGATTGGACCGGCGGAATTCGCGGCGGCGGCGTTGCCGGTCCAGGCGTAGAGCACAGGTCTGGCGAAAAAGGCGAGAACGAGCGCCGTCGGGACCGTGATTATGCAGACGAACTGGGTCCCGTTCCTGTAAAGCTTGATAACGTCGTTCCAGGCGCCCTCCGCTGCCAGCTTGGTAAGATGGGGCAGCAAGGCTTGGGCGATCGGCCCACCAATTAGCAGCACGCCGCCAGCCGCCACCACGGCGAGGGTGTAGGTGCCGTACTCAGCGAGCGGCAGTATTTTCGAGAGCACCAACTTGTCGACCTGGGTCACCAGCACCCAGACAACGACCGCGAACGCGAGACTGCCTGAGAATCGCAGCAGTTCCCGGACCTCGATCCAGCGAAGTGCGCGCCGACTCTTGCGCGCGACGATTGGCAAAATACGACGGCCCATCACGACAAGGACAAGAAGTTCCAGAATCGAGATTGTAAGTTGGTAGGCAAAGAACACCAGTGGACCTGGGTTGATAAACAGGAGGACAATTGCAGCGCCGCCGAAACGAAGGGTCGCGATCACGGTGTTGAACAGGGCAAGCCAGACCTGCCGCTCGAAACCATTCAGTATGCCGCGATACAGTCCCGTGACCCATTGCAACGGCACCGTCAGACCCATCAGCAACACAGCCTGGGCCACCTCCTCGACGGGCAGTTTCTCGACATTGAGCCAGGACGTCGCGATAAAATGGGCACCGCTCACTATCAGCACGGCGCCGAGCGCCGCCACGCCGGAAAAGAAGAACTCAAGCGTAACAACGAGACCATAGAGGGTAGCCGCATCTATGACACCGCCTCGATAGCGGGCGCTCTCACGGGCCAGCGTCAGCGAAAGCCCTGCGTCGAGAATTTGAAACCAGGCGTTCATCAAAGTGAAAAAGCCGATGAGGCCGTAGGCTTCCGAGCCCATGCGGCTCAGATAAAGTGGCATCATAATGATACCGGCCAAGACGACATAGGCTTGGCTGGCGTAGTTGGCCACGACATTGGCGCGCAGGGAGGCGCCCGGTCCGGGTCGAGCGACAGCAATATTGGGATTGGCATCGGAGCGAACAGGAGGCACGGCGCGCCTAACCACGAATGGCCCTGACCACTCGCATGGCGTCGGAGTCCGTTAGGTCGGGGTAAATAGGGAGACAAAGAACCCGGTTTGCCACCTCGCGCGCGCGAGGCAGATTTTCCGGTGATGCAGACGACAGGGACCTATACATCGGCATGTCGCTGATCAGTGGGTAGAAGTACCTGCGCCCGAAGATCCCGGCCCGACGCAAACGTTCGTATAGCCTGTCACGGCTCTCCACGAAATCAGGGCCGACGAAGATTGGGAAATATGAGTAGTTGGGTTCGCATTTTCGATCGATCGGCAACATCGTCAGACCCCGAATACCAGACAACGCATCCCGATATATCGAGTCTATAGTGCCTCGTCGACGTATGGCTTCATCTACGTATTCAAGTTGAAGCAATCCCATTGCGGCCTGTATTTCATTCATCTTTCCGTTAATACCAACTTCGACAACCGTAATTTCGTCTACGAAGCCAAAATTTTTCAGATGATCGATACGTTTCTTGGTCTCGGAATTCGGGCAGACGATGGCTCCCCCTTCAAAAGTGTGAAATGCTTTGGTGGCGTGAAAGCTCAGGACGGCCAGATCGCCGTGCGAGAGGAGGCTCTGACCTTCGAATTTCACCCCAAAAGCATGCGCAGCATCATAGATCACCCTTAACCCGTGAGCGTCTGCAATCTCGCGAATCTCCGCCACTTGGCAGGGGCCGCCATAGCAATGAACGGGAAGAATGGCTGTCGTGCGCGGCGTTATAGCGGATTCGATGCGCGCCGGATCCATATTACAAGTAACAGGGTCGATATCTACAAATACTGGCGTTATATTGTTCCAGATCAGTGAATGCGCCGTGGCAACAAAGGAGTAAGGCGTTGTGATAACCTCACCGCCGACGCCCAGCGCCTGCAGGGCAGTCACAAGAGCGATCGTGCCATTGGTGAACAGGGCCAGGTGCTCCACCCCAAGGTGGGCAGCTAGTCGCGCCTCGAGTTCCACGTGGAACTGGCCGCCATTGGTCAGCCATCGCGACTCCCAGATCCTCTCAAGGTAAGGGATGAATTCCGCCAGGGGCGGCAGGAGGGGGCGCGTGACGTAGATTGGATCGTCAGTCAAAGGCCAAAGTACTCCCCATCACGGCGTCTGGCCAAATGCGACGGCCGGCGCAAGCCCCCTGATCACACTGGGTCCGCCGACGCTGCACAAGACCCATCATAGTCCTCAGAGATCGGAAGCGTGGACCACGTGGGCCACGAAGGCTTGCCGAGCATCGACTTCGCCGAGCTAGCGACACCCACCAACTACAAACAAGCATTACGTCTCATTTCAGGCCTGCGGAAGGCGTGCACCGGCCCAGCCTCACGCGCCTCAAAAAAACACCTGGAGAGCATCCAAAGAACCTGTGTTGCGGACCGCAACCCGGTCTCGTCATCAGATCCCTGCCAAAGGATCCGCCCGTTTGAACGGAGGACCTTTCGGTGCGGCGTAAGGGTCGCGGCTTTTCAAGGCCAAAGAATGTCGCTCTGTCCCCTTGACCAAGGCTCCAAAAAGCTACGCCCACTCCGGACATCCCGGCGACGACACGCCGACGATCAGGGCGGCGAGGCGGGATTTCAGGCTGCGCGCTGGAAATGGAAGAACGGTTCGGCTCGATTGACGCCGAATTGACTTGGGTCACATTCAGTCAGAAGGCAATCATGCTCCTCGACCCTCGACACCAAGCCTGAAAAGGAAAGCCGCTCGAACACGTCACGGCCGAACAGTCGGACGTGATCACCTTGCCCATAGGCCTCGGTCCTGGCCTCAACTGTCTTGATGCCAGGATCTTCCCAAGTCTGCGTCAAAATTCGACTGAAGGGCGTCTGGAGAATGGCGTGGTCGCCCACTTTAAGAACACGGTGAATCTCGCTCACCGCACGTTGACAGTCATCCACGTGTTCGAGAACGTGGTTCGCAATCACAAAATCGAAACTTTCATTTGGAAAATCAATGTCTAACATATCAATTTTCCTTATATCATCCGAATTTGGAAATAGATCGCATTTTATATACTGGCCGGGGGAACACTCGGTTATCTTTCGCGCCAAACGTCTTTCTGGAGCGAAATGAAGAACAGATCCTCCGTTTATGGACGGGAGAATTCCGGAAGCTCGCATATAGAGGAAGATATGCCGCTCTCGATCATGCGCACCGCACCTGGGGCATTCAAAGTGGTCTACGTCACTACCGACAACATCCAGAGCAGCCATGAGCCGAGGCATATTTCGCCAACCACCGCGGTACGGCAAGAAATTGCCAACCCGATTTTCGCACATTACACAAATTCGGGATTCATTTACTGGTATACTGGCGACAAGGCTGCAGACCAATCGTCCCAGTTCGCCCGCCACAATGCTCAGCGCCCGATCATTCTGAAACAGTCGCTTCAATCGAGTGATCAACGTTGCACCCCGTGCCAAACGTCTCCGGTAGTTGGAGCGTACTGCTGGTAGTCAATTCAAGCCAACGAAACCCGATGCAAACCTGATCGCTACAACGACCGCGGACCAAAACGCCGGGTCAGAAAGTCGACCAGGCCCCGCGCCATCGCCGCAAGCTTGGCTGGCCGTTGGCTTTCATACAGCAGCACCATCAGGCTATCCACCAGCAGATAGACCACCGACAAGGCGGCCCAACCCGTTTCCGAAAAGGCGAACCGGCGCGCCACTTCCAGCGTGTTTCGGGTGATATAGTACCGTCGAATGGCGTTGTAATTGCCACAGGTGACCCGCCTGCCCAGAAGCTCATGGGTCGTGATCGCCCCAAGCGAATGCTGCATGACCTGATCCCGCCCCTCTATGATCAGATATCCGCGGCTGCGGCAGCGCAGGCAGAAGTCGTGGTCCACGGAATCGATGAACAGGGCCTCGTCGAAGAGGCCGACCTCGCCGAAGACAGCGGTCCGGACCAGGCTTCCCGACGTGATCGTGGTGCGCACCGATCGCCAATCCCCCGACGCCTCGACCACGTCCCGTCCGTGGTGGTAGTCGCCAGCCGTCACACGGTCCCGGTGGCTCATGGCCAGAACGGCGATACGGTCGCGCTGGGGGTGACGGTCAAAGAGCCGGAGCAGGCCGACCAGGCCGCCGGGCGGGGCCAGGCTGTCCTGGTCGAACATCGCCAGCCAGTCGGCCCCGCGATCGAGGGCCAGGCGCGCCGCCTGACTGAGCGCGGCGCCGATCCCCAGGTTCTGGAGGTTCCCCATATACTCGCAGCCCGCCGCGGCGGCTGTGCGCGAGATCGCGGCGTGGTTGGCCGAGCCGTTGTCGATCACCACCACCTGGTCGACCTGATCCCGCAGCGCCGCCAAATTCCAGGCCAGGTCGTCGCCGGGATTGTAGGTCACCACCACGGCGAGGACGTTGGCCAGTCCGGGCGCCAGGACGCCCTCGCCGGTCCCGGTCCCGGTCCCGCCCTCGGCCGACGGCCGGTTCATGCGCCGCTCCGCAACCGACGCGGGCCGAACCGGCGCAGGACCGCATCCCGCGCACCGGCGATCATCGCCGCGAATTTCGCCCGCCGGTCGGTCTCGTAGAGCAGGATGATGACGGCCTCGCACGCCAGAAGGAAGGCGGAGAGGCACACCCACGCCGGATCGACGAGGGCGAAACGCCGGAAGAGCTCCAGCTGGTTGCGCGCTATGTAGTACCGCCGGCTCGCAGAGTGATTGGATGAGGGGACTTTCAACCCGAGAAACCGGTGCTCCGTCGCGTCACCCTTGGCGTGATCCAGGACCTGGCGCCGGCATTCGATGATCAGCAGGCCGCTGGCGCGGCAACGCAGGCAGAACTCGTGGTCGACCGAATCGATGAACAGCCGATCATCGAAGCGCCCGACCCGTTCGAACGTGCGGACCGGAATGAGGTTGCCCGAGGTGATGGCGCTTCGCACCGACCGCCAGGCCTCGCCCTCGGCCAGGATGTCCCAGGGCAGGTGGTAGTCGCGCCCGGTGGCGCGGTCCCGATGGGACAGCGAGATCACCCCGATCCGGTCGCGCGCCGGATGACTGCGATAGACCTCGAGCATGCCGGCTATGGACCCCGGCCGCACCGAACTGTCCTGGTCGAAGGTCGCCAGCCATTCATAGCCGCCGTCGACCGCCATGCCCGCCGCCTGGCTGAGCGCTGCGGCGATGCCGAGGTTGCGGCCGTTTTCGACCAGGCGGCACCCTGACGACCGGGCGGCCGCGGCGATCCCGTCGAGGTTCACCGAACCGTTGTCGATCACCACGACGGCCTCGACCTGGGCCCTCAGCGCCGCAAGGCGGGCGGCGAGGCCGCCATCCGGATTGTAGGTGACCACAACGGCCAGACCATCGGCGAGCGGCGCGCTGTAGGCAACGGGGAGGGTGGATTCACGGGACGGCATGCCGCGGCTTCAACCCCTTTTCGGTCTCCCCATCCAGTCTCGCGGGGACGGCGGCGATCGGCGCCCCCGCCCGGGCGATCGCCCGAACTTGAATGCGCGCCGACAGCCCAATAATCTGATATCGGCCCCGGATGGCCGCTCGTAAAGGCACGCCAGGGCAGAGGAGAGTCTCGCCAATGAAGACTCGCCCGCACACGGTTGCAACGCTTCTGTCGACCTACAACGGAGAGGCCTTCCTCGCGGCCCAACTGGACAGCCTGGCCGCCCAGGACGGCGTTCGGCTTGAGGTGTTCGCCCGGGATGACGGATCGTCGGACCGCACCCTGGACATTCTCGCCGACTACGCCCGCCTCTGGCCGCAACTGGCCTCTCCTCTGGGTGGCGGGAATCTCGGTCCGGCCAGGAGCTTTCTGGCCCTGCTGGGCGCGGTTCCCGCGACCTTCGACCACTACGCCTTCTGCGACCAGGATGACGTCTGGCTGCCTGACAAGCTGGCCCGGGCGGTGGCCACACTGGCGGACGCCGACCCGGACCGGCCGGCGCTCTATTGCTCCAAGGCGCTCTGTGTCGATGAGGCGCTCAGGCCCATGGGGGAATCCCTGTTCATGGGAACAGGGCGTTTCGAGGAGCTGCTCTTCGCCAACATGGCCATCGGCAATACGGTGGTGATGAACGCCGCCGCGTTCCAGCTGATCCGCTCCCGCCCGCCGGCCGGGGGCGTCATCATGCACGACTGGTGGTGCGCCCTGGTGATCTCGGCGTTCGGCGTGATCCTGTTCGACGAGCGTCCGGGCGTCCTCTATCGCCAGCACCCGGGCAACGTCTTCGGCTCGCGGCCCAGCCGACTGTCGTCGATCCTGGCCCAGGCGCCGGCCCTTCTGAGGGACCCGTCACGCTTTTACCCCATTCACGGGCAGGCCGCCGAACTGCTCCGGCTGTTCGGTGATCAGCTGCCGGCCGACCTGCGGATGATGACCCAGGCGCTGGTGTCGTCACGGCGCTCGCTGATCGCGCGGCTGCTGTTCGCCCTGTTCGGGCGGATGCCGCGCACCACCGTCCTGGGCGCGATCAGCGGCCGGCTGCTGGTGGCGGCCGGATTCTACTGACATGGCGACCGATCACCCCGATCCGGGATCACGGCTCGACCGCGCGCCGACCGCCGACCACAGCTTCGCGGTCATGGCCTACGGCGACTCTCCGTTCCTCGGCGATTGCCTCAGGTCGCTGCGGGACCAGACCCGCGCCTCGACGCTCGTGCTGACCACGTCGACCCCCTCGAACTTCATCACCGACACGGCGGCGGCCTTCGGGGTTCCGGTGATGATCAACCCGCGTCGGGCCGGCATCGCCGCCGACTGGAATTTCGCACTCGCCGCCACCCCGGCGCGCCATGTCACCCTCGCCCACCAGGATGATGTCTATCGTCCGGCCTTCCTGGATCTCAGCCTGGCCGCCCTGCGGAACGCGCGCGGCGCGGCCCTGGCCTTCACCGGCTATGACGAGATCGACGACCAGGGCGCGGTGGTCACGTCCCGGATCAGCGTCGTCAAACATCTGCTGGAGCGCCTGACGCTGGGGGCGGCGACGCGCGTCGCGCCGACCCGGCTGCGGCGCTTCCTGGCGCTGGGCAATCCCCTTCCCTGCTCGTCCGTGACCTTCGACCGGGACCGGCTTGGCGACTTCGCCTTTTCCGACGCCTTTCAGTCTAATCTGGACTGGGACGCCTGGCTGCGGCTGGCGGACGCGGGCCAGGTGTTCGCCCGGGCGCCGGCCCGGCTGGTCGGCCGACGACACAACCCCCTGACCGCGACGTCGCGCCTGATCCGCGAGGGGGTCCGCCAGAGAGAGGACCTGATCCTGTTCCGCCGGCTGTGGCCCGGCCCCCTGGCGGAGGCCATCGCCTGGGCCTATGGCCTTGGCTATTGACCGCGCCCGGCCCAACGGGCGGCGGGAAGGCCACACGCGCGCCGAAGGCGTGGACAATGGCCGACCTTGGCTTAGGGTCGACAAGGGGTCACACTGGGCGTCCGATCTGGAGAAGCGGTGACATCGTGGGGGACGGCGGTCAGGTGAGCCAGACGGGGGAGACAGGGAGCGTGGACGTCTCCTTCGTCATGCCATGCCTCAACGAGGTCGGCTGCCTCGAGCCGTGCATCGCGGCCTGCAACGAGGCGCTGGCGGATATCCGAACGCGCTATGGCCTTACCGGCGAGGTGATCATCGCCGATAACGGCAGCACCGACGGCAGCCAGGCCCTGGCCGGGCGTCTGGGGGCTCGCGTGGTCGACGTGACCGAGAAGGGCTATGGCGCGGCGCTGCGCGGCGGCTTCCGCGGCGCGCGCGGCCGCTATCTGGTGATGGGCGACGCCGACGGCTCCTACAACTTCCGCGAGGCCACGCCGATGATCGGCGCCCTGATCGACGGCGCGGACCTGTGTATGGGCAACCGCTTCAAGGGCGGCATCAAGCCTGGCGCCATGCCCTGGAAGAACCGCTACATCGGCAATCCGGTGCTGACCGGCATTCTGAACCTGCTGTTCAGGACCGGCGCCGGCGACGCTCACTGCGGCCTGCGGGCGCTGACGCGCGACTGTTTCGACCGGCTTCAGCTGGCCGGCGCCGGCATGGAGTTCGCCAGCGAGATGGTGATCAAGGCGGCCCTGCTGGGCGAGACCATCGTCGAGAGGCCCGCCACCCTGTCGCCCGACCTGCGTGACCGCCCACCGCACCTGCGGCCCTGGCGCGACGGCTGGCGTCACCTTCGCTATCTGTTCATGCTCAGCCCGGCGTGGCTGTTCGCCCTGCCGGCCGTGCTGGCCGTGGCCGCCGGGTCGGCGATCCTCGGCCTGGCCGCCTGGCGGTTCGTGTTCCAGCCCCATGTCGAGACCGCGCTGGGCGACTATTGGGTGATCCTGGCCAGCGCCATGGTCGGGCTGGGCCACATCGCCGCGATCCTGGCCATGGCCAGCCATCTGCACGGGGTGAGGGCCGGCTACCGGCGGCCGAAGGCCTGGATCCTCGCCCTGTCGCGCTGGGTGACCCTGGAGACGATGATCTTCGCCGGCCTGGTCTTTGGCGCCCTGGGCCTGGCCGATCTGCTGTGGGTGGTCGCCGACTGGTCGGCCAGGCACTATCAGCGCGCGTTCTCGGCGCTGCCGGCGGTGCTGGGCACCCTGCTGATCACGCTGGGGGCCCAGACCATTCTGGGCGGCTTCCTGCTGGCGATCATCAACGGCAACGACGCGAAGTTCCTGAAGGCCCGCGACTGAGCCGCGGCCGACGGCGACTCAGATCGGCCCACCCGCCACGTCGCGGACCGGCGTCTTGCCGGCTCCGCAGCTCATTGACCGCAGGGTGGCGATCCGACGGGCGTGGTCGCCCAGCTCGGCCGGATCGGGGAACGTCCGGATGTGATGTCTGGCGGCGTCGGCCTTGCCTGAAAACGAGATCGCGCCGCCGGCGCAGAGCCGCCGGATCTGATCGTCGGTGAGGACCCGCAGGCACAGCTTGAGCGGACGGTTGCGCAGATAGGGATCGTTGCGCACCAGATCACAGCCGAAGTAGACCCCGGCGTCATCGACCAGCACAAAAGGCGTCGGCGCGCGATCGACCTCGGCCTGGGCGGCGGCGTAGGGGTGAAGAAAGCTGTGATACTGCCAGGCGCGCAGGGGAGCCAGGCCGAACAGGGAGAGGGCGCCAACGGCCAGGAACGCCACCCTGGCGCCGGCCCGCCCCCTCGCATCAAGGCCATCGGTGAACCGCGTCCAGGTCCAGGCCGCCAGCAGGCACGCCACCCCCAGCTGGCCATGCAGATAGCGGTAGCCCCACCCGTGTCCCTGGTCCGGCAGGATCAAGGCCATGGCGACGATGGTGAGCCCCAGGCCCACGATCATCGACCGGAGCGTTCCGGCGGCCCTGAAGGCGGCGGCGGCGCCGAGAACGACCAGCGGCGCCAGCAACAGGTTCTGCCAGGTGACGAAGCGGATGAGGTTCTTGGCCATCAGACCGAGGCTGTCGGGCGGCGGCTGGGTGATCAGCGTCACAAAGTGACCGAAGAACCCGCCGACCGCCGACGTGGCTCCGGAGGCGGCGCCGGACGCCGCCGATGCGGCGGGGCCACCTCCCTGTCCGGTCAGCCCCGACGCCGCGAGCGCCAGGGGCCAGTAGTCGATCCAGGCCAGGCAGATGACGCCATAGGCGACGGTGTAGAGCAGGGCGAGGCGCCAGCGGCGCTCCAGCCAGAGCTGCAGAACGAAGGGCGCTACGAACAGCGGATGAAAGAGCAACTGGTGCAGGCCCACAGCGACCGCCCCCACGGCGATGGCGCCGATATGGCCCGGCCAGCCGCCGCGCAGGAACAGCCAGAGCCAGACCATGTTGAGCGCCAGGTGCGCGGTCATCGCATAGGGCGTCATGCCGGTGACCAGGAACTGGCTGGAGGTGGCCAGAAGCAGGATCGCCACGAGCGCCGTGTCCGACCGGTCCGGCCATAGCCTGCGTCCGACCCCGAAAACGGCCAGGACCGAGATCGTCACGAGCGAGGGAATCACCAGCCCCCCCACGCCCAGTGCGATCCCCAGCCCCTGCAGGGCGGCGTTGACAGGAAAATAGCCCGAAGCCCACCAGGCGCCGTCGGCGGCGCGGGACAGGAAACGCGGCGACAGCGCGTCGGCGAACTCTCGCCAGGGCCCCGCCAGCGGCGCGACCAGCTGGCCGCGGGCGGCGATGGCCGCCCCGAACCGCGCCATGAATTCATCCATGGTCAGGGCGTAGTCCTCGGCGATCCAGTGGGCGCCGGCAAGGCAGACGACGCCGCAGCCTAGGGCGGCGCCGGCGACGATCCAGACGGGGCGGATGGTCGGCGGCCCGGCTGGCCACAGCCGGGCGCCCAGGGCGCCGACGTCCGCCGAGAGGCCCGTGGCCATCCGGGGAAGCACACGCAGGGCCACGACGACGCCCAGGACGCCGGCCAGGACCGGCAGGTCCTGCGTGATGAAAAAGTGAGCCGGGAGCTGGAACCACGTCCACTGGGCCACGCCAGGCAGAAGCGCCAGCAGAAGCGCCGCCCCCAGGATCAGCCAGGTCTTGAGGACACGTTCAAGCATACCGCCAGCGCCCGGCCTCAGCCCTCACGGCGCCGTCACCGGACGGGCGCAGTCGGGCGGCTGCAGGCGGCCACGTCCGGCCAACGGGGACAGGGCCTTCTGGCCGGCGAAGGAGGTCTCGCCGAGCACCGGCGTGATGCCGTAGCGCACGCCGTCGCGGCGGTCGAAATAGGCGACCCGGTAGCGCGCGCACAGCGCCTTCAATTGTGTGTCGCTGAGCAGATAGCGATGCATGATCTTCGGTCCCTGCTCAAGGAACGGGTCGTTGCGCACCAGGTCGTTGGCGTACCAGAGCCCCGAGGCGTCGACGATCACAACATCGGCATGGGCATGCTCAATGGCCGCCCACGAACGCGCGTAGGGCTGGATGAACTCGTGGGCCTCCTTCAGGCGGATGGGCAGCCACAGGCCAACGGCGGCCAGGGAGGTGACCGCCAGGCAGGCCCAGCCCCGCGCTCGTCCGGTCTCATCGGCCGCGCCGGTCAAGCTGATCCAGGCCAGGGCCGCCAGCAGGCACAGGCTGCCCAGGTACCCGTGGAGATAGCGGTAGCCCCAGCCGTGGCCCTGGAACGGCGTGATGACGACCAGAAACAGGACGGTCAGGATTATCCCCGCGGCCATGGGCAGCATCACAGGGTTACGGTCACGCCAGGCGACCAGGGCGCCGATCATGGCGAGGGGAACCGTGAGCGGATTCTGCCAGAGCACCAGGCGGAGGAGGTTCTCGGCCATCAGGTTGACGCCGATCGGGTTGAAGGCCATGGCCAGGGCCTCGGCGCTGGCGCCGGCCGCGGCGGCGTGCGCGGCCCCGGCCGGCAGGCCCTGAAGGGCGAACAGCACCGGCCACCAGGAGACCCAGAACAGGCCGATGGCAGCGTAGGCGAGGGTGTAGATCACCGCTGGACGCCAGCGGCGCTGGAACCACAGCTGCAGGATGAACGGGCCGGCGAACAGGGGATGGAAAATGAACTGGTGCAGGCCGGTGGCGGCGAAGGCCACCACCAGCGCCGCGCACATGGCCAGCGGGCCCTTGCGCAGGAAGAGCCAGAGCCAGGCCAGGTTCAGCGCCAGGTGGGCCGACATGGCGTAGGGGCTCATGGCCGTGACGATGAGCTGGGACGAGGTGGCCAGCAGGATGCCCGCGACGAAGGCGGCGTCGCGGCGTGCGGGCCAGAACTGCCGGGCCAGGACATAGACCAACAGGATGGACATCGCCGCCCAGAACGGCCCCGACAGAGCCTGGGAGCCGATCAGGCCGAACAGACCCCGGAAGGCGGCGTTCACCGGCAGATAGGTGGACGCCCAGGCCTGGGCGCCGGGTATCTCCAGCCGCCACATCGGTTCGAGCGCCGGAACATAGGCCCGCCATTGCGCCGCCACCGGCGCGAGAAACCTGCCGCTGCCGAAAATACGGGCGTCGAACGCCGCCCAGAATTCATCCAGCGACAGCGGATAGGTCTGGTAGACCAGCCACCAGCCGGCGAAGGCGCCGCCGGCCACCAGAAGGGCGGCGGCCAGGACGATCGCCAGGCCCTGGCGCTCGACGAGCCGATCGAGGAAGGCCAGAGCCGGGGCGGGCAGGCGCAGCGAGGACAGGGCGACGACCGCAATGAGCGCCGCACACGAAAAGGCCACCGGCAGGTCCTGACGCAGCAGGAACACGTCGCTGATGCTGTAACCGTGTCGGGTGACGATGTAGACCGCGCAGATCAGGCCGAGCACCCCGAGGGCTTTCAGCCAGGTGAGGGCCACGGAGCGGGCCCAGCCGTCCCTCGCGGGTTTGTCCGGGCCGGCGACGCTCATGTCCTCGCCGAGAACAGCAGCACCTTGCGGGCGCCGAAGTTGAACACGAACGCCACCCCTACCGCGGCGCCGGTGGCGATCCTGTAGTCCAGACCCAGACCTTTGAAGGCCGCCCAGGTCGCCGCCTCCTTCACCAGCAGGCCCAGGATGCCGATGGCCAGGAAGCCGAGGAACTCCATCGCCCGGTTGCCCAGCCGGTGCTCATGGAACACGAACCGGATGCTCAGGCCGTAGTTGACCAGCACACCGGCCACGAAGCCCGCGGCGACGGCGAGCGGCCACGGCGCGCCGGCCTGATACTTCAGGACGAAGTTGATCCCCGTATCGACGCCCAGGGCGACGAGGCTCACCAGGAGGTATTTCCAGGATTCCTGAAAGAGCGTGAACAGGGCGGCGTTGAGGCGCCGGGCGCCGACCATGCCGGTCAAGTCGCCCGCGTCGGAACCAGGCG
>CAIXWN010000167.1 GCA_903923135.1 uncultured Caulobacteraceae bacterium | reverse complement strand
GTCGGCGTGCGAGGCCGCAACCGCAGCGAGGTCATCTATCAGCTGCTCACCTACCATGACGACCTCAGCTTCCCGAACCTCGCCGCCGTCCTGGCCGCCTACGACCTGGGCCTGACCCGGCTGGAGGCCGGCGACTGGGCCGCCGCCGCCGAGGCCTTCGGCCATGCCCTCGCCCTCAACCCCGCCGACACCCCTTCCCGGTTGATGCTCGACCGCGCCCGCGCCGCCCTCGCCGAGGGCCGTCCCTGATTTTTCCGCCGGCCTGGCGATTGAAACCGCGCCCGGCGCGCGGGGGGCCGCTAGCCTGGCGACTCGCCGACCACGGAAATCTGAGGCGCCCCCGAGCCGCCGCGGCCCTCTCCGCCGCCCTCCTCGCCGCCGCCGCCGGCGCCGCCCCGGCCCAGACCGCTCCCCAGGCGCCGCCCGCCGCGACGCCCGCCCTGCCGTCGGCCGAACCGGGCGCGGTCGATCCGTTCGCCTGGCTGGAAGACATCCATGCCCCCCGCTCCATCGCCTGGGTCAACGCCGAGAACGCCCGCACCGCCGCCCGTCTTGAGACCGACCCCCGCTATCCTCTCTTCCACAGCCAGGCCCTGGCCCTCTTCACCGCCCAGGACCGCATCCCCATCCCCGACTTTCTCGGCGATCGCCTGCAGGACGTCTGGCAGGACGCCGCCCATGTGAAGGGCCTGTGGCGGACCACGACGCCGGCCTCGTTCCGCGACGTCCAGCCGGCCTGGACCACCCTTGTCGATCTTGACACCCTGTCGAAGGCCGAGGGTCGCAACTGGATATTCAAGGGCGCCGACTGTCTGGCGCCGCACGACCGCCTTTGCCTGGTGCGGCTCTCTGACGGCGGCGGCGACGCCGTCGAGATCCGCGAGTTCGACGTCCGCGGCGCCGCCTTCGTCCCCGCCGGCTTCCATTTCGCGTCGGGCAAGCAGGACGTCGCCTGGGTCGACGCCGACACCCTGCTGGTCGCCCGGGACTGGGGCTCCGGAACCCTTACCGCCTCGGGCTATCCCTTCGTGGTCAAGCTGGTGCGGCGCGGCCAGCCCCTCGACCAGGCGCGCAAGATCTACCGCGGCGCCCCCACCGACGTGCGCGTCTCCATGCGCGTGCTCAGCAACCCCAAGGGCTTCGTCGAGCGCGTTCTCATCGCCCGCAACGTCGGCTTCTTCGAGACTCGATGGTTCGACGTCGGCCACGACGGCGCGGTGAAGCCGCTCGACCTGCCGGCCAAAGGCGTGCTGCACGGCTATCTCGACGGACGGCTGATCTTCGGCGTGCGCCAGGACTGGCCCGCCACGGCAACCCATCCGGCCGTGCCGGCCGGCGCCCTCATCGCCTTCGATCCGGCCACGGACGCCGTCCAGACCCTGCTGGCGCCCACGGCCAGCCAGACCATCGACGCCGTCGCCGTCACCCAGGGCCGGGTGCTGGTCTCCCTGCTCGACAATGTAGCCGGCGCGGTCGACGTCTATGCTCCGGGCCCCGCCGGCTGGACCTCGCGCCGCCTGGATCTGCCGGCCGGTTCGGCGTTCGCGCTGCGCGCCGCCGACCATGGTTCCGACGCGGCCTTCCTCACCTCCGAGAGCTTCCTGCAGCCCACCGTGCTTTGGGCCGTCGACGCCGCCGCCGGCTCGGTCACGGCGGTCAAGCGCCTCGCTCCCCGCTTCGACGCCTCCGCCGACGTGGTCGAGCAACACTTCGCCGTCTCGGCCGACGGAACCCGCGTTCCCTATTTCCTCGTCCGCCCGCGGACCCTGGCCTTCGACGGCTCCACGCCCACGGTGATGTTCGGCTACGGCGGTTTCCAGATCTCCGAGACGCCGTCCTATCGCCCTGAACTGGGCAAGCTGTGGCTGGAACGGGGCGGGGCCTATGTCCTGGCCAACATCCGCGGCGGCGGCGAGTTCGGCCCCGCCTGGCACGAATCAGCCCTGCGCGAGCATCGTCAGCGCGCCTTCGACGATTTCGCCGCCATCGCCCGCGACCTCATCGCCCGCAAGGTCACCTCGCCGCGGCGTCTCGGCATCTACGGCCGCTCAAACGGCGGGGTGCTGACCAGCGTCTCCATCACCCAGCACCCGGAGCTGTTCAACGCCGCGGTCATCGAAAGCCCGCTGATCGACATGCTGCGCTATCAGCACCTGTCGGCCGGCGCCTCCTGGATCGGCGAATACGGCGATCCCGACGTTCCGGCCGACCGCGCCTTCATCGCCGCCTATTCGGCTTACACGCGGCTGAAACCGGGGGTGACCTACCCCGAGCCCTACATCACCACCAACACCGAGGACGACCGCGTCCATCCCGGCCACCCGCGCAAGTTCGCCGCAGAGCTCAAGGCTCTGGGCGATCCCTACCTGTTCTACGAGAACACCTTCGGCGGCCACGCCAACGACGCCGACCCCGAACTCAACGCCCGCCGCTGGGCCCGGCACTATGTCTATCTGGCCCAGAAGCTGGTGGACTGAGGGGCGGGGCGGGGGGCGTCGGCGACGCCATCCAGTCGGCGGCGTTGAACCGCTCCGTGGCCTTGGTGGCGTTCCAGAGCGTTGCCCCGTCAGCGACAAACGGACCATCGCCGTCCACCTCGATGGCCCAGGGATAGTCGGCCACGTTGAAGCGCCCCTGCGTCAGGAACGCGACCTTGTTGCGAAAGGGCAGGGCGGCGAACCGGTCGAGGTGGGATTGCTCGAGGCCGTCGCGGTCGCAGATCTTGATCCGCAGGTCGCCGGTGTCACCCGGCAGCCTTTGGGATCGGGCCGTCCACTTCGAAAGCGCTTCCTCACGGCTTTCGTAGTGCATGAACTGGATTTCGACCTCGCCGCCAAGCAGGCCAGTGGGATAGGTGAACGCGCCGTGCCGGGATGGTGCGAATGTGAGAGGCGACCGGATTAGGCGAGGAAAACCCTCAAGCAAGGCAAGATAATCGTCGGCGTGAATCCATAGGCCGACGGTCGGCGTGTTGTAGGGAATCTCGCGTTCCTGGTAGAAGGCGGCGCCCCAGCAGTTATTTGAAATAATCGCTGGCAGGGTCACGGTGTTCCGCCTTGCACTTCGCCAGACGGGTGGGTAGGTCGCGGGTTGTCGTTGTTATGGCCCAAATTGCCCCCCACGCTGCCTCGGCGCCATCGGGCCGGCCAGCCCGTCCGTCACTCGCGGTCGTTGATGGGGATCACAACACCAATCATCGGCGTGCTCCAGAGGGCAGGTCACCGAACTTGGTCGTCGCACCCGGCCGTCCACGCTCCGCTCATGCCTGCCCCATCACCGCCGCGCCGCCCATGGCCGGGTCGGTCACCCCGTCGTGGCCCGTCTCCAGCCGGCCGGCCAGGCGCCGCCGACAGGGCGACGCGCCGTCCGACCGCAGGGTGAGATCGTACCAGCCGTGGCTTGCCAGGGGCCATCGCCGTGTGACTGTCTGGCCGGCCGCCAGGGTGACGCGCCACGGCGCCGCGCCGGGCTGATAGGCGTTGGCGACCAACTCCAGGGGCCGCGCGGCGGCTCCGGCGTTGCGCAGGATGAGCCGAAGAGCCCGTTCCGCGGGCAGGCAGGCCGCCGCCAGGGTGACCTCGCCGGCGCCGGCGTCGCCGATGAAATGGCGATGGAACCCGTTCGGACCCAGAACCCACAGGTCATAGGCGCCGGCGTCCCACACCCCGCGCAGCGTATCTCCCGCGCCCACGGTGTAGCGCCGCGGCGTGCGGTCCAGGCGCAGGCGGTCATAGACGTGAAGCACCGCCGCCGCCGCGCCGTCGTTGCGGAAGCTGAGGGCGATCGCCCCGCTCTCGCGCCCCTCGGCCACCTCCAGGCTGTAGGGCAGGGCGCGGGAGGGTCGCACTCCGGCCGCCTGCACCGGAGCGGCGGGCTCGGCCGGTGTG
>CAIXWN010000166.1 GCA_903923135.1 uncultured Caulobacteraceae bacterium | reverse complement strand
CGTGGTGACCGGTCGCGTGGAACGCGGCGTGGTCAAGGTCGGCGAAGAAATCGAAATCGTCGGCATCACCACCACGCAAAAGACCATTTGCACGGGTGTGGAAATGTTCCGCAAGCTGCTCGACCAGGGTCAGGCCGGCGACAACGTGGGCGTGCTGCTTCGCGGCACCAAGCGTGAAGACGTCGAGCGCGGCCAGGTGCTGTGCAAGCCGGGCACGATCACCCCGCACACCAAGTTCGTGGCCGAAGCCTACATCCTCACCAAGGAAGAGGGCGGCCGTCACACCCCGTTCTTCACCAACTACCGCCCGCAGTTCTATTTCCGCACCACCGACGTCACCGGCATCATCCGGCTGAAGGAGGGCGTGGAAATGATCATGCCCGGCGACAACGCCGAGCTGGATATCGAGCTGATCACGCCGATCGCCATGGAGGAACGCCTGCGTTTCGCCATCCGTGAAGGCGGCCGCACCGTCGGCTCGGGCGTGGTGACCAAGATCGTCGAATAGGGTCTGCCGCTTGATGAGGGCCTGCGCCCCTGTTAAGGGACGCACCCTGCGGCAATGAGCCAGACGCGCCGGCGGGCACCTTGCTCTCCGGCGCGTTGCTCATTTTAAGCCGAGGCGTCACAAGGACGCCGAGGCGGCCGTTTCTAGGAGTGTAGCTCAGCTGGTAGAGCATCGGTCTCCAAAACCGAGGGTCGTGGGTTCGAGTCCCCCCACTCCTGCCACTATCGTTAGTCCATTGAGGCGCCGCCGGGTCCTGAGGGGCGCCAGAGAGAGTTGAGAGGCCGCCGATGGCCAAGGGTCAGAATATCGTGCAGGGCGGGGCAGGGCGTAAGCCTCCCGTGGCCGCGCCCGGCGGCGCGCCTGTCGCCGCGGTGGCGGTCAGGAAGCGCGTCGGCCCGGTGCAGTTCCTGCGGGAAGTGCGCGCCGAGGCCCGCAAGGTGACCTGGACCAGCTGGAAGGAGACGTGGATCACGTCGGTGATGGTCGGCATCATGGTCGTCATGACCGCCATCTTCTTCTTCGGCGTTGACTGGATTTTGGGCCTGGGGATCAGCGCGATCCTCAAGCTGGCGAATGCGGAGTAGCTTGATACCGATGCCCGACGTCACCCCCCCGTCAGCCAACCCGCACCACAAGTGGTACATCGTCCACGCCTACTCGAACTTCGAGAAGAAGGTGGCCGACAGCATCCGCGAACAGGCCCACAACCAGGGCCTCGACGACTGCTTCTCGGAGATACTCGTCCCCACCGAGGACGTCGTGGAAATCCGCCGCGGGCGTAAGATCAACGCCGAGCGCAAGTTCTTCCCCGGCTATGTGCTGGTCAAGATGGACCTTTCCGACGAGGCCTATCACCTGGTGAAGAACACGCCCAAGGTCACCGGCTTTCTTGGTTCCGGCTCCAAACCGATGCCCGTCTCGGAGCGCGAGGTCGCCCGGATCATCGGCGCCATCGAGGAGGGCGTCGAGCGGCCCAAGCCCACCATCACCTTCGAGATCGGTGAATCGGTGCGGGTCATCGACGGTCCCTTCGCCAGCTTCAACGGTTCGGTCGAGCAGGTCGACGAGGACCGCGCCCGCCTTCGGGTCACGGTGTCGATCTTCGGTCGCGCCACGCCCGTGGAACTCGAATACGCCCAGGTGGAAAAGACCACCTAGGGCCCAGCCATCGCCGTCCGATGTCGGACGGGGAAAACCCGTGGGAGGGGCGCCACCCCGCACCACGGCTCAAACCAGCCGCTAGCCGGCGAATGAGGAGATCATGGCCAAAAAGATACTGGGTTACATCAAGCTGCAGGTGAAGGCCGGTTCGGCCACGCCGTCGCCGCCGATCGGGCCGGCGCTCGGTCAGCGCGGCGTCAACATCATGGGCTTCTGCAAGGAGTTCAACGCGCGGACGGAAAATGTCGTCAAGGGCACGCCCCTGCCAACGGTGATCACCGTCTATCAGGACAAGAGCTTCACCTTCGTCACCAAGACACCGCCGGCGACCCACTACCTCAAGGAAGCGGTCGGCATCAAGTCGGGTTCCGGCAAGACCGGGCGCGAGACGGTGGGTAGCATCACGCGCGCCCAACTGCGCGAGATCGCTGAGAAGAAGATGAAGGATCTCAACGCCAACGATATCGAGGCCGCGGCCAAGATCATCGAAGGCTCCGCCCGGGCCATGGGCCTGCGCGTCGTGGAGGCTTAAGGGATCATGACCAAGCAAGCCAAGAGAGTGCAGGCCTGGACCGGTGATCGCCTGGCGATCCACGACCTGGCCGAGGCGGTGAAGCTGGTGAAGGCCAACGCCCGCGCCAAGTTCGACGAAAGCATCGAGATCGCGGTCAATCTGGGGGTGGACCCCCGGCACGCCGACCAGCAGGTTCGCGGCGTCGTCTCCCTGCCGTCCGGCACCGGTCGCGACGTTCGCGTCGCGGTCATCGCCAAGGACGCCAAGGCGGCGGAAGCGACCGCGGCCGGCGCGGACATCGTCGGGGCCGAAGACCTGGTGGAGCGCATCCAGGGCGGCTTCATGGAGTTCGACCGTGTGATCGCCACCCCGGACATGATGGCCCTGGTCGGGCGTCTGGGTAAGATCCTCGGTCCCCGCGGCCTGATGCCCAATCCGCGCGTCGGCACGGTCACGCCGAACGTCGGTCAGGCGGTCAAGGACGCCAAGGGCGGCGCCATCGAGTTCCGCGTCGAGAAGGCGGGCATCGTCCACGCCGGCGTCGGCAAGACCAGCTTCAGCGACGAGGCGATCACCGCCAACGTCAAGGCCCTGGTCGACGCCCTGGCCCGGGCGAAGCCGTCCGGCGCCAAGGGCACCTACATCAAGCGCATCAGCCTGTCCTCGACCATGGGGCCGGGCTTCAAGGTCGACACGGCCTCCATCGGGGCCTGAGCCACTGAAGTGAGCCCGGCGGGCGGGGCGCGCAGCCCCGTCCGCCGGCGGCTTTCTCGGGCCATCAGTTGTCAGGCGGCGCGTTCTCGTGTAAACGCGCCTCCGGCGGGTTTCGGCCCGCCATCCTGTCCAAGAACCGCGGGCCTTCCAGGCTTAATCCTTCCGCCGCGGGGAGACGGGGAGCGACAGAGCCAGGCGAGGGTCCGCACCGGACGACGCCGCTCGACGCATCCTTGGGACAGTCTGAATTCTGACGCGGGGGCCGGCCTGGGCTGTTCCCTGCGACTATCGGCAGGCGCATCGGGCGCGTGTCGTCACATCGTTATGGAGACCGCCATGGAGCGCGCTCAAAAGTCGGAAGCGATCGAAGTCCTCAAGGGGGTTTTCGAGAACGCCGGCGCGGTCGTCGTGACCCACTACATGGGCATGACCGTGAAGCAGACCGAGGACCTTCGCGGACGTCTTCGGGCTGAAGGCGCCACCTTCAAGGTGGTCAAGAACACTCTCGCCCAGAAGGCCCTCAACGGCGCCGACGGCGGCGCCCTGGATCTGTTCAAGGGGCCCGTGGCCATCGCCTATGGCCCCGACCCTGTGTCGGCCGCCAAGGTGTCGACCCAGTACGCCAAGGAGAACGACAAGTTCATCATCATCGGCGCGATGATGGGGCCGCAGATTCTCGACGCCGCCGGCGTCGACGCCCTCGCCAAGCTGCCCTCGCTCGACCAGCTGCGCGCCAAGATCATCGGCGTCCTGCAGGCGCCGGCCACCAAGGTCGCGGCGGTCATTCAGGCCCCCGCCGCCCAGCTGGCGCGGGTGCTGAACGCCTACGCCACCAAAGACGCCGCCTGAACGACCCCTTTACGCAAACCAACCCCAAAGCCATCTCCCAAAGGAACCTAGAAAATGTCCAAGCTCGAAAAACTGGTCGATGACCTCTCCGCCCTGACCGTCCTGGAAGCCGCCGAACTCTCCAAGCTTCTCGAAGAGAAGTGGGGCGTCTCCGCCGCCGCGCCGGTCGCCGTCGCCGCCGCCGGTCCGGCCTCCGCCGCCCCGGCCGAAGTCGTCGAGGAGCAGACCGAGTTCACCGTCATCCTCAAGGAAGCCGGCGCGAACAAGATCGGCGTCATCAAGGAAGTCCGCGCGATCACGGGCCTCGGCCTCAAGGAAGCGAAGGACCTCGTCGAAGGCGCCCCGAAGAACGTCAAGGAAAACGCCCCCAAGGCCGAAGCCGAAGACATCAAGAAGAAGCTCGAGGCCGCTGGCGCCAAGGTCGAACTCAAGTAAGACCGCCTCCCGCTTGGCGATCTCACCTGCAATTCTTCCGTCAATCACGGGACAGGCCGCGCACCCGCTCGGCCTGTCCTTTGCCATTTTCAATTCTGTTCTTTAGTTCGTTGCCCGCGTCGCCCGCTGACTGATCCGCGAGCGCGCCGCGTCCTCATCTGTCTCTTAATCTCTACCGGGAAACTCTCATGGCCGACCGCACACACTCTGAACGCATCAACTTCGGCAAACTTCGCGAAGTCATCCAGCCGCCGAACCTCATCGAGATTCAGATCACGTCGTATCTCGACTTCCTGCAGAAGGGCGTGCCCGAAAAGCAGCGCAAGCCGCAGGGACTCGAGGCCGTGTTCCGCGAGGTGTTTCCCATCCTCAGCTACGACGAGCGCCTGACGCTCGAATACGTCTCCTACAATCTCGGCGATCCGAAGAACTCGGAACTCGAGTGTCTGCGCGAAGGCATCACCTACTCGGTGCCGCTCTACGTGAAGCTCCGCCTCCGCGAGGAAGACTTCATCAAGGACGAGGACATTTACATGGGCGAAATCCCGATGGTGACCGAGCGCGGCTCCTTCATCATCAACGGCGCCGAGCGCGTCGTCGTTTCGCAGCTCCACCGTTCGCCTGGCATCGCGTTCGAAGTCACCCCGCACCCGAACGGCAAGCCGCTCCATTCTTTCCGCATTATTCCTGACCGCGGCACCTGGCTCGAAGTGCAGTTTGACAACAACGATCTGCTCTACGTTTACCTCGACCGCCGCCGCCGCCGCCGGAAGTTCCTCATCACGACGATGCTTCGCGCGATCGGCTATTCGAGCGACATCGACCTCCTGAATCTGTTCTACGAGATCAAGGATCTCAAAGTCTCGAAGGCGCTCGACATGGAGAACGTCTCCACGCTCGTCCTCGTTGAAGATGCGATCGATGCCCAGAAGGGCGTCGTCCTCGCGCGTGCGTTCGAGCCGCTCACGAAGGCGATCGTCCGCACGTTTGAGAAGCACGACATCACCACGCTGCGCGTGATCGACACGTCAATCGATGAAGGCGCCCTTATCCGCGCGCTGAAGAAAGATCCGACGCGCAACGAAGAGGAAGCCCTCAAGGAAATCTACAAGCGCCTCCGCCCCGGCGAGCCGCCGACTACCGCGAACGCGAAGGCACTCCTCAAGCGCCTGTTCTTCGATCCGAAGCGCTACGACCTCGGACGGGTCGGACGCTACAAGATCAACCAGAAGCTCAACTTCAAGGAGGGCGATGCCCGCATCCTGACGGCCAAGGACCTGTGACTTTGTATGTCACAGTGTCTCCGTCCAACCTTTAGGCT
>CAIXWN010000165.1 GCA_903923135.1 uncultured Caulobacteraceae bacterium | reverse complement strand
TAGCCCTCGGCGGCGAAGCGCTCGCAGATGGCGCCGCCGATATAGTCGCCCGCCCCGACCACGGCGACGGCGGCGTTACGCGCTGCGACGGTCATGGAGCCTCCCTTTGTGATGACCCGGGCGACTCAAGACCGGGACCGCCGGCCTTGCAAGCAAAACCGCCGTCGCCCGGGCGCGCGAGACTTGACAGCCCGGCGGCGGGATCGCCCGATGCCGTCGGCAAGAAACGAAGGCGCGCGAGGCCGATGAACACCACCGCCCAGGCGGGCCGGAGCGCCTGCGAGATCGGCCCCCGGATGCGGTTCGGGAGCCGTTCGCTGTCGGTTCACCTGCTGCGGGGCGCGGCCGGCCTGGGGCTGCTGGGGCTCGGGCTCTGGGGGTTCGTCGTCGTCGGCTGGCCGGCGCTGTTGCTGATCCCGCCCGCCGGCCTGCTGCTCAAGGGTTGCCCGATGTGCTGGACCCAGGGCCTGTTCGAGACCCTGGCCTGGCGCGCCGCGGCCCGCGCGGCGAAGGCCCCGCCCGGGCGAAACTGAAAAAAGACAATTGTCAGGCGGTGGCCCGGCGTGCCATCGCCTGTGCGAAGAAACTCCAGGGAGAAACGTACATGCGTGAAGCCGTCATTGTATCCTATGCGCGCACCGGGCTGGCGAAGTCCGGCCGGGGCGGATTCAACATCACCCCGCCGATGACCATGGCCGCCCACGCCATCAAGCACGCCGTCGAGCGCGCCGGCGTCGAGAAGGATTTCGTCGAGGACTGCTATCTGGGCAACAACGCCCACGGCGCCGCCAACATCGGCCGCCAGGCGGCCCTGCTGGCCGGCATGCCGGTGACCACCGCCGGCGTCTCGATCAACCGCTTCTGCTCGTCGGGCCTGCAGTCGATCGCCATGGCCGCCAACTACATCCGCGGCGACAACGGCGACTGCGTGGTGGCCGGCGGGGTCGAGAGCATCTCCATCCCCGGCGGCGGCATGCCCCGCGAGGCGGTGGATCCGGAACTGCTGAACGTGGCGCCGGCGATCTTCATGGCCATGATCGACACCGCCGACATCGTCGCCGAGCGCTATGGCGTGAGCCGCGAATACCAGGACGAATATTCCCTGGAATCGCAGCGTCGCATGGCCGCGTCGCAGCAGGCCGGCAAGTACGTCGACGAGATCGTCCCCATGAAGACCAAGATGAAGGTGGTCAACAAGGAGACCAAGGAAGAAACCATCGTCGACTATGTGGTCGACAAGGACGAGTGCAACCGCCCCGACACCACCCTTGAGGGCCTCAGCAAGCTGCAGCCGGTGAAGGGCCCCGGCAAGTACGTCACCGCCGGCAACGCCAGCCAGCTCTCCGACGGCGCCGCCGCGGTGGTGCTGATGGAAGCCAAGGAAGCCGAGCGCCGCGGCCTGACCCCCATGGGTCGTTTCGTGTCGTGGGTCGCCGCCGGCTGCGAGGCCGACGAAATGGGCATCGGCCCGGTGTTCGCGGTGCCGAAACTGCTCAAGCGCCAGGGCCTGACCGTCGACGACATCGACCTGTGGGAACTGAACGAGGCCTTCGCCAGCCAGTGCCTTTACAGCCGCGACAAGCTGGGCATCGATCCCGCCAAGTACAACGTCAACGGCGGCTCGATCTCCATCGGCCACCCCTTCGGCATGACCGGCGCCCGCTGCACCGGCCACATCCTGCAGGAAGGCAAGCGCCGCAAGGCCAAGTGGGGCGTGGTGACCATGTGCATCGGCGGCGGCCAGGGCGGCGCCGGCCTGTTCGAGATCTATTCCTGATCCCGACGCGCCAGACAGCCACCCTCTGAACGTTCCAAGCCGGCGCCCGGACGACGAAAGTCGCTCCGGGCGTTGCGCGTTCGGGCCGCGGTGTCCAAAGTCCGCGCTTCCGGCGCCGCAGGTCCCGCCAGAGGATCCGATGGCCGCCCGGACAGGGCAGGAGGCGACTGAGCGATGGGCGAACCCCTTGAGGGCCTCAGGGTGCTTGAACATTCGGGCGATGTGGCGACGCGCTACTGCGGGCGGCTGTTCGCCCGGCAGGGCGCCCGGGTCACCCGGATCGTCGGCGGCGACGACGGTCGGCTGGGTTTCGCCGGCGCCGCGGGCCGGGCCTATGGCGCCTGGCTCGACGAGGGCAAACAGGCGGCGGACGCCGCCGCCGCGGCGCACGGCGCCTTCGACCTGATCATCGCCGGCCAGGACACCGCCGGCGTGGCCGCCGCCGAGGCCTTCCGCGCGGCGCAGGCGCCGGGCGCCAGCCTGCTGGCCCTGACCTGGTTCGACCCCGACGGGCCCTATGGCCAGTGGCGCGGGACCGACGAGATCATCCAGGCGCTGAACGGTCTGGCCTACGGTTTCGGCGAGACGGAGGGCCCGCCGATGCTGTCGCAAGGCCACGCCGCCCAGGTGGTCGGTGGTCTGGTGGCCTTCAACGCGGCCCTGGCGGCCCTGCTGGCGGCGCCCGACCGGCGTCCGGGCCGGATCGGCGTGAACATCCTGGAGGCGAACCTCTGTTTCACCGAGCCCGGCGCCGTGGCCACCCGCGCCGACGGAACCCTGGCCACCCGCCTTGGCCCCAACCGTTTCTCGCCGATCCATCCGGCCTCGGCCCATCCCAGCGCCGACGGCTGGGTAGGGATAACCTGCCTGACGCCGCCGCAGTGGGCGAGCCTGTGCCGCCTGATCGGCCGACCAGACGCCGCCGAGGACCCGCGCTTCGCCACGGCCTATGAGCGGCTGATGCTGGCCGACGAGGTGGACGCCATCCTCGCGCCCGCCTTCGCCGGGCGAACCACCGCCGAATGGGTGACCCTGGGCGACCGCCACCGCATCCCCACCGCGCCGATGCCCACCCCCGGCCAGCTGCCGGACGATCCGCACTGGCAGGCGCGCGGCGCCTTCGGCCCGGCCGGCGCCGGCGGCGAGGCGCGGGGCCCGACCCTGCCCTATGCTATGGACTTCGACGGCGTGCCGACCGCCGCCTGGACGGACACGGCGGGCCACGGACCGCTGCGCGGCCTGAAGGTGATCGACTTCAGCATGGGCTGGGCCGGACCGCTGTGCGCGCGCACCCTCGCCGACCTCGGCGCCGACGTGGTGAAGATCGAGTCCGGCGACCACCCGGACTGGTGGCGCGGCTGGGACGCCAACGAGGCCGACTGCGCCGCCATGGAGGTGAAGCACAACTTCCTGGGGGTGAACCGCAACAAGCGCGGCGTCAGCATCGACCTGACCCGCCCCGAAGGCGTGGCCCAGGCCAGGGCCCTGATCGCCGGGGCCGATGTGGTGGTGGAGAACTACGCCGCCGGAGTGATGGAGAAGCTGGGCCTCGGCCCCGGGGCCCAGCGGGCCCTGAAGCCGGGCATCATCAGCCTGACCATGCCGGCGTTCGGCGCCGCCGGCCCCCTGGCGGGTCTGCGCGCCTATGGCTCGACCGTGGAGCAGGCCAGCGGCCTGCCCTTCGTCAACGGCGAGGCGCACTGGCCGCCATGCCTGCAGCATGTGGCCTTCGGCGATCCGGTGGCCGGCCTCTACGGCGCCAGCGCCATCCTCACCGCCCTTGCCGCCCGCGCCCGGCTGGGCGGAGCGGTGATCGACCTGGCCCAGGTGGCCTGCCTGTTCCAGCTGGGCGCCGACGCGATCCTCGCCGCCCAGGTGCTGGGCGAGCCGCTGCCGCGCACCGGCCGACGGCGCGCCCGACTGGCGCTCTGCGCGGTGGTCCCCGCCAGCGACGGCTGGCTGGCCGTGGCGGCCGAGGACTCCGACCTGGCCGCTCTGGACCCGGTGGCCGGCGGGACGTCGGAGGCGGCGCTGGCCGCCTGGTCGGCAAACCTGGGCGCGGCCGAGGCGGCCGGCCGGCTGCAGCGGGCGGGGGTCGCCGCCGCGCCGGTGCAGCCCGTCCATGACCTGACCGAAGACCCGCAACTGGCGGCGAACGGCTACTTCTCGCCGCTGGAACGGGCGGTGATCGGCCGCCATCTGGTGCCGCTCTCGCCCTTCGCCTTCGATGGGGTCCGCCCGGCCCTGCGCCGACCGGCGCCGACCCTGGGCCAGCACACCGAGGAGATTCTGGCCGGCCCCGGCTGAAGTTTTTCTTTCTCTGCGCCGGCCTTCGTCGGACAACAGGCGCATGACCGGCCGAATACTCTACGCCTGGGAGCTGGGCGGCAATCTGGGCCACATCGGCCAGTTCCTGCCCCTGGCGCGGCGCCTTCGCGCCGGCGGCGCCGAGGTGGACTGCGCCCTGGCCTTCACCGCCGGCGTGGCGAGGCTGCTCGACCCGGAGGGCCTGAGCTGGATGCAGGCGCCGGTCTTCCGCGGCGTGGCGCCGAAGACCGTGAACGAGCCCCCGCTCTCCTATCCCGACATCCTGCTGCTGCTGGGGTACGCCGACGAGGCGGCCCTGCTGGGTCTGGTCGGGGCCTGGCGGCGGCTGATCGAGCTCACCCGGGCGACCCTGATGATCGCCGACCATTCCCCCACCGCCATGCTGGCCGCCCGGACATTGGGCCTGCCGGTGATGCTGCACGTCACCGGCTTCTACGCCCCTCCGGACATTTCGCCCCTGCCGGCCATGCGGCCGTGGGCCTCCACGCCGACCGCCGTGCTGGAGGCCTCCGAGGCGCGGGCGCTGCACACCATCAACGCGGTGCTGGCGGCCCTCGGAGCGGCGCCCCTCGCGCGCATCGGCCAGCTCTTCGACGTGGCCGAGGCGGGCCTGAACACCCTGCCGGAGCTGGACCCCTACCCGCAGCGCCGGAACGCCCGCTACTGGGGGCTTCTGCCCAGCTTCGCCGCGGCGCCGGTCATCTGGCCGCCGGGCCGTGGGCCACGGATCTTCGGCTATCTGCGCGCCGGACCGGAGACGACCACGGCGACCCTGGCCGCCCTGGCCGCGACGCCGTGCCGGGCGGTGATCTGCTGTCCCAACGCCCCGCCCGAGTGGCAGGAGCGGTTCGCCCGGCCGCACCTGTCGATCATCAGCCAGCCCGTCGACCTGGCGCAGGCCGGCCGCGAAGCCGACGCGGCCGTGCTCTACGCCCCGCACGGCACCACCGCCTCGCTGCTGAAATCGGGGGTGCCGATGGTGCTGCTGCCCGAGAACCTCGAGCAGGGCCTGGTGGCCTGGCGGGTGCAGGCCCTCGGAGCCGGCTACATGGTGGGCGCGCACGGCCGGTTCGCCGATCCGGCGACGGCCCTGGAGGCTCTGCTGACCTCGGCCGACTGCCGCACCGGCGCCATGGCCTTCGCCCGGAAATACCAGGACCAGGTCGCCGAGTCCGTGCTGGCCGACATGGCCGACCGCGCCCTGCGCCTGGCCGGCGCCGAAGGGGTCTAGTCGACAGCCCCAGCGCCGCCCGCCGCCACCAGATCGGCCATCGCCGCGGCCGCCGGCCCGTCCGCCGAGAGACCCTGCGCCACGCCCCGGCGATCGGCCTCGTTGCGGTTCTGGCTGACCTTCCATTTGCCCTCGATGCGGCTAATGGGCAGCTCCAGTCCGACGACGCCGCGGATCTGCGCCGCGATGAAGTCCGCCGGGGCGTCATCCGCGCGCCAGGGTTCGGGCCGGGCGGCCTCGCGGGCGTCGGTCAGGGCGTCGATCTGGCCGCGCAGCCAGGGGGCCTGGTCGATGAGGCGCGGCCGGCCCCAGATGTGCACCGTGACATAGTTCCAGGTGGGCACGACCTTGCCGGTCTCGGCCTTGGTGGGGTACCAGGACGGACTTACGTAGGCCTGCGGCCCCTGGAAGGCGACCATGCACTCGGCGCCCTCGCTGAACTCCCGCCACTGGGCGTTGGCTCGCGCCAGATGGGCCCGCGCCACGCCAAGCCCGCCCGGGGTCTCTTCCAGGTGGAACGGGACGAGGTTGGCCATCAGGCCGCCCGGTCCGGCGGTGACCAGCAGGCCGAGCGGATGGGCGCGGATCAAGGCGTGCTGGACCGCAAGGCGGTCTTCCCGGAACTGCGGCGGCTGATACATGGTCGACAACACCCCTCCATCGTCAACGGCGCCGGACTTGGACATGACAAGCCGCCCACCGGCAAGCCCGCCACGCCCCGAAGACGGCGAGCCGACCGTGCGGATCGGCGACGCCGCGCCGCCGGAGGCTGTGGCGCCGCTTCTGCGCGACTATCTGACGGCGCATCTGCGGGACGTCGGCCTGCTGCTCGGCGTCACCCTGCCGGTCGAGGACATCCTGGGCGAGGACCTGGCCCACCTGGACCAGTTCGCCGGGCCGCGCGGCTGCCTGCTGATCGCGCGTCGCGGCGACGAGCCGCTCGGCTGCGTGGGACTGCGGCCGATCGGCGACGGGGCGCAGGCGGTCGGCGAGATCAAGCGGCTCTATGTGACCCCGGCCGCCAGGGGCCTGGGGGTCGGTCGCGGCCTGATGGGCGCGGTGATGGCGCGGGCCCTGTACGCCGACCTGGGGTTCCGGATCATCCCGCCCTATGGGCCGAGCCCCGTTCCGGCGGACCTGGCGCACCACTGGATCTGCATGGCCCTCGACCTCTGACGGCGCGGCGGCTCAGGGCGCGATGACGATCTTGCCCATGGCCTGGCGGCTGGCCAGGTGAATCTGGGCCGCCGCCGGCTCGCTCAACGCAAAGACCCGGTCGATGCGGGGTCGGATCTCGCCCCGCGCCACCCGCGCGAAGAGGTCGTCCAGCATGGCGCGCATGCGGGGCGGATCGGCCATCACCGTGTCGAGGTGAAAGCCGCCCACCATCTGGCAGGGTCGCATGAGGGTCACCGGGGCGATATCGACCCGCTCGCCGCTGGCCAGGCCATAGACCACCGCCCGGCCGAAGGGGGCCAGGGCCCGAAGGCCGCCGCGAAACACCTCGCCCCCGACGCTGTCGAGGAAGATGTCGACCCCGCCGCCGCCGGCGGCCCGCGCCGCCTCCGGCCAGTCGGCGACGGCCGGATCGAGGGCGACATCGGCGCCCAGGCGCAGCGCCTCGGCCCGCTTCGCCGGCGTGCTGGTCAGGGCGACGATGCGGCCGGCGCCGAGGGCCCGGGCCAGGGTGATCAACCAGCCGCCGACCCCGCCGGCGGCCGCCGAGACCAGCACCGACTGGCCGGGCAGCAAGCCGGCCATCAGGGTCAGCAGGCTCATCGCCGTGGCCCCCTGGTTGGGGACGGCGACGGCCTCGATGGCCGACAGGCCGGGCGGAATCCGCACCGCCTGGGCCTCGGGCATCAGGGCCAGTTCGGCGTAGCCGCCGCTGCGGTCGGGAAAGATGCCGGCCACGCGGTCGCCGACGGTGAGGCGCTCCACGCCCTCGCCCACCGCCAGCACCACGCCGGCCGCCTCCGATCCCGGCGTGAACGGCAGGGGCGTCGGCTCCAGATAGCGGCCGGTGCGCTTGGCGATGTCGGAGAAGTTCAGGCCGCCCGCCTCGACCCGCAGCAGCAGCTGGCCGGGGCCGGGGACCGGATCGGGGGCGTCCTCGTAGCGCAGGACCTCCGGTCCGCCCAACTGGTGAAAGCGCACGGCCTTCATGACTGTTTCTCCCCTCCGCCCGTGAATGTCGCGTCGCCGGGACAGTGGCGCGGATCGGCGGTTTCGGTCCATGATGAAACCAGAAACGCCAGACACAGGAAACGACCATGGACGACGCCGCCAGCCAGCCCCTCGCCACGCGGGAGGTGCCGGCCAAGACCCTCGCCGTGCCCACCACCGTCAGCCCGCAGCTGCAGCGCTCGATCTCCAACCTGGCCCTGGCCCCGCGCCTGGCCATGGACCAGCTGCCGCAAACTCCCGAGGCATGGCGCGCTTTCGTCAGCGTCGCCGACGCCCAGGCCGCCGCCCTGGGGCCGATCCTCGAGGCGCTGTTCCCCCACACCCGGACGTGGACGCAGATCGCCGGGGTGAAGGTGTGCGAGATCACCCCGGCCAGCCACGATCCGGCCAGGGGCGACAGGGTGCTGATCAATCTGCACGGCGGCGGCTATGTACTCAACGGCGGCGAAGCCAGCACCGGCGAGGCCATCCTGGGCGCCCACTACAGCGGCCTGAAGGTGATCTCGGTGGACTACCGCATGGCCCCCGACCATCCCTTCCCGGCGGCGGTGGACGACGCCCTGGCGGTGTGGCGGGCGGTGACCGCCGACCGCGATCCAGCCTCGGTGGGGGTGTTCGGCACGTCGGCGGGCGGCGGCCTGACCCTGGCCCTGACCCTCAAGCTCAAGAGCCTGGGCCTGCCGCTTCCGGGGGCCCTGGCCCTGGGCACGCCCTGGGTCGACCTGACCGGGGCCAGCGATTCCTATGCGGTGAACGCCGAGGTGGACGGCATCTTCTCCAGCTTCGATTCCATCGGCAAGGCCATGGCCTCTCTCTACGCCGGAGCGGCGGGGGTGACCGACCCGCTGGTCTCGCCGATCTTTGGCGACTTCACCGGCTTCCCGCCGGCGATCTTCACCACCGGCACGCGCGACATCCTGCTGAGCGACACCGTGCGGGCCTACCGGGCCATGCGCGACGCCGGCGTGGCGGCCCGCCTGGAGGTGCACGAGGCGATGAGCCACGCCGAATACATCTACGCCTTCGACAGCCCCGAATCGGCCACCGCCTTCGGCGACATCGCCGACTTCTTCCACGCCAACCTGGCCGGCTGATCGGGAAGAGGGCGCCCGTCCGCAAACCGTTCCGACGGCGCCCCGGCTTGCCACCGCCCGCCGATCCGGTCGATTGTGCGGACAGAAAACGCGGACCGGAAGGCCACCCATGACTCTGCCCATTGCCTGGACGGCCGTGCTCGCTGTCGCCCTCGCCGGCGCGGCCGGCGCCCGAACGATCGACGTCCCGCCCGGTCCCAACGCCCAGGAACAGCTGCAGGCGGCGCTGATCGACGCCCGGCCCGGCGACACGGTGCGCCTGGCCGCCGGCCGCTTCGAGCTCAGCGACGGTCTCTCGCTCGACGTGGCGCGGGTGACCGTGGCCGGCGCCGGGCCGGAGAAGACCATCCTCGCCTTCGATCACCAGAAGGGCGAGGCCGAGGGCCTGCTGATCACCTCCAACCAGGTGGTGGTCCGCGATCTGGCGGTGGAGAACGCCCGGGCGAACGGGATCAAGTCCAAGGGGGTCGACCAGATCAGCCTGGTGAACCTGCGGGTGGAATGGACCGGCGGCCCCCGGGCCACGAACGGCTCCTACGGGGTCTATCCGGTGGCCTCGTCCAATGTGCTGATCGACCGGGTGGTGGTGAGGGGCGCGTCGGACGCCGGCATCTATGTGGGCCAGTCGCGCAACATCATCGTCCAGAACAGCCGCGCCGAGTTCAACGTCGCCGGCATCGAGATCGAGAACTGCTATGGCGCCGACGTCCATGACAACGTCTCGACCCACAACGCCGGCGGCATCCTGATCTTCGACCTGCCCGGACTGCCGCAGATGGGCGGCCACTCGACGCGGGTGTTCCACAACCGGGTGGTCGACAACGACACGGTCAATTTCGCGCCGAAGGGTAATACGGTCGCCGGGGTGCCCACGGGCACCGGGGTGATGGTGATGGCCAACCGCGACGTGCATGTGTTCGACAACGTCATCGACGGCAACGGCTCGTCGGCGGTGATGCTGGTGGCCTATCTCCAGAGCTTCACCGATCCGGCCTACAACCCCCTGCCGCGCGACATCGCCGTGCACGGCAACCACTATGGCCGCAACGGCTTCGCGCCGGACTTTGCCGGCGGCCCGGCCCTGGCCAGGACGTTCGGCGGCGCCCTGCCGCCGGTGCTGTGGGACGGTGTCGACACCTTCGTCCATCCGGACGGCGCGTCGGAGACCATTCCCGCGCGGCTGGCCATCGGCGAGGGCCCGGTCGCCAACCTGCGCCTGAAACGTCAGGGCGCGCCGGCCACCGGCGCCGACCCGCAGGTGACCCCGACGCTGGGCTCTGCGGTTCTCGCCGAACCGCCGGCCATCCGCCTGCCCGCCGACCAAGCCGGACAGTGAGGCCAGGCCGCTTCCTGCTCGCCCTGGCGCTGGCCGCCGGCGCAGCGCTGTGCCTGGGGGCCGCGCCGCCGCCGCCTGTGGACGACAGCCGGCTGCTCGACCCGACCCCGGCGCCCAGCCTGGCCGACTACCGCCTGTTCCTCGACGCCGGCGGCCGCCGGCCGAACCGCGGCGTCATGCCCTATGCGCTGAACACGCCGCTGTTCAGCGACTATGCCGTCAAGCGCCGCTACCTCTACCTGCCGCCGGGATCCACCGTGGACTACCGGGCCGAGGGGCCCCTCGCCTTCCCGGTCGGCGCGGCCCTGGTCAAGACCTTCGCCTTCCCCGCCGATTTCCGGAAGCCCGGGGAGGCCGTGCGCGTGATCGAGACGCGGCTGCTGATCCGCAAGGCCGAAGGCTGGTCGGCCGTCACCTATGTGTGGAACGCCGACCAGACCCGGGCCACGCCGCGGCGCGCCGGCCTGAGGCTGCCGGTCTCCTTCGTCGACGCCCGGGGCCGGACCCGCGCCTTCGACTACGCCGTGCCCAATGTGAACCAGTGCAAGCAGTGCCACGCCCAGGCCGGCGAGCTGGGCCCGATCGGCCCCAGGGCGCGCAACCTCAACGGCGTCTTCGACTATCCCGGGGGCGCGGAGAACCAGCTCGGCCACTGGACGCGGATCGGCCGTCTGCGCGGCGCCCCGCCACCGGAGGCCGCGCCCAGGACGCCGCGCTGGGACGACACCGCCCAGCCGCTCGCCTCGCGGGCGAGGGCCTATCTCGACGCCAACTGCGGCCACTGTCACAGCCGCGCGGGCCTGGCCAGCAACTCCGGCCTCTATCTGACCCTGGAGGAGACCGACCCCGATGTTCTGGGCGTGGGCAAGCGGCCGGTGGCGGCGGGCAAGGGGTCCGGCGACCTGGAGGTGGCCATCGACCCGGGCCATCCCGCACGCTCCATCCTGCTCTACCGGATGGCCTCCACCGAGCCGGGGGTGATGATGCCCCAGCTGGGCCGCTCGCTGGGGCATGACGAGGGCGTCGCCCTCATCCGCGACTGGATCGCGGCGATGCCGGCGAAAACCGGCGCAACGACGCCCTGAGGCGCGCCGGAGGGTTTCCCTTCCCGGCGTAAAGCGGCCTAACATGGGGAAAACCACGTCAAGGGAGGACACCCCGTCATGGCCTATGAAGGCTACCGCCTGATCCATATCGTCCGCGAGGGCCGCATCGTCACCGCCACGGTGGACGCGCCGCCGATCAACATCATCACCCTGGAGCTCTACGGCGAGCTGGCGCGGCTGGCGCAGGAGCTCGAGGCAGATCCGGAGGCCCTGGTCTTCGTGCTGAAGAGCGCCGATCCGGACTTCTTCCTCACCCACTTCGACGTCGGGGCCATCCTGCAGTTCCCCAGCGACGGAACCCCGGCCCTGGAGCCGTGGGACCGCAACGCCTATCACGTGATGTGCGAGCGCTTCCGCACCATGGACACGGTGACCATCGCCCAGATCGAGGGCCGGGTGGGTGGCGGCGGCAGCGAGATCTCGATGAGCTTCGACATGCGCTTCGGGGTGAAGGGCAAGACGATCATCAACCAGATGGAGGTGCCGATCGGCATCCTGCCGGGCGGCACCGGCACCCAGCGGATGCCGCGGCTGATCGGCCGCAGCCGCACGCTGGAGGTGATCCTGGGCGGCATAGACCTGGACGCCGAGACGGCCGAACGCTGGGGTTATCTGAACCGCGCCCTGGCCGCCGACGAGATCGGCCCCTATGTCGACGCCCTGGCCCGGCGGATCGCCGCCTTCCCGCCGCAGGCCGTGCGGCTGGCCAAGCGCTCGGTGACCAGCGCCGACAAGCCCCTGCACGAGGGCCTGGCCGACGAGAGCTTCCTGTTCCAGCAGCTCACCCGCACCCCCGACGCCCAGCGCGCCATGGCCCGCTTCCTGGAGATCGGCGGCCAGACCCGCGAGGGCGAGCTGCAGGTGGCGGAACTGAGCGGCAAGGTCAGCGAGGGCTGAGGCGCGGTGTTCACTTTTTACTACGCCCCGGGGACCTGCGCCCTGGCCTCGCATATCGCCCTGGAGCAGTCCGGCGCCGACTACAGGGCCGTGCGCGTCGACTTCGCCGCCAACGCCCAGCGCGCGCCGGACTATCTGAAGATCAACCCCAAGGGACGGGTTCCGGCCCTGGCCACGCCCGGCGGGGTGATCACCGAGAACCCGGCGATCCTGGCGTTCATCGCCCAGAGCTTCCCGGCCGCCAGGCTGGCGCCGCTGGACGACCCCTTCGCCTTCGCCCGGGTCCAGGCGTTCAACAGCTATCTGTGCTCGACGGTGCACCCGGCCCACGCCCACCGGGTGCGGGGCGTGCGCTGGGCCGACGATCCGGCGGCGATCGCCGAGATGAAGCGCAAGGCGCCGCAGGTGATGGCCGACTGTTTCGACCTGATCGAACGGGAGATGCTGGCCGGGCCGTGGGTGATGGGCGAGGCCTACAGCGTCTGCGACCCCTATCTGTTCACCATCGCCGGCTGGCTGGAGAGCGACGGGGTGGACATCGCCGCCTTTCCCAGGGTCGCCGACCACCATCGTCGCATGGCCGCGCTTCCCGCCGTGCGCAAGGTGCTGGCGGCGGCCTGACCGCCCGGCCGCCTGCGCGCCCACGAGACATTCGAAGGACCCTGAATGGAACTGATCCTGATCCGCCACGGACTGCCGGTGCGCAGCGAGGAATCGAGCGACCCGCCGCTGGCGCCCGAGGGTCACGACCAGGCCCGCCGGGTGGCCGCCCGGCTGGCGCGCGAGCGGATCGACGCGGTGGTCTCGTCGACCATGCGGCGGGCGGTGCAGACCGCCGAGCCCTTCGCCGCCCTGGCCGGACAGGCCATCGCCACCCACGACGGCGTGGTGGAGTTCGACCGCAACGCCGGCTCCTATGTGCCGATGGAGGAGCTGAAGCGCGACGACTATCCCGCCTGGCAGCGGTTCGTGGCGCGCGGGGCGGACGGCGACATCGCCCGCTTCCAGCAGACCGTGGTGGAGGCCCTGGAGGGGGTGGTGAAGGCCAACCCCGGCCGGCGGGTGGCGGTGTTCTGCCACGGCGGGGTGATCAATGTGTGGACCGCCCATGTGCTGGGCATGCCGCCGCGGCTGTTCTTCGAGCCCCGTTACACCAGCGTGCACCGCTACCTCTGCGCCGGCAGCGGCGAGCGCAACCTGGTCAGCCTGAACGAGACGGCGCACCTGGAGGGATGACCGCCGCGCGGTCGTGTCTCGGTTTCCCAAATCGCCGGGTTGACAGGCATGGCGCCGGGAGTGGTGGGGCGCCATCTTCCGAGCCATGACGCCCGCGCCCATCACACCCAAGCGCATCATGTCCACCGGCGCGATAGGGGTCGCGGCCGGTGCAATGTTGCTGCTGACCGGCCACCTTGCGGCCGGCGGCCTGTGTGTCTTCGCTGGCGGGGTCCTTGTGATGCAGGGCTACGCCCGGAGCCGGAGGTAACAGACGGCGCGCCGCGGGCTTGCCCCGGCCGGTCCGCCCCCGCATGCTGCCCCCCTGACGGAGGGCGTGGGTGACGGCGTTTCAGGGGCTGAGGGTGGTGGACGTGTCGCAGGGGCTGGCGGGCCCGATGGCGACCATGCTGCTGGCCGATTTCGGCGCCGAGGTGATCAAGGTCGAGCCGCCCGGCGGCGACCGGATCCGCGACCAGGCGGGCTATCTGACCTGGAACCGCGGCAAGGCGCGCACGACCCTGGACCTGACGGACGCGGACGACCTGGCGTCGCTGCAGGCGCTCATCGCCGGGGCGGACGTGGCGGTGTTCGACCATGGGCCCGGGCGCCTGGAGGCGCTGGGGCTGGACGCGGCGACCCTGACGGGCCAGCACCCGCGGCTGATCCACCTGTGGACGCCGCCGTTCGGCGTCAGCGGACCGTGGAGCGGCCTGCCGGAACACCACGGCATGCTGGCCGGCCTGACCGGCACGGCCTTCCGCCAGGGCGGCTACGCCGACCAGCCGATCTGGCACGTCATGCCCATGGTCCACTACGGCCAGGCGGTGATGGCGGCCGGCGCCGTGGCGGCGGCGCTGAAGGACCGCTTCCGCACCGGCCTCGGCCAGGGCGTGACGGTGAGCGGGGCGCACGGCAACGCCGAGATCGCCGGGCCGCTGGGCCTGCTGGATTCGCCCGGCATGATGCAGGGCCACCCCCTGGGCGGCTCGGCCAGCTACCGCCTGTATCAGTGCCAGGACGGCGAATGGCTGTTTCTGGCGACGCTGTTTCCGCACTTCTTCGAGCGGGCGGTGACCGTCCTGCGGCTGCGCGAGCGGATCGCCGAGGCGCCGCCGACGTTCGACGTCGGGCGGTTCATCGAACAGGTGTTCCGCGAGAAGCCGCGGGCCGACTGGCTGGCCATACTGGCGGCGCAGGACGTGCCGGCGGCGGCGGTCTCGGACCGCGCCGACTGGCTGGCCAGTGGTCCGATGACCGACAACGCCCTGCGCGTCACCCTTGAACACGAGACCCTGGGGCCGGTGGTGATGCCGGGCGTTCCGGTCCGGCTGAGCGACACGCCGGGGTCGGTCCGCGGCCTGATGCGCGAGGCCGCGCCGGCCGAGTTGAAAGCCTTCGCCCGCCCGCGCCCGGCCCAGCCCGCCCCCGGCGGCGAGGCCAGGGCGCCTCTGGCGGGGGTGAAGGTGCTGGACCTGGGCACGGTGATCGCCGGCGCCTACGCCAGCGCCATCCTGGCCAATTTCGGCGCCGACGTGGTCAAGATCGAGTCGGCCGAGGGCGATCCCTTCCGCCCCTTCGGGCCGGGCTTCACCAACCACAACCGCGGCAAGCGGGGCCTGGGCCTGAACCTGAAGGATCCGGAAGGCCGGGCGGCGTTCCTCGACCTGGCGCGGGGCGCCGACGTGGTGGTCGACAACTATCGCCTGGGGGTGCGGACGCGTCTGGGCATCGACTATGCGGCGCTGCGGGCGGTGAACCCGCGGATCATTTCCGCCTCGATCAACGCCTATGGCTCGGCGGGGGCGGAAGCCCACCTGCCCGGCTTCGATCCCCTGCTGCAGGCGCGCAGCGGCATGATGGCGGCCCAGGGCGGGCCGGGCGGGGAGCCGGTGTTCCACTCGGTGGCGATCAACGACGTGGCCACGGCCGCGGTCACCGCCTTCGGGGTCATCGCCGCCCTCAACGCCCGCGAGACGACGGGCCTCGGCCAGAACATCGAGACCTGCCTGGCGGCGCAGAGCGCCCTCTTCCAGTCGGGGGCCCTGACCACCTGGCCGGGCGCGCCCGCGCCGCCCACAGGCGAGCGGGACTGCATCGGCTTCACCGCCCTCGACCGCTACTACCCCTGCGCCGACGGCTGGATCACTCTGGGGCTGACCGATGAGGCCGAGGCCCGGGCGCTGCAGGCGGTGCTGGGCGGCGAGGACTGGCCGGAGCGATATCCGGACATTCTGCGTCAGCCGCGGCGCGGGGACCTGGCCTATGAAATCGGCGTGGCCCTGAGCGAGCGCGGGCGGGACGAGGTGGTCGCGGCCCTGACCACCGCCGGCGTGGCCGTGGCGCCGGTGTTCCGCGGCGACGAGGCGCGCGGCGAGCCATGGCTTTGGGACAGCGGCTTCTTTGAACTGCGGCGCCATCCGATGTGGGGCGACATGGTGGCCAGCCGCGCCTTTGCCGAGTTCAGCCGCGGGGGCGCCGGATTCCAGCGTCTGGACCCGGACCTCGGCGAGCACAGCGTCGAGGTGCTGCGCGAGGCCGGCTTCGGCATGGACCGGATCCGCCGGCTGGCCGAGGCGCGGCTGATCTTCCGGGGCTGACCCGGTCAGCCGCCCTGACGGGCGACCAGCGTCATCGTTCGAGCTCGCGCAGGAATTCGGAGAGCAGGGCCAGGCCCGCGCGCAGGGCGGGGGCCGGATTGGCGTAGCCGATGCGCAGCCAGCCCTCCATGTCCATGGCCGAGCCCGGGGTGAGCATGACGCCGGTGCGGTCGAGCAGGCGCAGGCAGAAGGCCTCGGACGACAGGGGAAAGTCGTAGCGCAGCAGGGCGGTGGTGCCGGCGCGGGGCTTCACCCAGGTCAGTCGCGGCTCGTGGGCCATCCAGGCCTCGAGGATGGCCAGGTTCTCGCGCACGATGCGCCGGCTGCGGGCGAGGATGGCGTCCCGCGCCTCCAGGGCCACGGCGGCGAAATGGTCGTCGATCACCCCGACGCTGATGGTGGTGTAGTCCCGGTGGATGGAGACCGCGTGGATCAGTTCGGTCGGCCCGGCGACCCAGCCGAGGCGCAGTCCGGCCAGGGAGAAGGCCTTGGACATGCTGCCGGTGCTGATCCCCTTTTCATAGAGATCGGCGACGGACGCCGTGAAGCCGTCGTCGGCCTGGTTCACGCCGCGGTAGACCTCGTCGCAGAGCAGCCAGGCGCCGCAGTCCCGGGCGATCTGGACCACCTGGCGAAGCATGGCCTCGTCCATCAGGGCGCCGGTGGGGTTGTTGGGATTGTTGAGAGCGATGAGCCTGGTTCCCGGGGTCGCCAGGGCGCGCAGGGCGTCGAGGTCGGGCAGGAAGGCGTCGTCGGCGCGCAGCTTCAGGATGTGCAGATCGGCCAGATAGCTGGCCGGGATCGAATAGTGCTGCTGGTAGGTGGGGGTGACGCAGATCACCCTGTCACCGGGTTCGACCAGGGCGGCGTGGACCAGGGCGTTGGCCCCGATGGCCCCGTGGGCGACGGTGACGTTGGACGGGGTCTGGCGTTCGTAAAGGTCGGCGATCAGGCCGCGCAGGCGCAGGGAGCCCTCGATGGCGCCGTAGCCCAGACGCAGCGGCGGCAGGTCCTGAAGGGCGGAGTCGGTCTTGCCCGCGAGTTCAAGCAGTTCGCCCAGGGTGATGGAGTGCACGCAGGTCTCGGCGAGATTGTGGGCGCAGGTGTTCTCATGGGCGTTCATCCAGATCTCGACGCCGAAGGGGGTGATCTTCATCTGGGCGCCCTTTTTAGGAAACGGCGGCGGCGTGGATGGCGGCGGCCAGGGCGATGTCCTCGAGCCCCAGGCCGACGGAGCGGAAGAAGGCGCAGCGGCCCGGCGCCGGCCGGGCGGCGCGGCCGCTGACCAGTTCGGCCAGGTCGCCGCACAGGCGCCCGGGCGACCAGAGACCGGCCTGGGCGGCCAGGCGCATCTCGCCGGCCACGGCCGGAGTGGTGGCGCGGTCGTCGGCGTAGACATCGAGGTCGGCCAGCCAGGCGGGCTCGATCTCATGGGCCTGGGGGGCGTTGGTGCTGATGGAGGTGATCAGGGCGGGCGCGTCGACCATGGCCGGGCCGATCACCGGTCCGGCCGACGAGGTGCAGAGCAGGATGACCTCGGCGCCGTCCAGGGCGTCGGCCAGGCTGCCGGCGGCGGCGAGACGGTCGTCGGCGGCGACCATTTCGGCCAGGGGGCCGTCCAGCCGGGCGGCGAGGCCCGGCGACCACAGGCGGATGTCGGTCCACGGGCGCAGGCCACGGACGTGGCGCAGGTGAGCCAGGCCCACGGCGCCGGCGCCGATGATCGCGAGACGCGCCGCCCCCTCAGGGGCGAGCAGGTCGACCGCCAGGGCCGTGGTCGCGGCGGTCCGCTCGGTGGTCAGGCGGCGGGAATCACACAACAGCAGGGGCTGGCCGGTGGTCATCGAGAGCAGCACCGTCCAGGCGGTGACCAGACCTCCGCCGGGACGCTGGATGTAGGGCGACAGCTTGGCCCCGAAGACACCCGCGCCAGCCAGGGCCCCCTGGTAGGTGATGAAGTCACCGGCCTCGCCGGGAAACAGGGTCAGGCTCTGCGGCGGCTGCACGGCCGAGGCGTCGGAGAGTTCCTGGAACATGCGGCGCAGGACGGCGGCGACGTCGACCCCGGCCAGCAGGCGGACGACGGCGGCCTCGTCGAGGACCAGGGGAAGCGGGGCCATGGGGTCTCCTGGGGGTGACGGGAGAAGGGGTGTAGTCCGATTTGGGGCGCCTCGTGCAGTCCGGATCTGGTCAGGGGCCTGGATGGGGGCTGACCGGGCGGGTCTGGAGCGCTATGAGGAGAGGACCGCCGGAAGAGAGCGGCCAGGGGGAACGACACGCGCATGACGGAACAGGACATTCTGGCTCTGGCCGAGCGGTTCATGGGGGCCATCCAGTCGGGCGACATCAGCACGGTGCGCGCCTGTTACGCGCCCGACGCCAGGATCTGGCACAACAACGACAACATCGAACAGAGCGTCGAGCAGAACCTGAAGGTGTTGGGCTGGTTCGCGCGCAAACTGCCCGACCGCAACTATCGGGTGCTGCGGCGCGAGGCGCTGAAGGACGGCTTCCTGCAGCAGCACGTGCTTGAGGCGAGCCTGCCGGACGGGACGAAATGGGCCCTGGCCGCCTGCGTGGTGGTTCGCATGGCCGACGGCCGGATCACCCGCCTGGACGAGTATCTGGACTCCGCCCAGACCGCGGCCCTGGCCGTGATCGGGCGCTAGGCCCAGGCGTTCGGGCGGCGGGAGGGGCGAGGCAAGGTGCGGGAAACTATCGGGTCGGGCGCTGAACCCGACCGCCTGGGAGAGCGCGTGATGACCGACCGTTTCGGGCCCGAGCATATTGAGGCCTGGCGCCACGACGGCGGCGTTTCGATCCACAACTTCTTCACCCCGGAGGAGGTGGCCGCGGTGCAGGCCGATTTCGCGGCGGTGTTCGGCGTGGAGGGCGCCGAGGAAGGGCTGGACAAGAAGGCCGAGGGTATGGTCGGCCGCTTCCACCCCACGCAGTTCAAGGGTGTCGCGCCGGTGCCCCTCGACTGCTCGCCGGCGCTGAACCTGATCGGCGTCCACCCGGCGCTGATCGCCTTCGTCAAACAGGCCCTGAGCGTCGAGACGGTGCATGTCTATCAGTGCCAAGCCTGGGCGAAGTTCACCGGCGAGAGCGACTATGACCAGCCGTTCCATTGCGACTATTCCAACCACACCCTGGTGGGACCCAGCGAGGACGCGCACCTGAACTCGGTGACCATCCTCTGCTATTTCAGCGACGTGACCGAGGCGCATGGCCCCGCCCACTATGTGACGCGGCCCGACAGCCTGAAGGTGACGCCGCCGGAGGGCACGCTGTTCCGCGACGCCGAGACGCACACGAAGATCCAGCAGGCCCTGCTGCCCTATGAGCGTTCGACCGCCGCGCCGGCCGGCAGCGTGTTTCCCTACGCCATCGACGTGTGGCACCGGGGCACCAACCTGACCGCGCCAAAAGGCCATCGCTACGCCCTGATGACCTGTTTCAAGGCGGCCGGCAACGAGAGCATCGGCTTTCACAGCTGGGCGTTCCATCACACCAAGCCCTGGGCGATCCTTTTCGACAACGCCACGCCGGACCAGCTGGAATGTTTCGGCGTGCAGCCGCCCGGCCACCCGTTCTGGACAGAGACCACCCTGCGGCGGGCCCAGGCGCGCTATCCGAACTGGGACCTGACCCCCTATCGCGACGCCCTGACGGCGAAGGCGGCGTGATGACCACGCCGGTGGTGTTCGTGGTCGGCGCCGGAGTGGCCACCGGCGCTGCGGTGGCGCGCCGGTTCGCCCGGGAGGGCTATGCGGCCTGCGTGGCGCGCCGGCAGGCCGACAGGCTGGCGCCTCTGGTGGCGCAGATCGAGGCCGAGGGCGGGGCCGCCCACGCGTTCGAGCTGGACTCCACGCAGGAGGACCAGATGGTCAAGGTGGTGGACCGCATCGAGCGCGAGGTCGGCCCCATCGAGGTGGCCGTCTACAACGCCGCCATCGGCGCGCGCTTCCCCATCGCCGAGCATCCGGCCGCCGATTTCGAGCGGGTCTGGCGGGTGAACACCTTCGGAGCCTTCCTGATGGGGCGCGAGGTGGCCCGGCGGATGGAGACGCGCGAGAAGGGCACCATCCTGTTCACCGGCGCGACCGCGGCGCTGCGGGGCCGGGCCAATCTGGCGGCGTTCGCCGCCTCCAAACACGCGCTCAAGGCCCTGGCGCAGTCGATGGCGCGGGAGTTGTTTCCGAAGAACATCCATGTGGCCCACGTGGTGATCGACGGGCCGATCGACACGCCTCTGATCCGGCGCATGATGCCGCAGGTCTTCGAGGAGCGGCCGTCAGACGGGGTGTTGAACCCCGACGACATCGCCGAGGCCTATTGGGACCTGCATCGCCAGCGCCGCAGCGCCTGGACCCAGGAAACCGAACTGCGGCCCTGGAAGGAGCCCTGGTGATGGCCCGCGAGCTGGAATTCTTCTTCGACTTCATGAGCCCGCCGACCTATCTGGCCTATACCCAGATGCCGGGCCTGATCGCGCGGACAGGCGCGACGGTGCGCTTCCGGCCGATGTTCACCATCGGGCTGCTGCAACTGACCGGCAACAGGTCCCCCCGCGAGGTGCCCAACAAGGCCCGCTGGATGGGCGCAGACCTGCAGCGCTGGGCACGGCGCTACGGCGTGGCCCTCGGCGGCAATTCGCACATCGACACCCTGAAGATCATCCCGCCCCTGCGCGGGGCTTTCGTGGCCGCCGGGCGCGGCGAGACCGACGCCTATCTGGCGGCGATGTTCCGCGGCATGTGGGTGGAGGACGTCAATATCGGCGAGGCGGCGACCTGGGCGCGGCTGATCGGGGGGGCCGGCCTGGATCCGGACGCCTACGCCGCCGGCGTGGAGCGGGCGGAGGTGAAGGAAGCCCTGCGCGCCAACACACAGGAGGCCGCTGACCGCGGGGCGTTCGGGGCGCCCAGCTTCTTCGTCGGCGATGAGCTGTTCTGGGGCCAGGACAGGCTGGCGTTCGTCGAAGAGGCGCTGATGGCCTTGCCGGCGTGACCGGGCGCGGGCCCTTACGGCCCGGCCGCACCCGCCACCCCGCCCTCCCCGACCCACCGCTTCATCCAGCCCTCCACCGTGTCGTACCACTGGACCGAGTTCTGGGGCTTGAGCACCCAGTGGTTCTCGTCCGGGAAATAAAGCAGACGACTGGGCACGTGGCGTAACTGGGCGGCGCCATAGGCGCCCATGCCCTGGTCGAGAGGCACGCGGTCGTCGCGGCCGCCATGGACCACGAGAATTGGCGCGGTCCAGGCGGCCACGTGGGTGACGGGGTTGAAGCGCTCCACCGCCGACGGGTCGACCCAGCTGGCCGCGTCGTTCTGGGCCTGCTGGAAGCCGGGTATGTCGGTGGAATAGCTCATCAGGCGGACATCGAAGACGCCGTCGTGGTCGACCAGGCACTTCCACGGCTTCGCCCAGGTTCCTGCGATCCAGGCGACCATGTAGCCGCCATACGAGCCCCCCAGGGCGCAGGCCCGGTTCCCATCAAGGAAGGAATAGCGGGCGAGCGCGGCGATCCAGCCCTTCTGCAGGTCCTCAAGCGGCCGGTCGCCCCAGTGGCCGATGATGGACTTGGCGAAGGCCTCGCCGTAGCCGCTGGACCCGTGGAAATCGACCATCACCACGCCGAAGCCCATGCCGGCCCAGACCTGCGGGTTCCAGCGATAGCTCCAGGCATTGCCGAACGAGCCGTGCGGCCCGCCGTGAATCAGAAAGGCCACCGGATAGGCGGCGCCCGGTCGAAGGCCGGCCGGCCTGACCACATAGCCGCGCACCGTCTCGCCGTTCCAGCCGGCGAAGGCGAAGGGCTCGAAGGGGCTCAACGGCGTGGCCGCCAGAGCCGCCTCGCTCACATGGGTGAGCTGGCGCGGGCCGGTTCGGGTGATCTCGAAGATCTGCGTCGGCGAATCCAGGGCGTCGCGGCTGTAGACGGTCACGCCGCCGCCGGTGTCCGCCGCCGATACGTGGCCGTCGCCGGTGAGGGCGGCGACCGCGCCGCTGGCGAGGTTCACGGCGAACAGCTTCTGCTGGCCGACATCCTCGGCCAGGGCGAGGATTGTCCGGCCATCGGGGGTCCAGGCGATGGCGCCGAACGAGCGATCGAAGGCCGGGGCCAGCGGCCGCACGACGCCCGTCGCGAGGTTCCGCACCATCAGTCGGGCGGCCGGCGCGGTGAACGTCGAGCCGGTCCGGGAGAGATAGGCCAGCATGGTCCCGTCCGGGGAGACCGCCGGCGTCCCGTCGGCGGACTTCGCCGCGGGATCGAGGCGCGCGGGCGCCGCGGAGGCGTCGATGGGCGTGACATAGAGGCTGTCGGGCTCGCCCAGACCCTGGGCCGAACCCGAGGGCGGGGCGGCGAAGATCACCCTGCGGCCGTCGGGCGTGAGGGTGAAGGCGGACGCATCGCCCTCCGGACGTGAGACGATGTCGGCCCGGTAGCCGCGGGTGATCGCGACGCCGTCGGTCGGCGTCGGGCCGTCGCCGATGGCCACGGCGAACAGCTCCACGAACCGGCCGTCCAGGTAGGTGTCCCAGAACCGGGGCGTGACGCCGTCATAGACCATGCCGGTGGACCTGACCCGGCTCGTGGCGTCCTGGGCGGCCTTGCCGCAGGCCAGGGTCGCGCAATCGGGATCGATGTTCACCGCCACGACCACCGTGTGGCCATCGGCGGCGAGGCGGTAGGTGGCGATATCGACGGGAAGGCTGGTCGCTTGAACGGCGTCGGCCGCGCCCGGCGTCGCCCGCCACAGCTGGACCGAGCCCGAGCGCGAGGAGAGGAAATAGAGCCAGCGGCCATCAGCCGACCAGTGCGCCGCCGCCGGGCCGGGCTCGTGGTCGCGGATCAGCCGGGGCGCCGCCGCGGGCGCACTGCGGTCTAGCACCCACAGGGCGTTGAATCCCCGATTGGCCTCCCAGTCGGTGGTGCGCACCGAGTAGGCCACGAAACGACCGTCGGGAGAGATGCGCGGGTCGGACACGCGCTCGAGGGTCGCCAGATCCCTGGCAGTGAAGGTCCGCGCCTGGGCGGCGCCAATCACCGCCAGCCAGAGCAGCAATCCCGCCGCGATCGCCTTGACCATCCTGCCGCCCCGCCGCGCTTCCATGACACGCACCACATTCGCCCCTCCGCGCCACGGGCGGAAGAGCCTTTCGTCTAACGAAGCCCCGGCGCCGTCCCCGACGGCCGGGCCCCCTTGGCTCGCGGCGATGGCGCCACCGCCGCGACCCGCGCCAACTCAGCCCCGAGCGCCCAGCGCAGGGCGTCCGGCTGGCGGCCGGTCGAGGTGTCCAGCCGCTCCATCTGCGGGTTGCAGGCATCGAAGATGACGCTCCGGTGGGCCGGAGCGGCGGCGCGGACAGCGGTTTCCAGGTTGACGTCGACCTCGGCAGCGGTCCGGGTCCAGATGCACTCGCCGCTCATCGCAGGGCGTTCAGGCGGCGCCGGCCGGGGGGGCGGCGAAATCCAGCACGACGCGGGACGGCACCTCGCCCTTTTCCAGGCGCTCGAAGATGGTGTTGATCGCCGACAGCGGCTGCAGTTCGATGTCGGCCCGCACCTTGCCGTCGGCGGCGAACGCGAGGCATTCGGCCATGTCCCGGCGCGTGCCCACGAACGAGCCCCGCACGGTGACGCAGTTGGCCACCAGGTCGAAGAGCGGCACGGGAAACTCGCCAGGCGGCAGGCCGACCAGCACGCAGGTTCCGCGCTTGCGGGTCATTTCCACGCCCTGCCGGAACGCGGGCAGGGATGGCGCCGTGATCAGCACCCCGTGCGCCCCGCCGCCGGTGGCGGCCTTCACGACGGCCGCCGGGTCGCCGGTTCGGGCGTTGATGACCACATCGGCGCCCAGCCGTGTGGCGTGAAGAAGCTTGCCGTCGTCAATATCGATGGCGGCCACGTGAAGCCCCATGGCCCTGGCGTACTGGATGGCCATGTGGCCGAGGCCGCCGCAGCCGGAGATGGCGATCCATTCGCCCGGCCGCGCGCCGGTCTCCTTGACGCCCTTGTAGGTGGTGACCCCGGCGCAGATCAGCGGCGCGGCCTCGGGGGCGGCGAGGCCGGCCGGAATGTGGGCCACATAGTCGGGGTCGGCGAGCAGATATTCGGCAAAACCGCCATTACGGGTGTAGCCGCCGAACTGGGCCTCGCCGCAGACCGTCTCCCAGGCCGCCAGGCAGTGCTCGCAGTGACCGCAGGCGGAGTAGAGCCAGGGCACGCCCACCCGGTCACCCTCCTTGACCGCCGTCACGCTGGCGCCGAGCGCCACTACAAGACCGATGGCCTCGTGCCCGGGGATGAAGGGCAGGGCCGGCTTCAGCGGCCAGTCGCCCTTCGCGGCGTGCAGATCGGTGTGACAGACGCCGCAGGCTTCGGTCCTGACCAGAATCTGGCCCGGACCGGGAGCCGGTATGTCCCACTCCTGGAGCTCGAGCGGCTTTCCGAAGGCCGTGACCACGGCGGCCTGCATCATCCTGGCGGACATGGGCGGGAACCTCTCTTCGGAACAGTCGGTTTCGGCGGATCGGCGGGTGGCGGATCGGGCGGGGGCGTGCAGCGTCATCGCACGGACGGCCTGATCGAAGCGGTCAACCCTTGGGCCCGGACCCGGGGTCGAGGCAGCCTCGGAAACTACTCAAGGCGTGGATCGACAACGGACGGCCGACCTGGCCGGGACGCGTTTCCGTCGTTGAGTAGATTCCGACGCTGTCAGCCGGCGGCGACGGAGAGACATCATGGGGTTCACCGGCCCAGGCAGCATGACATCCAACTCGCTCCTCGACACCGAAGCGCTTCGCGTCCGCAAGGGCGAGACGGTGCGGCTTGACCGGACGCCCACCCTGGCCCCGCCGATCTATGGCTCGACGCAGGACTATCAGGACCTGCTGGCCAGCCACGTCTCCGAGCTGAGCGCCCTGCAGCAGCGGCTCTACGCCTCGGACCGCTTTTCGGTGCTGCTGATTTTCCAGGCGATGGACGCCGCAGGCAAGGATGGCGCCATCCGGCACGTGATGTCGGGGGTGAACCCACAGGGGTGCCAGGTGTTCAGCTTCAAACATCCCAGCGTCGCCGAGCTTCAGCACGATTTTCTGTGGCGCACGACCCGCGATCTACCCGAGCGGGGCCGGATCGGCATATTCAACCGCTCCTACTACGAGGAGGTGCTGATTGTCCGAGTCCATGCGGAGCTGCTCGACGGCGAGGGCCTGCCGGGAGTGTCGGCCGATCGACCAAAGGTCTGGCGCGATCGCATGCGCTCGATCCGCAACCTGGAGCGTCACCTGCACGCCAATGGCACGCGCATCGTCAAGATCTACCTGCACCTGTCAAAGGACGAGCAGCGCAGACGCTTCCTGCAGCGCATCGACGAGCCGCAGAAGAACTGGAAGTTCAGCCGGCAGGACGTCGAGGAGAGGCGGTTCTGGGATGGCTATATGAGGGCCTATGAGGCCTGTCTTGGCGCGACAAGCACGAAACACGCGCCGTGGTACGTGGTTCCGGCGGACGACAAGCCGAACGCCCGGTTGCTGGTCTCGCAGATCCTCGTCGACACGCTGAAATCCCTGAAGATGGACACCCCCACGCTCTCACCCCAACGGGCCGCCGAGCTGCTCGCTATCCGTAAGGATCTGCTGAAATGACCACTTTGCCAGACCCCGCCCAACCCGCTGGCCGCAGGGATGTGGCGCCGCAGGAGAGCGGGTCGGTGACGGCGCTGAAGGGCTATGACGGGCGTTTCGGCCTGAAGTGCTGGCCGGATGCAACCCTGACGGGCGCGCCCCACGAGGTGCGTTCGGATGACGAGGCGGCCCTGCGGGCGCAGGCCGCAACCCTGGTCGACGCCGGGCGCTTTGGCGTCGTCGAGCTTGTGGCCTGGAACTTCGAACTGAACGACTGGGTGCGGATGGAGACGTTCGCGGCCGATTGAGGGCGGACGTCTTCGTCCGGCGCGGATAGACTGCGCAGGAACGTCGACAGCCGAAGGCCCCCGATGGTGACGATCACCCCGTTCCTTTGGTTCGACGGCCGCCTCGAGGAGGCCGTGGAGTTCTATACGTCGGTATTCCCGGGCGGCCGCGTCGAGCGCGTCAGTCCGATGGCGGCGACCTTCGAAATCGCCGGACAGCGATTCCAGGCCCTGAATGGCGGACCGATGTACCGGTTCAACGAGGGGGTGTCGTTCTTCGTCGCCTGCGTGTCGCAGTCGGAGGTCGACGGCTATTGGGCGAGACTGACCGCGGACGGCGGCGCCGAAGGTCGGTGCGGCTGGCTGAAGGACCGTTTCGGCCTGTCCTGGCAGATCGTCCCTGAGGCGCTCGGCCGGCTGATGAGTGATCCGGACCCCGCCCGGGCCGGCCGGGTGCGCACGGCGATGATGACGATGACGAAGATCGACATCGCGGCGCTGGAGCGGGCCTGGCGAGGTTAGGCCCCCTCCGCAGAACAGCTCGGGCCGCCGGATCGCCGGATCTCCGGATCGCTATTTGACCCGCAACTGACGCCACGCCATTACCGTCCGAAAACCCCGCCACAGCGGGGAGACGGCGGAGGACCTGATGGGCAAGCTGAACGGGATGACGGTGCTGGTGACAGGGGCCGGTCGCAAGCGCGGACTGGGCCGGGCGATCGCCCTGCGCGCGGCGGCGGAAGGGGCCAAAGTGGTGGTCTCGGCCTTTCCAAGGGCGCCGGAAGCCCTGCCCCAGCATGAGCGCGCCGAGGGCTGGCTCGGTTCGGCCTCGGTCGCCGCCGAGATTTTCGCCGCGGGCGGCCAGGCGATCGCCTTTGACTGCGACGTGACTCGACGCGACCAGGTTGAGGCGCTGTTTGCCGCGGGCGAGGCGGCGTTCGGCCTGGTCGACGGGGTGGTCAACAACGCAGGGGTGGCCAGCGAGGCCGGCGCGGCCTCGATCGCCGAGATGGACGACGCCAACTGGTTTCACACCGTCGAGGTGAACCTCAACGGACCCTACCTGGTCTCCAAGGTGGCTGTGCGGGCGCTGCTGGCCAGGGGGGCGCCCGGCGCGATCGTCAACATCTCGTCCATGGCCGGACGGGTCGGGCTGGCCAACTACGGCGCCTATTGCGCCACCAAGTTCGGTCTGATCGGCCCGACCCAGCAGCTGGCCGTCGAAGTGGCCAAGGCCGGTATCCGGGTCAACTGCGTTTGCCCCGGATCCACGGACACCGACATGATGGATGGCACCTTCAAGCGCACGGCCGAAAGGGTGGGCGCGCCGTTCTCGGCGATCAAAAACGGCGTCCGCGGGGCCATTCCCCTTGGTCGCCAGGGTCAGCCCGACGAGCAGGCCGCCGCGGTGGTGTTCCTGCTGGGCAGCGACGCCTCGTTCATCACCGGCCAGACGCTGAACGTCGACGGCGGCTCGCGGATGGACTGACGGGCCGACGTCTCAGTTGAAACGGCGTTTGCGCAGGCGGGAGGCGCGATCGATGCTTCGCACCTCGACGTCGAACACGTCGCCCTCGCGCCGAACGGTCAGGGGCGCGATCACCCCTGCCTCGCCGAGGGCCCACAACCGCTCGTAGAAGTCGGCCAGGCTGGCGACAGCCTCGCCGGCGACGGCAAGGATCGCATCGCCGCCACGGATCTCGGCCCGGTCGGCCGGACCGCCCGGGGCCACGTCCATCACCAGCACCGTATCGCCGTCGTCCTGGGCGTAGACACCCAGCCACGGACGCGCCGGACGGGGTGCGCGGCCACGGGAGAGATCATCGAGGATCGGTGGCAGGAGTTCGATGGGCACGCACATGTTGATGAGCGACGGCTGTCCGCCAGGGGCCTGCTGGGCCATCTGCAGCGAACCGACGCCCATCAGGGCGCCTGAGGGACCGATCAGGGCCGCACCCGACCAGTGCGGGTGGCCGGGGGCCGTGAACAGAGCCTGATCGAGGTTGTACTCCCAGTAGCCGGCAAAGGGCGCCCGGGCGACCAGGGATCCGGAGATGGCGTGGGCGCGCCCACCGCCGCCAGCGAGGATTATGGCGTCATCGTCGCGCAGGTGATGCGAATCGCCCAGCGGCAGGGCCGACAAGCCGAGCGGCTCCAGCGCCTGCACCAGGCCCAGGCCGGACACCGGATCGACGCCGAGCGCGTGGGCCGGGACGCGGCGGCCGTCGCCGGTGATCAGGGTGACCGTCTCGGCCTCGGTGATCAGATAACCGATGGTGAGCACCAACCCGTCCTGGCCGATGACAACGCCGTTGCCCAGCCGCTCAACACCCAGGGACTGAGCCGTGAAGGCGTCGGCCGGAACCTCGGCGAGCAGCACGACGACCGATTCCAGCGCCCGGTCGAGATCGAAAGCCAGATCGTGGGCCGAGGGCCGCAGGCGCTTCTCGACCTCGAAGTCGTCGAAAGGTGATGTCATGGGCAGGCCTCCGGGCTAAACCTCACTTAGGGTGCGCCGGCACTGGGGCAAGGTTGCGGCGGGGTTGCGGCCAAGGACGCCCCCTTCCGGCGATTTCGCCGGAGTCGACGCCAGTCTAGGGCGGGGAAGAGCCCGGGTCGTCGGCGATGCGGACGACGGTCTTGCCGAAGTTGCGGCCGTGCATCATGTCGATCAGAGCCTGGCCGGCGTTCTCAAGACCCTCGACGACATATTCCTTCGAGCGGAAGCGGCCGTCGCGGATCATGCCGCCGACTTCCTCGAGAAACCGCGGGCGCAGATCCCAGTAGTCCGCGACCATCAGGCCCTTCATGACCAGCCGCTTCATGGCCACATAACGCAGCAGATGCGGCGTCATGTCGGGGCCAGGGGGCGGGGCGTCGAGATTGTACCCGCTGATCAGCCCACAGACGATCAGGCGGCCGTAGGCCTTCATGCTGTTGAAGGCGGCCCAGAACACCTCGCCGCCGGCGTTCTCGAAGTCGACGTCGATGCCGTCCGGACAGGCCGCGGCGACCTGGGCGGCGAAATCGGGAGCGGTGCGGTCAAGGCAGGCGTCGTAGCCCAGTTCGCTGACCGCCCAGACGCATTTTTCCGGCGACGACGAGACCCCGACCACCCGACAACCCTGGAGGCGGGCAAGCTGCCCGGCGACCGCGCCCACCCCGCCGAGGGCGGCGGAGACGAAAACCGTGTCGCCGGCGCGGGCCTCGGCCAGCTTCGTCATGCCGGCGTAGGCGGTCAGGCCAGGCATGCCCAGGGAGCCCAGATGGGCCGACAGGGGGGCCAGCGAGCGGTCCAGCCGACGCAGGCTGTCGCCTGGAAGGGAGCAGTAGTCCTGCCAGCCGCCGAAGCCGGCCACAAAATCGCCCTCGGCGAAGTCCGGATGGCGCGAGCGGACCACCTGCAGCACCGCCTCGCCAGGGATGGGGGCGCCGATAGGCGTGGTCGGGGCATAGCCCACGGACATGCTGGGGCTGATGTGGACGCGGATATAGGGATCGACGGTGAGATAGATCGCCCGGCCCAGCACCTGGCCGTCGGCGATGTCGGGTATGGAGCCCTCAAGCACCTCGAAGTCCTCGGGCCGAGGCATGCCGTCAGGATACCGGCGCAAGGCCATGCGGCGGTTGACGGCGTTGACGGCCGTCATGCGGGCAGCCTCACCGTGGCGGTTCCCACCAGCGGCCGGTCGCCGGGCTCGCGCTCGAGCCAGATGTCGCAGTCGGCCAGGCGCAGGCCGTTCTCCTCTCGCACGACGGTGATCGCGCCACGGGCGGTGATGCGGTCGCCGTCGAGCACCACCTTGGGAAAGGTCATCACCAGCCGGCTGATGCAGCCGGGCCCAGCCCAGGCGTGCAGCATATTGACCATATAGCTGAGGCCCAGCGGCCCCTGGTTGATGGTGCGTTTGCCGAAGCCGATGGCGTCGCAGGCATCGCGGTCCCAGTGCACGGGATTGGGGTCACGAAGGATGGCGGCCATGGTGCGCATGCGTTCGGGGCGCACGCTCTCCATCAGCCAGTCGGGGATGGCGTCGCCGGGCTGAAGGCTCATGATTTCATTCCGAGGTGGGCCTGGCGGTTGTAGTGCCAGGTGATGGTGGTCCGGGCGGCCAGGACGCCGTCGGGCCCGGTCACGGTGAACTGGAACTGGATGCGGTCGAACGGCCGGCCGTCGGGGCGCACCCGGCGCTCGGCGGCGACCACCTTGCCGGCGATAGCGTAGGCGACCTCCTCGAGCAGGGGATGGAACATCTCCCAGTCATAGCTCTCGATGCCGATGGAGTAGTCGGACTCGGCCTGGCCCAGGGCGAACATCTCGCCGATGGTGGTGTTGGCCCCGAGTATGGGCATGTGGAAGAGCACCACCGGGTGGACCATGCCGCCGGGCAGGAGATCGGCGCCCGTGCATTCAGTGAGCAGGAAGTTCTCCCAGTGGGCGACAGTGTAGATCCCACCCGGAAATTCGTGGCCGACGATGGCGCGAATCTCCGCCTCTGGGGGCATGGGCCGTGGTGCGGCGGTCATCGGCGGCGGTCCTCCCGGCGCGACGCGAAGGCGGCGCGTTGTCTCGTTGACGCCATGATGGCGAACGGGGCCGGGTCGGTCCATCGCTAATTACGTCACATGTCCTGTTTTTAGAAGAACACCTTGCGGAAGCTCAGAGTGACGGTGCGGCCTGCCGGATCGAGATAGGCGCCCTGGTAGCCCAGGGGGGTGAAGCCGGCGCCGTCGCGAACGGCCACGCGCTGGTCGAGCAGGTTGGCGACGCTGAGGGTCAGGCGCGAGCCGCGCAGCCAGGGATATCGGCGCATTACCGCCGGCTGCTGTGTGAAGTTGTCGAAGAAGCGGAGATTGAGCGTCGTGAGGCCCGAGAACCTCAGGTCCCCGCCGGGGACTCCGGTGACCTGCGTGCCCTCGCGCCAGTCGGCCGACAGGCGGCCGCCGAAACCGGCCAGGGCCAGGCCAAGCTGGGCCTCGATCTCGTTGCGGTACTGGCCGCCGGTGCTGGAGGCCGGCGCGCCGCCGAGCATGTCCAGCGTCGGGCCGCCCGGACGGAGGAGGGCGCGGTCGGTGAGATAGAGGGTGTGATAGACGGCCAACTGTAGCCGACCGCCGACGGGGAAGCCGGCGAAGCGTCCGCCGCCGGGCGGGCCGAAGCC